>DATJGH010000048.1:0-4405 GCA_035495215.1 Patescibacteria group bacterium
GCTCCTCGAGCGCCTTGATCAGCGATGCCTCGGTGAAGCGCGGCGGCGGCTCGGTGAAGTGCTGCGTGGTCGTGACGTCGCGAACGTCCGTCGCGTCATCCTCGTGGAGCGCCGGCAGCCGGCCCTCGACGTCGTCGTCCGCGTCCGTCCCGTTGCGGCTCTCATCGAGTCCCTCGGTGTACACGCGCGCGAAGCCGTCGAACAGCACGCGCGTCGCCGTGGCCCGCAGCCCGTACGGCCCGGCCGTCAGCTCGGCAGTCGTCGTCTCCAGCTCCTTCGCCTCCATCTGGCTCGCCAGGGCGCGCTGCCAGATGAGCCGGTAGAGGCGGAGCTCCTCCGGCTTGAGGAAGCCGGCAAGCGAGTCGGGGTCGCGGCGGAACGACGTCGGCCGAATCGACTCGTGCGCCTCCTGGGCGCCCTTGGTCCTGGTCTTGTACACCCGGCCCTTGGGCATCGTGTACGGGTCACCGAAGCGGTCGCGGATCACGTCGCGCGCCTCGCCCATGGCCACGCCGGCCATCGCGACCGAGTCGGTACGCATGTACGTGATCAGGCCGACGTGCCCATCGGCCGTGTCGACGCCCTCGTACAGTCGCTGGGCGACGGACATCGTCCGCTTCGGGCTGAAGCTGAGCTTGCGGCTCGCCTCCTGCTGGAGCGTCGAGGTGGTGAACGGCGGCGCAGGGCTGCGCTTCTGCGTCTTCGTCGCGATCGAGGCGACCCGCGGGTGGAGGCCGCGCAGCGCCTCGGCATGCTGTTCCGCGGTCTCCCCGTCATTGACGTCCAGGGGCGCGCCGTCGACGCGAACCAGCTCTGCCTCGAACTCCTCGCCGGCCTCGGTCGAGAGCAGCGCGCGGAGGGTCCAGTACTCCCGCGCGACGAACGCGTCGATCTCGCGCTCCCGCTCGACCACCAGGCGCACGGCCACGGACTGCACCCGGCCCGCCGACAGGCCGCCCCGGACCTTGCGCGAGATGAGCGGGCTCAGCGTGTACCCGACGAGTCGGTCGACGATCCGGCGGGCCTGCTGGGCGTCCACGAGGTTCTTGTCGATGCCGCGCGGGTTCGCGAACGCGTCGCGGATCGCCCGCTCGGTGATCTCGGAGAACGTCACGCGCCGGGTCTTGGCCTCGGCGACATTGGCCGCCTCGGTCACGTGCCAGGCAATGGCCTCGCCTTCCCGGTCGAGGTCCGTCGCCAGGTAGACCGTGTCTGCCGACTTGGCGGCCCTGGCGATCGCGTCGACCTGCTTGCGCCGGTCCTCCGCGATCACGTACTCGGGCTCGAAGCCGTGCTCGACGTCGACCCCGAACTTGCCCTTGCCGGGGTTCTCCGGGAGGTCGCGGACGTGCCCGTAGGAAGCCAGGACACGGTAATCGGAGCCGAGGTAGCGCTCGATCGTCCGCGCCTTGGCCGGCGACTCGACGATCACCAGGTGCTTCGGCATCGGGCGGGAGTATACCCACGGGTCCCTGCACGGCCGGTTACCCAGCGGTTCTCCGCCGCTTGCCGGCGCCGTACCTCAGGCTTCGCGGACGCGCCGGAGGAAGTCCTCGTCGATCTCGAGATCCTCGCCCTCGTCGCCCGTCTCGGCGGCAGCTGCCGCGGCCCGGGCACGCTCCTCGGCCCCGGCGCCGGTCGGGATCTCGACGAAACGCACCGACGCCATCGGGAACGCGAACGTCGAATCGCTGAAGTCGATGAACACCGGCCGCTTGCCGTCCATCGACCGCACGTTCGTGCAGATGACGCTGACGTCGCCCGGTTTGGGCTCGTCGAGCAGGTCGACCGACAGTGGCTGGTCGTTGAGCAGGTGGAGGATCGCCCGGATCACGGCCGGGACGATAGCAACCGGTGCGTGCCGGCAAACCCGGCCGATGGTCCTGGGTCCGGACGATCGGCACGACCGTCAGGCAGCCTTCGGGTCGACGGCGGCGAGCGGTCCCATGGGCTCGTAGCGACCGTGGCTCGGGCGCGCGAGACCTGCGGCTTCCAGCCTCGTCAGCGCGCCGAGGACCGCGCCGACGCTCAGCCGCGTGACGGCCACGAGCTCGTCGACGATCACGGCGCCATGGATCAGCGCCTCGGCCACCGCAACCTGCGCCCCGTCTCGACCTGAAAGCACGGCACCGGCCGAGGGCAGCCGTACGCTCGATCGCACGATCACGTTGCCACTGTTGTCGGTCTCCGCGCCGGGGCCAGCGGGGAGGCCGGCCGCGGCGAGGAGCCCCAGGTCCTCGAGCAGCTGCGGGACCCCGGACACGATCCTGGCCAGGCCGTGCCAGTCGCGGAGGAATCCGTTGCAGCCCGCGGCTGTCGGCGAGTCGATCGAGCCGGGGACGATGAAGCATTCCCGGCCCTGCTCGAGGGCCCAGGAGGCCGTGACGAGCGCGCCGCTCCGCGCGCCGGCCTCGACCACGACCACCGCGTCCGAGGCGCCGCTGATCAGGCGGTTGCGCTGGGGGAAGGTGCCTCTGGTGGGGCGGACGGTGGGCGCGTACTCGGACACGACCGCGCCGCCGCCCTCGACGATCGCATCGGCCAGTCGGTCGTGGGCCCTCGGAAACAGCCGGGCATGGCCGCCGCCGATGAACGCGACGGTTGGGACGCCCTCGGTGACGCAGGCCGCGTGCGCCGCCCCGTCGATGCCGATCGCGAGGCCCGAGACGACCGTCGCATCGGCTCGCGCGAGCGCAGTCGCGATCCGGCTCGCGATTCGACGGCCGAGCAGCGAGGGCCGTCGCGTGCCGACGACCGCAACGACGCGCCCTGTCCCGAGCGACGCCAGCGAGCCGCGGACGAACAATGCTGGTGGCGGGATCTCGATCGCGAGCAGGCGGTGGGGATAGTCCGGGTCACCACGCGCGACGACACGGAGGCCGCTCCTTGTCACCGCTTCGAGCAGCTTGCCCTGGTTGGCGGCGGCTACGCCGATGGCCTGCGCGACCGCATGGGGCATCGCCCGCCACTCCCCGTCGCCTGCCCTGCTGCCCTGGACCAGCGTCGCGGCGCCATCGGGGCCCGCCGCGGCTTCCAGGATGGCGGCGGGCGAGCCGAGCCGGTCAACGAGACGACCGAGCGTCAACGGGCCGAGCCCATCGACCGACAGGAGCACCGCGAGCGCGTCCCGATCGGCGTCGCCGAACGATCCTCGGCCCAAGACGTCTACCGGCGGCACGTCGGCCGCGCCGCCGAGCGTCGCTCCATCCGGCCCCGCACCAACGCCGAGCATCGTCAGACCGCCAGGGCCAGCACGGGCTGGCGGACGCTCGGGCGCCAGCGGGCCGCCTCCTCGAGATGCTCGACCTCGACGGCCTCCGATTCCGCGAGGTCCGCGACGGTGCGCGCAACCCGGAGCAGGCGTTCGGTGCCACGCCCGGACAACAGCTCCGCGTCGGCGAGATCCGCCAGGCGCCGGGCTGTCTCGGGTGCCATCTGGGCGATCGACCGCAGCGCGCGGCCCGTGACCCGCGCGTTCAGGCGCCTGCCCGGACGTTCGAGCTGCCGTCGACGCGCAGCGGCGATGCGCGCGCCGACGGTTGCCGACGACTCCGGCTCGGCCGCCTGGACCATCGCCGTCCCCGACACCCGGGCCAGGGTGACCCACACGTCGATGCGATCGCGGAGCGGCCCGGAGATCCGCCCGACGTACCGCTCCGGAACACCGGGAGCGCACCGGCAGCGGTCCTCCTCGCCGGCGTGCCCGCACGGACACGGGTTCGACGCCGCAACCAGCTGGAACCGCGCGGGCAGCGTGACCGCTCCGGCCGCGCGGACGATCGAGACTCGACCGTCCTCGAGCGGCTGGCGCAGCGCCTCGAGGACGTCGCGCGAGAACTCGGTGAGCTCGTCGAGAAACAAGACCCCGTTGTCGGCGCGGGTCACCTCGCCGGGTAGCAGCCGCGGGCCGCCGCCGACGATGGCGGCATAGGAGCTCGTGTGGTGCGGGGTCCTGAACGGGGCCGTCCGAACCAGGTCCCGGATCGGTGCCTCGCCCGACACCGAAGCAATGATCGTGGCTGATAGCGAGTCCGCGTCGGAGAGCGGCGGGAGCAGCGTGGGGATCGTTCTGGCCAGCATGGTCTTGCCGGTCCCGGGCGGGCCGATCATGAGCAGCCCGTGGCCACCGGCGAGCGCGACCTCCAGCGCGCGTCGCGCCTCTGCCTGTCCGCGGACCTCGGCAAGGTCGGGCGGCGCCGGCGGTGGAGCGAGCGCCGGCGCCGGCCGCCCGGACGATACGGACGTGGCAGGGGCGAGGTCCACCCGCGCTGGCGCGGTCGGCGCGGCTCGTCGGCGCGAGCGGAGCGCGGCGACCGCGTCGCTCAACCGAGCCGCCGGCACGATGTCGAGGCCATCGACCAGGCGCGCCTCGTCGAGACCCTCGGCGGGCACGATCACCCGGCGA
>DATJGH010000049.1:0-13320 GCA_035495215.1 Patescibacteria group bacterium
CGAGTGGGCGACGATCGCCCGGACCACCCTTTCGTCATTGAACGACCACAGGTCCTCGATCGAGCCACCGCCGCGCGCGACGATCGTCAGGACGGGCGCCTCCGCGCCGCGACCCGCGTCGGCGAGCAGGGCGACGTGCCGCTCGATGCGCCGCAGCGCCCGCACGATCGATTCCGGCGCGCCGTCACCCTGGACCTGGCATGCCACCAGCACGACACGGGTGAGCGGCCAGCGCCGCGCGAAGACCTGGCAGACGTCCTTCCAGGCCGCACCGGTGGGCGATGAGACCACCGCCACCACGGCCGGCCGCGGCGGCAGGGGCCGCTTCCGCTCGGATGCGAACAGCCCTTCCGCGGCCAGCTTGGCCTTCAGCTGCTCGAACCGGATCGCGAAGTCCCCCACCCCGGAGGGCTGGATCGAGTCGACGTACAGCTGCAGGGCACCCTGCGCCTCGTACACGTCGACCCGCCCGTGGGCCACCACCCGGATCCCCGTCTGTGGCTGAAACGGCGATCGAATGCGCTCGTCGCGGAACCACACGCACTGCAGCTGCGCACGATCGTCCTTCAGCGCGAAGTAGGCGTGTCCGGCCGACGAGATCGTGACCCGCCCGACCTCGCCCTCGACCCACAGGTCGCGCAGCTGCTCGTCCGCGCGGACGGTCGTCGCGATCGCACGGGCGGCCTCGCCGACCGAGAGGATGCGCAGCCCTTCAAGGGCCGGCGCCGGTGATTCCACGGGCCCATCGTACGGGGCCGGGTCGCGCCGAGCGTCGGCTATCGTCCCACCCGTGCCGGATGGACTGACGGTCGACATCGCGGTCGCGGTCGCCACGCTGGTGGCGCCTGCGGTGTTCCTCGCCGTGCTCGCGTATGGGGGCCGGCGCCGATCGCGAGGGCTCGTCGTTGGGCCACGGCTGTCGGCGCTGGTCACCGTCCTCGGCGGCGTGTGCCTCGGGCTGTTCCTCCTGCTGTCGGGCGACCTGCTCGTCTCCTGGCCCATCCTGGCGGCCGTCCTCGTGCTCTGGCTCGTGCTCGTGCAGCGAGGCGCGTGGCGCCTCGCCTTCTGGCTGCTCGCGGGCGTGGCGATGCCATGGACCGTGGTGTCGGGACTGGCGCTCTCGCGCGGGGCCGCGCAACCCGACCCGCTCGGCCTCGGGCAGACGTGGCTTGGATTCCTCGTGGGCGCCGGGATCATCTTCCTCACGATCGCCACCGCGGTCATCAAGCGGGCACCTGCCGTCGAGGCGGCCGTGGCTGCCGGTCGGGCGCGGCCAACCGGGCGCTCGTTCGGTGACGTCGGCGCTGCGGTCCGGGCACCGGCCATCGTCGGGCCCTTCGGGCTCTCGGAGGTCGCCCTGCTCGTTGCGGTGATCGTCGCGTGGGTGGTTGTCGGCCTGCTCCTGCCGGCGTCCGTGCCCGAGCCGGCGCGCCTGGTCGTCCTCGTGGTGCTCGGTGCGGCCCTGGGCGCCGAAGCATTCATCCGGGCGATGCCGGCGCCGGCGCGTGAGGCGTTCGAGGCGTTCAGCTGGCTCGGCGAGTGGGAGCTGGCCCAGGTCCGCGCCCAGACCGGCGGTGGTGTGCCGACCAATGCGCCGGCGGCACGACGCTGGCTGCTCGCCCACCGGGATCAGCCCGATCTCGACTGGGTCCGCGTCGAGATGCTCGCCTTCGTGCAGCGATTCGACGAGGCGAAGGCCGTTGCCGAGCGAATGCCCGAGACAGATCCCGCCGAGCGCGTGGAGAAGGCCATCGCACGCGACTTCGCGGACTGGTTCGCCGGCGGGCCAGGCGACCTCGCCGGGATCGAGGCGGCCGCGCAGGAGCTGCTTCCCCCGGACGGCGATGCGCGGCTCCGCGCCGAGGTGGCGATCGCGATCGCCAACGTGCGCCGCCGGATCGCCGACGGCGAAGACCCGATCGCCGCGGGCCAGCCGCTCCGGGATGTTCGGCGCCGCCTCGGCCGACGGGCCGACGGTCAGGTTGGCCGCGCGCTCCGGGGCCGGCTCTTCCGCCCGCTTCTGCTCGTCAGCGGGCTGTTCGCGGTCGTGTCACTCCTGCTGCCGGACCTCGGCATCTGAGGCCTCGCTCGAGCTACAGGCGCGTCTGGTACTCCCCGGTCCGCGTGTCGACACGGATCGTGTCGCCCTCGTTCACGAACAGCGGGACCTGCACCACCAGGCCCGTCTCGGTCGTCGCCGGCTTGCGCGCGCCCTGGGCGGTGTCGCCGGCGAAGCCCGGCTCGGTCTTCTCGACCCGAAGGTCGACCGTGACCGGCAGCTCCACCCCGATGGTCTCGCCCTCGTAGCTCGTCCGGTCGAGCGTCATCCCGTCCTTCATGTAGCTCGTCGCGCTGCCGAGCTGCTCAGAGCGGAGCATGAACTGGTCGTAGTTGTCGGTGTCCATGAAGTGGAAGTCGTCGCCGTCGCGGTACAGGAACTGGACGGGTCGCTGCTCCATCTGGGCGCGTGGCCACTTCGTCCCGGCCTGGAACGAGCGCTCGATCGTCTGGCCGCGCTTGACGTTGCGCAGCGTGATCCGGACCTGGGCCGAGCCGCGGCCCATCTTGATGTGGTGGTAGTCGAGGATCTGCCAGAGCTCGTTGTCGAGCTCGATCGTCACGCCCTTGCGCAACTCGCCGGTGCTGATCATGTGTCGATGGGCTCCGTCTGGAGGCTCGGGCCGGTCGTCCGGGGCCGCCGGGACGCGCTGCGGCCCGATTCGATCTCGGGTGGGCTGCGAATTGTAGTCGGCAGCTGGCGTGCCGCGGGAGAACGGCACGGACCACGGATCAGGTGCCGACGATCACCATGTCCCGCGGGAAGAGCGTGACCCGGTCGGCACGGCCGGCATCGACGTCGAGCACCACGAGGTCCTCGATGCGGACGCCCATCTCGCCCTCGAGGTAGATCCCGGGCTCGACCGAGAACACCGTCCGGCGCGGGAGGGGCTGCTCCGGGCTCCGGCGACCCAGGCCGGGCAGCTCGTGGGTGGCGAGACCGATACCGTGCCCGAGCCCGTGGCCGTATGCCGGCCAGCGGCCGTCAGCTTCGATGACCGAGCGCGCAAGGGCGTCGTACGAGGGCCCGGTCGGCAGCGGGCGGTCACCCTGCGCCGCCGACATGTCCTCCCACAGGCGCTCGAACACGATGTCCTGCGCGGCGGCGACGACCCGATACACATCGGCATCACGTTCGCGTGGCTCGCCCACGAACAGGGTTCGGGTCATGTCGCTGCGGTAGCCCGCGCACTGCGCACCGAAATCGAAGAGCAGCACGTTGCCCGCGGTGACTGGCCGATCACCGGGCGCCCCGTGGGGCAACGCCGCTTCGGCGCCGGCAAGGCAGGCGACGTCGAACGCGAGGCGGTCCGCGCCGCCGGTTCGGATGCGCCACTCGAGGTCGAGCGCGAGCTCCTTCTCGGTCACGCCCGGGCGGATCGAGGGCAGGAGCGAGGCGAGCGCGCGGTCGGCGATGGCGCATGCGGCTGCGACGCGCTCGAGCTCCGAGGGGTCCTTGAGCTGCCGCTGCGCTTCGACCCAGCCCTCGATGGGCATGAGCTCGATGTCCGGGGCTGCCGCGACGAGGCGCTCCCAGGTGAGGTGCGGGATCGTCGCGGCCTCGATCGCGACGCGCTTGACCCCTGCCGTGGCGAGGAGGTCCGCCCAGACCTCGACGAGCTGCCGATCCGCCGGGAACAGCGTCGACTCGGGTGCCTCGCGCTTGACCGCGATCGTGTAGCGGCTGTCAGCGATGACCCACACCTGGTCGAGGCCGACGAGGAACTTGCCCGAGTCGCCGGAGCCGGTGACCTCGCTCTCGTCGAAGGGCAGCCCCGTGAGGTAGCGCATGTGCTCCCAGCGCAACCCGAAGTAGCCGTCGACCCCCTCACTCGCCATTCGCTCGCGCAGGCGCCGGAGTCGCTCCGGCCGCGCCGCCCGATCGGCCTCGGTCCATTGCGCCCGCTGGGCCGCGGAGGGCGGCGCGGCGAAGTCGGCCGGGTGCGGCCAGGTATCGGGCCGGAGCTCCCGAAGCTCGGTATCGAGGTTGAGGCCGCGGATGACGTCCCGCTCGGTCACGGGAGGTAGCCGTACTTGCGCAGGTTGGCGTTGTGCTCCTTGAGCGTCTTGGCGAAGGCGTGCTGCTTCGTGTCGGGGATGAGCACGAAGTACAGGTAACCGGCGGCGGTGTTGGGCTTCAGGGCGGCGTCGATGGAGGCCAGGCTCGGGGTCGAGATCGGCCCCGGGATCAGCCCGGCCACCTGGTAGGTCTGGTAGCCCTGGAGGTCCGCGTCCACGTTGACCTGCGCGAGTGGGCTGGGCGGCACCTTCCAGAAGAAGTATTCCTGCCACTGCTCGAACGGCAGCTTCGCCAGGGCCATCGTGTCCGTGGCGTAGGTGACGGTCGGGTCCGCGTTGAGCACGCGGGCGACGCCGTGGAGCCCATTGAGCCGGTTCTGGTAGACGCCCGCGATCAGCGCGCGCTCCTGGTCCACGGCGGCTTCATGCTCCACGATCGAGGCGAGCGTCACGATCTGGTAGAAGGTCATGTGCCGGGTCGCGGGCACGTTCATCCGTTCCTCGCCCACGACCTGGGCGAACCGGTCCAGGAGCATCCGGACGAGGGCCTCCGCCGTGGTGACCTTGGTCGGGCCGCCATCCGACCTGGTCACGACCTGGTACGTGTCCGGGTACAGGAAGCCTTCCAGGCTGGCCCCCTTCGGAAGCTTGAGCCAGTCGTAGTCGGCCAGCAGCGCCGCCGTCGGGTGCTTCGCCAGGTCGTAGAAGTCCTTCGGATCGAAGCCCACCTGCTTGGTCTGCAGGAGCGCGGTCATCTGCTCGATCCGGAGGCCCTCGCGGAACGTGATGTCCTCCGTGGTCACCGTCACCCGCGCGGTCATCAGGGCATCGGCGACCTCGACGGGCGTCATGTTCTTGCGCAGCACGAACGTGCCCGCGGCGAGCTTGTCGGCGAGGCCGTTGTCGAGCGCGGCGAACAGGAAGGCCCGGTTGTTGGTGATGTAGCCCTCCTGGGCGAGGCGCGGCGCCATCGTGTAGATGGTGTCGCCGGGATTCACCGTGAACACGGAATCGGTCGCCTCGCCGGTGCCGGGTGTCGTCAACGCGGCGCCAAGGTCCTCGCGCACGAGGTCCGACACGAACGGGAAGCGCATGATCGTGCCCGGGTTGTCCCAGGCCCAGCCGACGACGCCGGCACGGAGAACGGGCCGCAGCGCGGTCAGCAGGACGATCAGCACGAGGCCCGCCAACACGCCGGCGAAGAGCAGGAACCTGACGATCCCCGGCAGCCGGAAGCCGGACTGGCCATTCCGCCGGCGCGGGGCCATCGGCGGGTTGCCGCGACCGTCGGAGGCGCGCCACGACGGCATCTCCGGCTCGCGCGGCCCGCGGCCGCTTCGCACCGTCACTCGGTCACTCGGGCACGCCGAGCGTCGAGCTCGTCCTGCAGGATGATCGCGGCGGCCTCGCGGTCCACGCGCTCACGATACCGGTCTCGCTGGGTCCGCGATGGCGGGCCGCCCGATCTGCCGCGCGGCATGGGACCGAGGCGAGACTCCGCGAGGTGGCTGGACAGGCGCTCGTCGCGCAGAGTCACCGGCAGCCCGAGCCGCTCCCCGACCGCTCGCGCCCAGGCCGTGACGATCTCGGCCATCGGGCCGTGTGCGCCGTTCGCCTCGAGCGGCAGCCCGACCACGAGCTCGACGACCGAAGCGCCGCGCGTGGCCCGCTCGAGTGCCGCTGCATCGTCCGCAGGCGCCAGCGAGCGGGCCCGCGAGATCGTGCTGAGGGGGCGAGCCGCGAGGCCATCCGGGTCGGCGATCGCCAGCCCGATGCGCCGCTCACCGTAATCGATGCCCAGGATCGCTCCCCTTTGCGTTGCCACGATCAGGGCGTTGGTGACGGCGCCGGCTGCGGCTCGCCGATCGAGAAGTCGATGCGGTCGTCGTTGGCTGGAATCGTGGTCACCCAGTCCGGCCAGACGGAGATCGACACGGTGCCGAATGGCTCGAGGCGAGTGCGGGCCTGGGGGAGGGCGAGCCCCCGGATCTGGGCGAGGAGGCCGGCCTGGTCCACGTTGCGGACCTCGCTCGCGCTGACCGTCACGGGGAAGGAGATGACGTCGCCGAGGACGCTCGGCTCGCCGAGCTGGACGGCCGTCGACCCATCGGCAAGCGTCCAGCCGGCCTCGACCTTCGTGCCGATGCGACCCTCGGCGAGGCCCTGGATCGGGCTCGAGTCGACGCCGAGCACGGATCCGTCCGCGGTCGCACCGAGCTCGAACTGGGCAGTCTCGGTGCCGACCAGCGTCGACGTGTCGACGCTCGGCGTCGCTGCACCCACCGATGCCGTCTCGGCGAACAACCGGATCCCGCTGGGCAGCCCGGTCGCGCCGGCCAGCCGCGTATCGAGCTGCTCCCGGAGTGCCCCCTGGAGGGTCGCCTGTGCGGTCGCGATGTCGCCGGCGCTGACCACCGTCCGGTCCTCGTGGGCGCCGCCGCCGGTCGGGTCCTCGTTGGTGACGTCGAGCAGGTGCTTGTTCTCGGTCCGCGGGACGACCGTGATCGTGCCGGCGTCGACGTTGCCTGACGGCCCGGCCTCGACCGCCTGGACACCAACCGACGCCTTGGACGGCGGGAACGGGAAGATCGGCGATGCCGAGACGACGACGTCGTCGAGCGTCGCGAAGTCGACCCCGGCCTTTGTCGACACGATCGAGCCGGCCGGAATCCGGTTCGAGGAGCTCGTGTCGTAGTTCGTGAAGGTGACGTTGCCGGTCGCCCTGGTATCGACCGGCTTGGTTCCCGTCGCGGTGAACGTGTCGGTCGCCTCGAGGGGAAAGGTGAAGCGCTGGGCCGGGATCACCAGGTTCGTCGCGTCCGGCTGGAGGACGTCGCTGCGGGCGAGGACCGTCAGGGCGATCGGCCCGACCGCCTGGGAGCGCGGATGGAGCACGATCGTGGCCGCGGGCAGCAGCTGGAAGGCCAGCAGGCCCAGGACCAGCAGGCCGGCGACGATCCCGAGGCCGGCCGCGACGGCAACTCGTGGCCGCACCGGCGGCCTCGCCGGCCCGACCAGCGGGACGCGGGGCGAGCTCCGACGGGGCACGCTGATGATGCGCGTCGGGGCGTCGTCCTCGTCGGCGAGCTCCGGCAGAGCGAGCTGCGTCGTGGCCACGGCACCGGCTGTTGCCGCGCCGGCGCCGGCTGGCCCGTCGGGGCCGTCCTTCCCGTTTGCGGATGGCCCGCCTCCCGTTCCCGCGCCACGGGACGCCTCGAACGCGGCCACGGACGCGTGCACCGGCAATCCCGCCGCGGCCGCGAGCGCCCGGGCTGATCCGTCGACGCAGACGATGTCGAGCCGCTTGCCGCGCTCGTTCGCCTCGCGGGCGAGCAGCCGGAAGTTGATCCGCGACGTCGCGAGCCGCGAGCCGTATGGCAGCACGAGCGTG
Organism: Patescibacteria group bacterium; assembly: GCA_035495215.1. Classification (GTDB taxonomy): domain Bacteria; phylum Chloroflexota; class Limnocylindria; order Limnocylindrales; family CSP1-4; genus UBA5189. Next base: position 7,469 of record DATJGH010000049.1, read on the forward strand.
ACCTGCTCCGCGTCCGTCGCCCGGATTCGCGCGGCCGCCGAGGTGATCTCGTCGTCGACGTCCAGGTAGACCAGATGCGAGAGCACGGCGGCGCGCGCCGGTTCGTCGGCCATCAGATGCGCATCGCCTTGACCACGCGCCGCAAGGACGTCTCGAGCGGGTTCTGCGCCGAGCCCAGCTCGATCGCCTGGTACGCGAGTCCCATCGGCGTCACGTCCTGCTGGTCCCCGAGCAGGCGGGTCTCGTCGCGGATCGTCTCGATCTGGTCCGGCGCGAGGATCGTCACCTCCGGCGGCCTGGCGAACGGCAGGTGCGCGCTGAACGACTCGGCACCCAGCGCTTCGCGGATCTCCGGCAGCCGGGAGCCGCCGCCGCACAGGTAGATCCGGCCCGGCAGCAGGTCGCCCGCCGCGAGCTCCTCCATCACCAGCTCGACGCCGGCCGCCCAGACCGCCACGTCGTCGGCGACGATGTCACGGACCGCCGCCTCGCGATCGCCGGCGATGCCACGGGCGTAGTCGACCTTGAGCGCCTCCGCGCGCGGGAACGGCAGCTCCAGGCGATCGGCGATCGACTTCGTGAATGCGCGGCCACCGAGGGCGAACATGCGCGTGCCCTCGATTCCGCCCTGCCGAACCAGCGCGACGTCGGTCGTGCCACCGCCAACGTCGACGAACAGTGCTCCGCCCTGCCGGACCTGCTCGCTGTCGAGGACGCGCGCCACCGCGTACGGCTCCGCGACCACCGCGACGAGCTCGAGCTCGAGCTTCGCGGCGACGGTCTGCAGGGCGCCGAGATGCACCAGCGGCGCGAAGGCGTCGAAGATCGCGATCCGGACGTTCCTACCCTGGAAGCCGATGGGATTGGTCACGGCGTAGCCGTCGATCCACGCTCCGACCACGGCCGCGTGGACGAGCCGCACGTCAACGCTCTGCAACCCCGTCTCCCAGGTCACCGAGCGCTCTGCCTCGCGCATCGCCTGGCGCTGGACGCCCTCGATGAGCTTGCCCAGCTCGGGCTGGGTGATCGGCAGGTCGGCCTTGGGTCGCTGCTGGTCGACCACGGTCGTGAACCCCTTGACCAGCTCGCCGGCGATGCCGATGACGACCTGCTCCGGCCGGAAGCCGGCCATCTCCTCGGCTTCCTGGAGGGCGACGGCGCAGTTGTCGACGACCGCCGAGATGTCGGCAACCGTGCCCGACTGCATGTGCGCGAGGCCCTGGCGCTTCCGCCCGACGCCCTTCACGACCCCGACGCGACCTTCGACCTCGAACACGAGCGCCTTGGCGAACTCGGTCCCGACATCGAGCGCGGTGCACGCGCTGAGGCTCTCGGCCTCGCCCTCTCGAGTCCAGAACCGCCGCAGGACCGTCATCTGCTCCTACGACAGGGCGTCGCGGACCGAGGCACGGATGGCCTCGAGCGCCGGACCAACCCCATCGCGCTTCGTCCCCCGCCCCTGGGCCATCTCGGGGCGACCGCCACCCTTGCCGTCGATCGCCGGGATCGCGACCTTCACCAGGTCGCCCGCGGAGACGCCCTTCGCGACCGCGGTCTCGTCCGCGGTGATGAAGATCTGCGGCGCATCGGCGTCGAGCACCAGCGCGATGACGTTCGCGCCGAGTGCCGCGCGCACGTCCTTCGCGTAGCCCTTCATCGCGTCCGGAGACTCGAACGGCGCGGCAAGCGTGACGATCGACACGCCGTCGATCGACTCGACCCGATCGCGCAGGTCGCCGGGACGCGGGACGCCGGTCGCTCCCCCACCCTCGCGCAGCTTGCGCCGCGCGTCCCTGACCTCGCCCTGGAGCGCACCGATTCGATCCGGCAGCGCCTGTGCGGAGGTCGCGCCGGCGGCCTCGATCGCACGGTCGAGAAGGTCAAGGCGCTCGCGGAGGTGAGCGTCCGCACCAGCCCCGGTGAGGGCCTCGATCCTTCGCACCCCCGAGCCGATGCTTCGCTCGCCGGTGATCACGAACGCGCCGACCTGGCCGCTTGCGCGGCAGTGCGTCCCGCCGCACAGCTCGAAGCTGTAGTCCTCGACGCGCACGGTCCGCACCGTCTCGCCGTACTTCTCGTCGAAGAACGCGTCGGCGCCGCGCTCGATGGCCTCGGCCATCGGCAGCTGCTCGACCGTCACCGGCCGGTCCTCGCGCACGATCCGACGGACCTCGTCCTCGATCGCCCGCTTCTCCTCGTCGGTCAGCGCCCGGTCGAACGGGAAGTCGAAGCGCAGGTACTCCGGCGCGACCAGCGAGCCTGCCTGCTTCGCGCTCTCGCCGACGACGTTGCGCAGCGCTCGATGCAGCAGGTGCGTGCCGGTGTGGTTGCGCATCGTGTGCGCGCGCCGCTCCGGATCGACCTCGGCGGTCACCGTCTGACCCACGGCGAGCTTGTCGCGCAACGTCCCGCGCTGGACGATCAGGCCGGCCGTCTGCGTGCCCGCCACCCGCTGCGTGTCGGCCACCTCGAAGACGACGCCGCCGCCCGCGCTGAGGACGCCACGATCGCCGATCTGGCCACCGCCCTCGGGGTAGAACGGGGACCGGTCGAGGACGATCTCGGCCGCGGCGCCTGCCTCGGTCCGAAGCTCCTCGTCGCCCTTCGCCTCGAGCTCGTCGTACTCGATGCCGTCGCGCAGGATCGCCACGACCTTCGCCTCGGTGGAGGTCGTCTCGTAGCCGACGAACTCGGTGTCGCCGGCGCGCATCCGGATCGACTCGTACAGCGCCGCCTGGTCCGCGGCTCGTGCAAGGTCCGCCTTCTTGCCCGAGCGGCTGCGCTCGCGTTGCTCCGCGAGCGCGGCATCGAACCCGGCGCGGTCGACGGCGACGCCGTACTCGGCCGCCAGCTCGACCGTCAGGTCGATCGGGAAGCCGTACGTGTCATGGAGCTTGAACGCGACCGTCCCCGGCAGGACCGGCGCGTCGCCGGACAGATCCTCGGGTCGGATGCCGACCCGGCGATCGGCGGAGGTCAGCGGGATCAGGGCCTCCTCGAGCAGGTCGGTGCCGGCCTCGAGCGTCCGCGTGAACTGCGCCTCCTCCCGGGTGATCGCGCCCAGGATCGATGCCTCGTTCTCGCGCAGGTGCGGGTAGGCATCCGCCATCGTCGCGATCACGACCTTGGCCGCCTCGGCGAGGAATGGCTCCGTGCGCCCGAGCAGCCGCGCGTGGCGGATCGCGCGGCGGATGATCCGGCGGCAGACGTAGCCACGACCCTCGTTGGATGGGGTCACGCCGTCGCCGATCAGGAACGTGATCGCGCGGGAATGATCCGCGATGACCTGGTAGCTGAAGCGCTCTGTCTCGAACTCGTCAGGGTCGTGCCCGAAGAGCTCGCGCATGCGCTCGTGGATCGCGGTGAAGACGTCGGTGTCGTAGTTCGACGGGACCTGCTGAACCACGCTCGCGAGCCGCTCGAGGCCCATGCCGGTATCGACGCTGGTGAACGGCAGCGGCGTCCGGCCATCGGGGCCCTGGTCGAACTCCATGAACACCAGGTTCCAGATCTCGAGCCAGCGCGGGCAGGTCTCCGAATGGTCCGGGACGCAGAAGTCACCCTCGGACAGGTGGGCCCCGCGGTCGAAGTGGATCTCGCTGCACGGTCCGCACGGCCCGGTGTCGGCCATGCGCCAGAAATTGTGGTCGTCGCCCTTGTCGACGTCGCCCCAGGCCGCCATGCGCTCGGGCGGCAGCCCGATCTCGTCGCGCCAGACGGCACGGGCGAGCTCGTCGTCCTTGTAGGTCGTGGCGGCGAGGCGCTCGCCGGGGATCCCGAGGTCGACGGTGAGGAACTCCCACGCCCAGTGGATCGCCTCGCGCTTGAAGTAGTCCCCGAAGCTCCAGTTCCCGAGCATCTCGAAGAGCGTGTGGTGGCGCGGCGTCCGGCCGACCTCCTCGAAGTCGTTGTGCTTGCCGGCGACGCGCAGGCAGCGCTGGTAGTCGACCGCGCGGTTGTAGGAGCGCTTCTCCGAGCCGGTCAGGACCTCCTTGAACTGGACCATGCCGGAGTTGGTGAAGAGCAGCGTCTGATCGCCCGCCGGCACGAGGCTCGCGCTCGGCACGGGCGTGTGGCCCCGCGCCGCGAAGAAGTCGACGAAGCGGCGGCGGAGCTGGGCGGCAGACAACCACGTGATCCGGGGATCACGCTCCACCGTGGGGCTCGGCATCGGCGGAATGGTAGCCGAGCCCCTCTGCCGCCCGATCCCCGGGCGGCAGAGGATGCGTCGAGGAGGGCGCTAGCCTGCCGTCGGGAAGACCGCTTGCGAGTCCTCGACAGGGAAGGTGACCGTCTGGTTCACGGGGTTGATCGTCGAGGTGAACGCGGTCAGGCCGCTGCCCTCGGCCGATGGCACCCAGAACGTGACCTGGATCGCGTCCGGGTTGTCAGCCGGCTTGGTGACTGCGATCTGCGTGACTGGTTGGCTGCTCATCGTCGAGGCGACCCGGGCTACCAGCGCGACGATCTGGTCGCACGTCATCGAGGCGCTCGTGCCGAGCATCGCCTCGTCGCATGCCACGGCTGCCTTCGAGGTGTTGAACGAGGCCGTCGGCAGGAGGGCGATGCTCATCTCGAGCTGGTCGGTCGGGGCTGGAGTCCCGGCCGCAGGCTGCGAGGCGGGCGCGCTGGAGGGCTCGGTTCCGGCCGACGAGGCCGGCCCGGCCGGCCCGCCGCCGGCGCCACCGCATGCCGCGAAGATGGAAGCCGAAAGGATCAGGGCCAGGCCGGTGATCGGCCGTGGCCAGCGCGTGGGAGATGCCATGCCCCGAGTCTCTCCGGGCCGGGTGACGGATGGGTGATCTCCTGTTGGCGGCGGCGTTGCCGCGCCATGTCAGCTCGACCAGTTCATTAGGGATCGGCAAAGGATCCGCGGCGGTTTCGCCACCCTGAGCCCAGCGTCAACCCGGTGGCGGAGCGAGGATCTCCGTGCCCCGGACGGGGTCGCCGCGGTCGTCGTCGCCGCCGATCACGATGACGCGCTGGTCGGCCAGGGTGAGGAGGGCGAAGTAGGCCCTGGCCACGGCCAGCGGCGGTCCGTCCGCCCAATGGCGCAGGACCGGGTCGAAGAGCTCCGTGCTCACGAAGCGGGTCCCGGCCGACGAGCCACCGAGGACGATGACCCGCCCGTCAGCGAGACGCGCCGCCCCCGCAACGTCGCGGCCCGCGGCAAGTGGGTCGACCTTGCTCCAGGCGTTCGAACCTGGGTCGTAGACCTCCGCGTCGGGAACCGGCGTCGACCCGTTCGAGCCGAAGCCGCCGGCGATGAGCACCCTGCCGTCGCCGAGGAGCGTCGCGGTCTGGAGCCGGCGGGCGAGGTGCATGGAGGCCGCTGCGCTCCAGCGGAGCGTGGTCGGATCGAACAGCTCCGCGGACGCGAGCGACTTGCCGCCGGCTCCGAAGCCACCGGCGACGAGCACGTCGCCCGAGTCAAGGGCGGTGGCGGTGAACTTCGCGCGGGCGTCGGCGAGCGGATCGATGTCGGTCCACTTCTTCGCCCGCCAGTCGTAGACCTCCGCCGACGCCAGCGGGGCACCCGTCGCCCCGTAGCCGCCGACGACCAGGACGTTTCCGTCAGGCAGGCGGGCGACCCCGAACGCGGATCGGGCGTGGGCCATCGGCACGGCCGCGGACCAGGCGTTCGCGGTCGGGTCGAACAGCTCCGCGGACGCGAGCGACTTGCCGCCGCGCCCGACGCCACCGATGACCAGCGCCGAGCCGTCCGGCAACGCGACCTCGGCATGGAGCTCGCGCGCGGTCGCCATGTCCGGACCGCTCGACCAGCTGCCGGTCGCCGGGTCGCGCAGCTCGGTGCTCGCCGTTGCTCTGAGGCCGGCGTCGTGCCCGCCGGT
>DATJGH010000050.1:0-4112 GCA_035495215.1 Patescibacteria group bacterium
GCTGGATCTGCCGAAGCACGGCCTCGACATTCTGCCCCTCGACGGAACGTTCACGCCGGTCTACGAAGGGACCGGCAGGACGCCGCCGAAGGACGGCAACGGCAACCCGATCGGCACCGGCGACTACCTGTGGCGGGTCAACGACCATGGTCGAACGGTCCGGGAGCTCCGCCGCTGGTCGAAGCTCGACGTCGAGGCCTACGAGGAATACGGGCCGCTCATGGTCGACATGGCCCGGTTCATCAAGCCGATTCTCGCGATCGTCCCGCCCGACCCGGCGTCGATCGACCCGCGCCCGCTGCTGCCGCTCGCGGGCCTGCTGCGGAGCTTCCAGAAGCTGACGGAGCGCCAGCAGGCGGTCTTCGTCCAGCTCATGACGATGTCGGCGTTCGATTTCCTGAGCCAGTGGTTCGAGACGGATCCGCTCAAGGCCACGATGGCCGCGTCCGGAATCATCGGAACCTTCCAGGGCGTTCGATCGCCGGGCACCGCGTACGTGCTGCTGCACCACTACATGGGCGAGATCGACGGGGCCTTCCGGGCCTGGGGGATCCCCAAGGGCGGCACGGGCGGCATCTCCAACGCAATCGCCAGTGCAGCCCGGGCAAATGGCGTGGAGATCCGCACGGAAGCGCCGGTCGCCAGAATCCGGGTCGGGGGAGGGCGTGCCAACGGCGTCGTCCTCGCCACTGGCGAGGAGCTCGACGCGACCTCCAACGTGTCCTCGGTCGATGTGCGTCGGACCTTCATCGACCTGCTCGAGCCCGGCTCGATCGACTCCGAGTTCGAGAGCGAGGTCCGACGGTTCAAGTTCCGCGGATCCTCGGGCAAGGTCAACATGGCCCTGGACGCGCTGCCCAACTTCACGGCGCTCCCGGGCGAGGGTGAGCACCTCCGCGGCGCGATCTCGATCTCACCCGCGGTCGACGACATGGAACGCGCCTACGACGACGCCAAGTACGGCCGGTTCAGCGCGAAGCCCTACATCGACATCGTCATCCCGACCCTGGTCGACCCGTCGATGGCGCCACCGGGCAAGCACGTGATGAGCTGCTTCGTCCAGTACGCGCCGTACCAGCTCGACGAGTCGCTCGGCGGCGCGGCCGGCTGGGACCTGCAGCGCGAGGCCTTCGGCGACGCCGTCGTCAACCGCATCGCCGAGTTCGCGCCGGACCTGCCGTCGAAGATCCTGCATCGCCAGGTGATGACCCCGCTCGACATCGAGCGCACCACCGGGCTGACCGAGGGCAACATCTTCCAGGGCGAGCTCTCGCTCGAGCAGCTGTTCTTCAGCCGGCCGGTGCCCGGCTGGGCCCGGTTCAAGACCCCGATCCGCGACCTGTGGCTGTGCGGCTCATCGACTCACCCGGGCGGCGGGATCATGGGCGCCAACGGGCGCATCGCCGCCCTCGAGGTCCTGCGCTCGAAGGGCAAGCGCACGTGAGCGGGCCGCGTCCCGAGCCGGCCTGGGACGTCATCGTCATCGGCGCGGGCCACAACGCGCTCATCGCGTCGGCATACATCGCGCGCGCGGGCCTGCGCACCCTTGTCCTCGAGCGGCGCGATCGGGTCGGCGGCGCGGCGGACACGACGCGGCTCGCCAAGGGCGTCCGCGTCCCGACGCTCGCGCACACGGTCGGCCGGCTTCGGCCCTCGGTCCAGAAGGACCTGGACCTGAAGCGCCACGGCCTGTCGCTGGTCGCGCCCGACGTTCGGGTCTTCGCGCCCTCGCCGGACGGCAGCGCGATCACGCTCCTGGCCGACGCGGAGAAGACCGCCGTGGCGTTCCGCCTCGGCGGATCACTGCGAGCGCGCGATTCGGAGGCCTACGCGCCGTTCGACCGCCGGGTCCGCAAGCTCGGCCGGTTCCTCGACACCATCGGCCGGGCCACGCCCCCGGACATCGAGTCGCCGGGCCTCGGCGATGCGCTCAGCGCCCTCCGCCTCGGGAGCAGCTTCAAGGCGCTGGGCCGCGACGGCTCGCGAACCATCCTGCGCGTCCTGCCCATGGCCGTGGCGGACCTCGTGGCCGAGTCGTTCGAGTCGGACGCGCTGCGAGCGGTGCTCGCGTGGCGCGGGGTGCGCTTCGGCGCCGTTGGCCCGTGGTCGGCAGGCACGGCGGCGATGCTGCTCATGGATGGCGCGGGCAACGACGGCGGGGCGGCCGGTGAGACGGTCTTCGCGCGGGGCGGACCGGGGTCGCTGTCGGCGGCACTGCTCGCTGCGGCGTACGAGGCCGGGGCCGACGTCAGGACGAAGGCCGAGGTGGTCCGGATCACGTCGAGGGACGGCGCGGCAACGGGCGTGGTCCTGGCGAACGGCGAAGAGATCCGCGCCCGCGGCGTGGTCTCCGGCGCCGACCCGAAGCGGACGCTCACGACGCTCGTCGACCCCGTCGCGCTCGGCCCCTCGCTCGGCTGGCGTGCCGGCAACATCCGGACACCGGGCGTGGTGGCCAAGGTGAACCTGGCGCTCAAGCGTCTCCCGACGTTCCCGGCGGCCGCGGGTGACGAGGCCGCGCTGCGCGGCCGGATCGTGGTCGCGCCCGGGATCGACGCCATGGAGCGCGCCTTCGACGCCACGAAGTACGGCCGCTGGAGCGACCAGCCGATCCTCGAAGCAACGATCCCGTCCCTCACCGACGCCTCGCTGGTCGACGGCGCGAAGGAGGGCGTGCACGTCATGAGCGTCATCGCCCAGTACGCGCCCCACGCGCTCCGGGACGGCGACTGGGCGGACAACGCGGAGCGATTCGCCGACGCCGTCGTGGACGTCCTCGAGTCCGTGGCCCCCGGCATCAGGAAGCTGGTGTCGCATCGCCAGGTCATCACCCCCGCCGACCTCGAGCGCGACTACGGGCTGACCGGCGGCCACCCGCTCCACGCCGAGGCCGGCCTCGACCAGTTCTTCGTCTGGCGGCCGATGCTCGGCCACGCGCGCTACCGGCTCGGGATCGAGCGGCTGTACCTGTGCGGCTCGGGCGCCCATCCCGGCGGCGGCATCACCGGCGGCCCGGGCCAGAACGCCGCGCGCGAGATCCTCGCGGACCTCCGAAGGCGCTAGCCCCGCGGGCGCTAGCTCTCCGTCGAGGTCGCCGCGCCCGTTTCGCCCGGCGTCACGCGATGCGCGTGCGGCTCGACGTCGCGGTCCACTGTCGGGTCGGGCTCGCGCGGGCGCCGGACGAGGCGGCCCTCGCGCCGGCCCACGCGCGCCGCCGCACGCTCGGCCACCGGCCCGGAGCCGCGCCGCCCGCTGAGCGCATGGAGGAACAGCGCCGAGATCACGGCCGCGACGGGGATCCCGAAGACGGCGCCGGGGATGCCCGCGATCTTCAGCCCGACGAGCACCGACCCGAGGACGACGATGGGGTGGATGCGGAGGGACGTCGACATGATCCGCGGCTGGAGCCAGTTCATGATCACGAGCCAGCCGATGGCCACGATGATCGTGACCCCGAGGGTGGTGTCGGGCTTGCTCAGGATCGCGACCAGGATCGGCGGGATCCAGGACACGAACGGCCCGAAGAACGGGATCATCATCAGCAGCCCGGCCACGGCGGTTGTGACCGCCGCGAAGTCGAGCCCGAAGGTCAGGCTGGCCAGGAGGCAGATCGCGCCGAACGCGAGGCCCGTCACGACCTGGCCGCGGATGAAGCCACCGAACGAGCGCGCGACGGCTTCCTCGAGGACCTCGGCCTCGGCCTTGTAGCCCGACGGGACCAGCCAGAACAGGAACGCGACGAGCCGGTCGCGGTCCGCGACCATGTACAGCGACAGCACCACCACGAGCAGCAGGTTGCCGATCGCCCCGAGGCTGGCGACGGCGAGCTGCTGGAGTGGCACGGCCAGCTGGGCGGCGTACTGGCTCAGGTTGTCGAGGATGACGCTCGCCTGCGCCTGCAGGTCGACCTGGAGCCCGATGTCGTTCAGGCGCCCCTGCCACGGCTCCAGGATCGCCGGCAGGTTCGCGCGCAGCGAGGGCAGGTTGGCGATGAAGTCCGTGATCGAGCTGACCAGCGCGGCCGCCACGACGAGCGTGACCGTGACCAGGCTGCCGAAGATCAGCAGGTACACCGCGAGCACGGCGCCGGCGCGGCTCACGAACGGGAGCCG
>DATJGH010000051.1:0-5025 GCA_035495215.1 Patescibacteria group bacterium
CGGGATCCGCCCCGGCTCGATCGATCTTGTTGCCGAAGATCAGCGTCGGGACCTTGCGCCGCTGGAGGGCGCGGAAGAGCAGCGGTGTCTGGGGCTGGACGCCCTCGACCGTCGAGACGACGAGCACGGCGCCGTCGAGCACGCCGAGGACTCGCTCGACCTCGGCGATGAAGTCGGGATGGCCCGGCGTGTCGACCAGGTTGACCGCGAGGTCGCCCACGGCGAACGAGGCGACCGCGGAGCGGATGGTGATCCCGCGCTCGCGTTCGAGCTCGAGCGAGTCGGTCTGGGTGGTTCCTGCGTCGACGCTGCCAACGCGATCGATCGCGCCGGCGGTGAAGAGGAGTCGCTCGGTGAGTGTTGTCTTACCGGCGTCGACGTGGGCGAGGATTCCGAGATTGAGCGTGCGCATGGGTCCTCATGCCTTCCAAGGAGGTGGTCACCTTCTGGCTGGACATGGGTGCTCCCATCTCGCTCCTTTCTCGCTCGGGCGGGTTGTGCGGGCAGAGGGTCGCACATTCGCGCGCACGTCGTAGGCTCCGAGGCGTGAGACAGGATGTGGTTCGCGCGCCCAGGATCGTCGTGACGCTCGCCGATCTCGCCGATCACCCAGAGCCCGAGCGCGCCACGCGCCGCGCTGCGCTCTATCTCGATGCGGTTCGGCGACATGGTGGCGACCCCGTGCCGATCGATGTGAAGACCCCGCCCGAGGCGTTGGCCGATGTCCTGGCCGGGATGGACGGCCTGCTGCTGACGGGCGGCGGCGACATCGATCCGGCTCGGTACAGCCGGCCGAACGAAGGCTCGCGCGACATCGACCAGGCCCGCGATGCCCTCGAGGCGCGCGCCTGGGAGGCCGCCTCCGAGCGCGGCGTGCCGGTGCTCGGGATCTGCCGCGGGCTCCAGGCGATCAACGTCTTCGCCGGCGGTTCGCTCCTGCAGGACGTCGACGGCCACGAGGGACCGAGCTGGGGCACCGGCCAGCCGGCGACGCACCCGATCGAGGTGGTGCCCGGAACGCGACTGGGGGAGCTCGTGGGATCGGGCGCCGAGCCCGTCGTCGTGAACGCGTACCACCACCAGGGCGTCCGAGCGGAGGACCTCGCGCCCAGCCTCGTGGCATCGGCCTGGGCGGCGAGCTCGGCCGGGCCGCTCGTCGAGGGCCTCGAGGCCCCGACCGGGCGGTTCGTCGTCGGCATCCAGTGCCATCCCGAGCGGACGGAATCGACGCCGTCCGCGTTCGAGAACGTGTTCGAGGCATTCGTGCGAAGCGCCAGCTAGCCACGCTCGCACGCCGTGACGGTAGCCGGCCCGGGAGTCGCTTACCCTTGTACCGACGAGAAAGCAGTGCACGAGAGGCCCAATGACGAAGCGATCAGAGTTCGAACGAGCCAAGCGAGTCGCGAGCAACGCCAGGGTTGCGGAGATCGAGAGCGCCTGGCGAGCAGCCGTGCCAACCGACGTCGCGGTCGACTTCGACGCGCGCGTTCGCGCCGCCAAGGAGCGCGGTCCCCTGCCGCCACCGCCCGACATGGCGCCCGGGACAGCGCCGCGCCCGCCGCGTCCGGGCCACGAGCCCAAGCCACCGAAGGTCGAGGCGCGACCGCGTCGCGGGCGCTCCTAGGTGACCCGCCGGCGATTCAAGGCAAAGCCCGCGAAGGTCGATCCCGCCGCCACTGAAGCGGCGGCCGCACGAGCTGCCATTGCCGCGAGTCGCGTCGCGAACATCAACCTCAGCGCCATGACCGGTCGGGCCGACATCGCCCAGGGCAGCAGGGTCCGCATCGCGAGCGGCCTGTATGCCGGCGAGTTCGCCATCGTCGAGTCGGTCGTCGGTGGCGTGATCCCGGCGGCGGTGGTCCGCACCGAGTCGGGTGGGAGCCGCCGAGCGCGGACGATCGATCTCGTGCCGGCGCCGCTCGAGGACGCGGCTCCCAAGCCAGACAACGAGGTTCCGCCGGCTAGCTGACCGCGGCCTCGAGGAGCTCCAGCCTCGTGCCTACGGCGCGACGTTGTGGTTCAGCCGGAAGACGTTGGTCGGGTCCCACGTGCGCTTCAACGCGCGCAGTCGCTCGAGCTTGGCGTCGCCGTAGCTCGCGCGCGTGACCTCGGGGCCGGCTTCGGACAGCTCGTTGATGTACCGCCCCGGCAGGAGGTCCGGCTCGACCATCCGCATCGCCTCGCGAACCCAGGCCATGTTCGCGTCGTCGAGCGCGGGATCGGACCAGGCCGTGTCCGGCGCCACGTCGAACGGCGAGGTCCGCCCGGAGAACGCCATCGCGTCATCCGGGACGCGACCGATCGCGCCGCCCATCGCCGTGATCGAGATCGAGGCCTCGCCCGGCACGTGTTCCACGTGCGCGACGAACGCGTCCAGCACCGCCGCGGAGCAATCCGGGATGTTGCCGCCGAGGATCGCCGTCCGCGAGCCCCAGGCGAGGCTGAGGTCGCTCGATCGTTGCGTGGTCAGGTACGGCTCGGCCGTCGCGGTCACGGACGCGGGCTTCGGGCCGGCGAGGAGTGGCGCCATGGCGCGCTCGACGTCCTCGCCCACCCCGCTGTGGTTGTACGAGATGACCACGATCGGCCGGCCGGCGACCGTGTCCGGATAGTCCGCCGCGGGCTCGGCGAGGGCGACCGTGAAGATCGCGGCGACCTCGTCCGGCGCGTCGAGCGCCCAATCGCGGAAGACCGGCCACAGCTCGTGGATGTTCGCCGCGTCGTGGATGTGGACGCCGCGATGGAGCGTCCCGTCGAACGGGTGGAGCTCGAGCTCGAGGCTGGTCGCCACGCCGAAGTTCGCGCCCGCGCCGCGCAGGCCCCAGAACAGCTCGGGCTCTTCGTCCGCGCTCGCGCGCACGACCCGCCCATCGGCGGTCACGAGGTCGACCGCGCGCAGGCTGTCGATCGTCAGGCCGAACCGTCGCTGCAACCGCCCGATCCCGCCGCCGAGCGTCAGTCCCGCCACGCCCGTGTGGCCCACCACGCCGACGGGACACACGAGGCCGTGCTCCTGCGCGGCCACGTCCAGCGTCCCGAGCAGCGCTCCGCCACCCGCGCGGGCAAGGCGCCGGGACGGATCGACCGTGACCTGGTGCATCTGCCCGAGGTCGATGACGAGGCCCCCGTCGGTGGTCGAGTGTCCGACCGCGCTGTGGCCGCCGCCCCGGACGGCAATCTCCAGGTCGCGCTCCCGTCCGAACCGGATCGCGGCCTGCACGTCGGCGACGCTCATGGGCCGGACGATGAGCGCCGGGCGCCGGTCGAACATCGCGTTCCAGACGCGGCGGCCATCGTCATAGCCGGGCGATTCGGGCGTGACGATCTCACCCGAGAAGGCCCGCTGGAGCGTCGCGACCTGCGCCGAGGTTGGCGCCGGGGCGTTCGAGGACGTCATGGCTGGTCGCCAAGCCTAGCCCGGCGGCCGAGGCCCTTGCGCGAAGCAGGCCACAATGGCGCCATGACCCTTGAACATGACCACGCCGCACACGCCCATGACCACGAGCACGACCACGAGCATGCGGATGACCACGAAGAGCACGCCGGTCACGAACACGTCGACTACCCGACGGCGGTCGCGATGTTCCGCGCCGACAAGGACGAGTACTTCCGCGATGGGCACGACAGCCCGATCCCGCACGACCAGCGGCATGACTTCCCCGGGCTGCCCTACTTCCCGGTTGACGAATCCCTGCGCTTCGAGGCGCTGACGCTCGAGCCGTACGCCGGCACCGAGCCCGCGAACTTCCAGATTCCGACTTCGGACGGCAAGCTGCGCGACGCCGAGCGCGCAGGCACGCTCAGCTTCGAGCTCGGCGGCGTGACGCAACGGCTCACCGGCTACCGCTTCGCGAAGGACCGCTCCGGTTCGGTGTTCGTGCCGTTCCTGGACGTGACGAGCGGCGCCGAGACCTACGGCGCGGGTCGATACCTGGACCTCGATCCGGATCCCGAGGACGGCACCTACGTCCTCGACTTCAACCTCGCATACCACCCGTCATGCGTGTACGACGCGCGCTTCTCGTGCCCGCTCACGCCGGCCGAGAACCGGCTGCCCGTCCGGATCGAGGCCGGCGAGCGGCTTCCGGAATAACAAACCGGCACCGGGGTACTCCACCTGATCGCGCCCAACCCGGTCCTGCTGTAAGGTCAGCGTGACGGGGGCGCGAGATGGGGTGGCCGTGGCTCGGGAGCCGCACGAAGTTCTGGGGGTCGTTCGACACGCCGAGTGGCGCGAGGTGCGTTCGGCCTACCTGATCCTTGCTCGTCGCTATCACCCCGACGGCAGTGCCCCTGACGAGCCGCGCATGGCCGAGATCAACGCCGCCTATGACGCGCTCGAGCGGTATCGGCTGCTCACGGGCACGCCCACCCCGCCACTGGCGCCGGTTGGTCCGGGTCCGCAGGATGCGAGCTCTCGTCCGGCTGACCAGGGCCCCGAGCGTGGGTCCCTTCTGTGGCGCATGCAGGCGCACGATGGCGGCCTGTCCGATTCGCCCCTGCTGGACTTCGGCCCGTACGCCGGCCGGCGCATCGCTGAGATCGCCCGGCTGGACCCTCGCTACCTCCGTGGGCTGAGCCGCCAGGCGAGCGGGATCCCGTATCGTCGGGCGATCGACGCGGCACTCGGGGAGCGGTCCTAGCTCCTTCCGCTGCTCGACCTCCGCGGCTCGCCGTCGCGCGGCGCCACCCCGATGCGTGATTTCCCGCAACGAGGCTTGCGCTTCCGCCTGCGATGATGCGGCGGTGGACGACGGGCCCGACGTCAGCCGCGACGCGATCGCGCTTGCGGTCGTCGACGACCATCCGGCAATCGCGCTCGCCATTCAGGCGGCGATCCAGGCGGAGCCGGGCGACCCTGCAACGCCACCGGTCCGCTTCGTCGGCGCGGCGCGGACTGTCGGCCAGGCGCGGGAGCTGCTGGCTCGAGATGGCGATCGCCCGGACATCGTGCTCTGCGACATCCAGCTGGAGGCGGGCATCGATGGCCTCGACGTCATCTCGGCGGCCCACGAGGCGGGCGCA
>DATJGH010000052.1:0-43835 GCA_035495215.1 Patescibacteria group bacterium
ATCTCCGCGATCATCGATCGCACCACCCGCCAGATCACCGCCGATGGCGGCCAGATCATCAAGGTCGCCCCATGGGGCCGCCGGCGACTCGCCTACGCCATCGACCGCCATCGCGAGGGCGCCTACCACATCGTCGTGTTCGAGGCGCCGACGACGGTCATCGCCGAGCTGGAACGCGCCATCCTCATCACCGAGGAGGTCCTCCGACACCTCGTCGTGCGCCAGGAGCGGCCGGCCCGTGCGATGCGCGATGCCGGGTCCGGGGACGAGGCGCCGCTGCCCTCCGCGGAGGACGAGGAAGAAGAGGATGATGGTCGCGAGCGGATCGACGAGTCGGAGAGCGAGGCGGCTCCGGCCGCGATCGACTGAGAGGGTCGAGAGATGGCGCTGAGCAAGATCCAGATCATCGGCAACCTCGGGCGCGATCCCGAGCTGCGCTACACGCCCAACGGGCGGCCCGTAGCGAGCTTCACCGTCGCGGTGAACCAGTCGACGAAGAACCAGCAGTCGGGCGAATGGATCGAGTCCACCGACTGGTTCCGGGTCAGCGTCTGGGGCGATCGCGGCGAGCGCGCCGCGGAGAGCCTGCGCAAGGGCGCCCGTGTCTTCGTCGACGGCCGGTTCCGCACCCGTGAGTACGAGGCCAACGACGGCCAGAAGCGACTCTCGCTCGACATCACCGCGGACACGGTCCTCGGGCTCGACAAGCGCGAGGCTGCTGAGGGCACCTTCGCCGGCGCCCCTGCGGGCGCGGCGGCGGCTGCGGGCGCCCCGCGCGGCGGCTTCGACGACACCGAGATCGACGAGCTGCCGTTCTGACCGAGCGGTCCTCCACGCCACTGAGCCCGACGCTCGACCCACACCAGGAGACCTGATTCGATGCCTTCCGCCAAGGCGCGCAAGCGCGACGACTTCTACCGCGACCGACGTCGCCGGAAGGTCTGCGCCTTCTGCGCCGACAAGACCGTCCAGATCGACTACAAGGAGGTCAACCGCCTCCGCCGCTACCTGTCCGAGCGGGCCAAGATCGAGCCGCGAAGGAAGACCGGCACCTGCGCCGGCCACCAGCGCGAGCTCTCGGTGGCGCTCAAGCGTGCCCGCCACGTCGCGCTGCTGCCGTACGCTCCCCAGCACCTCCGCCCATAGCTGATCGCCGGCTGACCGGCGACGGAGCCCGCTGCGGATGGAAATCGGCCTGCTCATGCTCGCCGGTGGTGTCGCCGCCGGTGCCTTCGGGTCGATCCTGGGGCTCGGTGGCGGGGTGCTCATCGTGCCGCTGCTCACCCTTGGCTTCGGGCTGCCGTTGCGCGAGGCCGTCGGCGTCTCGCTGGTCTGCGTGATCGTCACGAGCAGCGCATCAGCCGGCGTGTACCTGGAGCGACGGCAGGCGAACCTGCGCCTGGGCATGACCCTCGAGCTGTTCACGGCTGCCGGCGCGATCGTCGGCGGCGCGATCGCGTTCCTCATCGACGAGCGCGTGCTCGCCGGCCTGTTCGCGGTCCTCCTCGCGTACGTGGCCGCGACGATGGCCGGCGGCCTGCGCGGCCGGGCAGTGGCGCAGCCGGCCGCGGACGTCGAGACGCCACCGTCGCCGGCGGAGCCATCGGTCGAGCCCCCGGAAGGCGACGAGGGCGCCTATCGCGCAGATCGGATGCCCCTCGCGGCGGCAGGAAGCGTTGGCGCCGGCGTTGCGTCGGCGCTGCTGGGCATCGGCGGCGGGCTCATCAAGGTGCCGCTCATGCACCTCGTCCTGGGCGTGCCGCTGCGCATCGCCACGGCCACGAGCAACCTCATGATCGGCATCACGGCGTCGGCGAGCGCCATCGTCTACCTCGTCCGGGGCGGCATCGACGCGTACGTTGCCGGCCCGACCGCCGTGGGCGTGTTCGTCGGCGCGACGCTCGGGTCGCGGTTCGGCCACCGGGTCGGCCAGCGCGCGCTGCGCTTGCTGTTCGTGATCGTGCTGCTGTACACGGCGATCGAGATGGCCGGCCGGGCAGTGAGGGGCGGCTGAATGGCCGACCTGGGCATGCATGGCCGCGACGCTGACCTCGAACCCGCCCTCGCCCGCGTCCTCCAGGTCGGGACGTATCTCTCGATCTCGGCCGTCGTCGTCGGGACCGTCCTGCTCCTCGGCGGCGGCATCTCGCCGCTGGCGGCAAGCCCGGCGCTCCAGCTCGACCGGCTCCTTCCGGACATCATCGGCGGCCGCCCGGCAGGCTTCCTGTGGCTGGGCATCCTCGCCATCTGCGTCACGCCCGCGCTCCGGGTCGTCGGCGCCCTCGTCGGGTTCTGGCGCCGTGGCGAGCGACGCATGGTCGGGGTCGCCGTCGCGATCCTCGTCGTCGTCGCCGCGGGCGTGGTGACCGGGCTTTTGGCAGGCTAGACGGCGATGGACCTGCTCATCCTGCTCGTCGCGTTCTTCGTCATCCTCGCGGGCGCGGAGCTGTTCACCAACGGCATCGAGTGGTTCGGCAAGAAGCTGGGCCTGGCCGAGGGAGCCGTCGGCTCGGTGCTTGCGGCCGTCGGCACGGCGCTGCCGGAGACCATGATCCCGATCGTCGCAATCCTGTTCTCGGGGCAGGAGCACTCGCACGAGATCGGGGTCGGCGCGATCCTCGGGGCGCCGTTCATGCTCGCGACGCTGGCGATGTTCGTGACCGGGCTGGCGGTGCTCTTCCAGGCGCGACGGCGCGAGGCCGGCGACGTGATGCCCGTCGACCCGAAGGTCATCGGGGCGGACATGCGCACGTTCGTGGTCACCTACGGGCTGGCCATCGCTGCCGCGATCGTCCTGCCGAGCGAGCCGACGTGGCCGAAGATCGTGGTCGCGATCGCGCTCATCGTGATCTACGGCTGGTACGTCAAGGGCCACTTCGAGGCCGACCCGAGCATCGACGCGGGCGACCTCGCACCGCTCCGATTCCATCGGTTCGACAGGCATCGGACGGTCGCCCCGGATGGCGCCCCGCGGCTGCGTGCCGTCAACTTCCAGGTCCTCGTGGCCCTCGGGCTGATCATCCTCGGCGCCGTGGAGTTCGTCGACGCGGTGGGCCACCTCGCCCACTCGATCGGCGTGAGCGAGGTGCTCCTGGCGCTGGTGGTTGCGCCGATCGCCACCGAGCTGCCCGAGAAGTTCAACTCGATCATCTGGATCCGCCAGGGCAAGGACACCCTGGCGATGGGCAACATCACCGGGGCCATGGTCTTCCAGGCCGCGATTCCCACCTCGGTGGCCCTCCTGTTCGCGCCCGAGACGTGGGTCGCCGGACCGGGCAGCTATATCGCCTTCACCTCGGCCGGGATCGCGTTCCTCGCGAGCGCCGCGATCTTCCTGCCGATGGCCCGCTCCGGCCGGCTGCGCGGCCGTGGCCTGCTCGTCGGCGGCGCGTTCTACGTGGTCTACCTGGCCATCGTCGCCGTGGCCGTCATCTCGGGATAGGCGCCGGGCGGCGGTATACTCCGGCCGCTTCGAACCCACCCGCGGCGAAGCCGCCGCCGTCGATCGAGGAGCTCGTCGAATGCTGACCGAGAAGCCCAAGGCAGAGCACGCACCGGCGCCCGCGAGCTCGCACGGCGCGCCAATCTCGACAGAGGGCGCCGTCGCCTACTTCGAGGGGGAGTACCTGCCCCTGGCGGACGCCAAGGTCAGCATCATGACCCACGCGTTCATGTACGGGACAGCCGTGTTCGAGGGTATCCGGGCGTACTGGAACGCCGAGCAGGGCGTGCTCTATGGGCTGAAGCTCCGGGAGCACATGGAGCGCATCAGGCGCAACGCCGGGATGCTGCTCATGGACGACCTGCCGCCGGTGGACGAGCTGGTCGGCATCGTGGTCGAGACGATCCGCCGGAACGGCTTCCGCGAGGACGCCTACATCCGGCCGTGCGTGTACAAGTCGGGCCAGTCCATCGGGGTGCGGCTGCACAAGCTGCCCCACGACTTCCTGGTGCTGGCGATCCCGTTCGGGAACTACATCGACACCGACAGCGGCGTGCGGGTCATGACCTCGACCTGGCGGCGCAACGCGGACGACGCCCTGCCCGCGCGCGGCAAGATCGTCGGGGGCTACGTGAACATGGCATTCCAGAAGACCGAGGCCGAGCTCAACGGCTTCGACGAGGCCCTGGTCCTGACGCCTGACGGACATGCCTCCGAGGCGAGCGCCGCGAACCTGTTCGTCGTGCGCGACGGCCTCCTGATCACGCCGCCCGTGACCGACGACATCCTCGAGGGCGTGACCCGCCGGGCGGTCATCGAGCTCGCTGAGGTCCTCGGGATCCCGCATGAGGTCCGGTCGATCGATCGCTCGGAGATCTACGTCGCCGACGAGATGTTCCTGTGCGGCACGGGCGTGCAGCTGTCGCCGGTCATCGAGCTCGACCACCGCAGGATCGCCGGCGGCGCCATCGGCCCGATCACGAAGCAGCTCCATGAGGCGTACTACGCAGCGGTGCGCGGCCGCGATTCGCGATTCGCGCATTGGCTGACGCCGATTCCGTCGCGCTGAGAAGGCCGCGCCCGCGTCGCCCCACGCGGGCGGCGGACGCTAGGGCACCGGCGGCGGCGTGAGCTGGGGGGTGTTGCCCCCGGTGATCACGATGAAGTCGGCGCGGACCGCGGGATCGGTCTTCTGCTCGACCTGGACGCCGAAGGCCTGCTGCAGGGCAGCGAGGGTGAGCGGCATCTCGTCCGCGGCGCCGTTGTACGCCCGGATCGTCGTCTGCTGCAGGCCACTGGTATCCGGGCGCTGGTTCGGGGCGGTCGCATCCATGCCCAGGTAGCTCAGGAACTGGGCCAGGCGCGCGGCCTCACCCGTGCGTCCCGAGCCATTGAGCACCCACACCTGGGCGGCCTCCTGGAGCATCGCGTCGCGCGCCGCGGCGAAGTTCGGGTCGACATTGAACGCGTCGGCGACCGCGCCCCGGATCCGCGCGACCTTGGGCTGGATGATGTAGCCCCGCGGCGGGCAGAACAGGCACTCGGTCTGGTAGTACGGCGGCGTGAAGATCACCGAGCGGATCGATCGGCTGCCGATCTTGTCGGCGAGCCCCAGGAGGTTCGGGACGATCTCGGGCGGGATGTCGGTCTTGACCGACGAGCCGATGGCGGTCGCGAGGGCGTCGATGTTCCTGATCGCCTCGCCGATGTTCAGCTGTTCGCGCAGTGACACGAGCACGCGCTGCTGGCGCGCGGCACGCTCGAAGTCCGACGTGCTCTTGCGTGATCGCGCATAGTCGAGGGCCTGTTGGCCGTTCATGTGCTGGATGCCGGCCGGGATGAACAGTCGCTGGCGCTTGCCGTCCTGCTGCGGGAAGTTGTCGTCGAGGACCGGAACCTGGACGTTGATGGTCACGCCGCCGAGGGCGTTCACGACGTCCTTGAAGCCGCTGAAGTTGACCTCGACGTAGTACTTGATGTCGAGCCCGTACAGGCTGCCCAGGATCGCCTTCAGACCGTTCAGCCCGGCGGTGTGGTTGTCCTTCCTGCCGGGGAACCAGTCGGGGCGGTTCGCGTTGGCGGCGAAGCTGTTGATCTTGCCCGGGTAGACGTCGCCGTAGTAGTTCCGAGCGGGTCCCGGCGGGAGCGGCACGTCGACCGTGTCCCGCGGCAGCTGGAACATCACGACCTGGTCCGTCTGGGGATCGATCGAGACCGTGATCATCGTGTCGGTGTTGAACCCGCCACCCTGCTCATCGACGCCGACCAGCAGGATGTTCAGCCGCTCCTTGCCGTCCCACCGCGGGATCGGCGCCTCGGTCACCGACGGGCCGAGGCTCGGCTCGGGCGTCACCAGCGCGCTCGGGCCGGCGGTCGCCTCGCCCGGCCCCGGCGACTCCTGCGGGCAGTTGATGGCGTCGGGATTGAAGATGCAGTCGGTCGTTCGCTGGAGGAGCAGGTCGTAGCGGGCGACGGCAACATGCACGCCGCTCATCACCAGGAGCACGGCCGCCAGGCCGGCGAGGGACAGCACCCCGGCCTGTCGGACCGCCGCGGGCACGGACGGGGCCGGCCGCCCGGCGAGCGCGCGGCCGATGGACCAGGCATCGACGATGGCGTAGGCGCGGTAGGCGAGGAAGACCAGGTTGCCGATGAAGACCGCGACCTGGAACCAGGGCTGGGCCGCCAGGCCGCCGATGTCGAACACGGTCATGCGGACCGCGAAACCCGCGAGCAACGCGCCGAACAGCAGAACCGGTGCGGCGAATCCGAGGCCCCGGCGATAGGCGCCCAGGTATGCATGGCCGAGTCCGGGGAACAGCAGTGACAGGAACGCCGCGGCGAAGGGGGAGCGTCCACGCGGGAGAGAGTCGTGGGGACGCTGCATCGCGGGTAGGATAGCCGGACCCCTATGTTCCGACCTGTACCCACACGCCCGAATCTCGTCGCTCGCGAGCACGAGCTCCTGGGGCAGTGGCGCGAGCGTCGCACGTTCGCGCGCCTGCGCGCGCAGAACGCCGGCGGGCCGCACTGGAGCTTCCTCGACGGCCCGATCACGGCCAACAACCCGATGGGTGTGCACCACGCCTGGGGCCGCACCTACAAGGACCTGTTCCAGCGCTTCCACGCGATGCTCGGCGAGGACCAGCGCTGGCAGAACGGGTTCGACTGCCAGGGCCTGTGGGTCGAGGTGAACGTCGAGCGCGACCTCGGCTTCAAGAGCAAGCGCGACATC
This sequence comes from Patescibacteria group bacterium, assembly GCA_035495215.1. Classification (GTDB taxonomy): domain Bacteria; phylum Chloroflexota; class Limnocylindria; order Limnocylindrales; family CSP1-4; genus UBA5189. The sequence continues at coordinate 6,678 of DATJGH010000052.1, forward strand.
GAGGCGTACGGCATCGCCGAGTTCGTGTCGCTGTGCAAGCAGCGCGTCCTGACCTACGCCGCACGGCAGACAGAGCAATCGGTCCGGCTCGGCTTCTGGATGGACTGGAACGACCCCGACGAGCTGCGTCGCCTCAGCGAGCAGCTCGCCGAGGCGCCCTGGCAGGAGGCGACGATCGAGGGGCCGAACGGGCCGGTGACCGACACCGTCGAGATGCTCGTCGGGCGGCTCGGCATGCCCGACGTCGGCGGCTCGTACTTCACCTTCTCGAACGAGAACAACGACCTGATCTGGGGCTTCCTCAAGGAGTGCCACCGGCGCGGCTGGATCTACAAGGGCCACGACTCGATGCCGTGGTGCCCTCGCTGCGGAACCGGCATCAGCCAGCACGAGATGACCGAGGGCTACCAGGACCGCGAGGACCCGGGCCTGACCGTGCGCTTCCCGCTGGTCGATCGGCCGGGCGAGGCACTCCTCGTCTGGACCACGACGCCGTGGACGCTCGCTGCGAACGTCGCGGCCGCTGTGGGGGACGACCTCGAGTACGTCCGCATCCGCCAGGGCGACGGCACCGCGTGGGTCGGGCGGGGAACGCTCAAGTCATCGGTCAGGGGCCCGTTCGAGGTGCTCGAGTCGAAGCGCGGCAGCGAGCTCGTCGGCTGGCGCTACACCGGCCCGTACGATGGGCTGCCGGCGGTCCGCGAGGCGTTCGCGAAGGGAACCCGCGACGCCCCCGACGCGCCCTACGAGCACCGCGTCATCGCGTGGGACCAGGTCGGCGAGGACGAGGGGACCGGGATCGTCCACATCGCGCCAGGCGCCGGCGCCGAGGACTTCCAGCTCGGCAAGTCGCTCGGGCTGCCGGTCATCGGCCCGATCGACGAGGACGGCCGCTACTACCAGGGCTTCGACTGGCTGAGCGGCAAGGCCGCCCCGGAGGTCGCGGACGACATCGTCGACGACCTCGAGCGGCGCGGCTTCTTCTACCACCTCGAGCCCTATACCCACCGCTACCCGCACTGCTGGCGGTGCGGCACGCCGCTCCTGTTCCGGCTCGTCGACGAGTGGTTCATCTCCATGGGCGAGGTCTACGACAAGCCGCGCGAGCAGCTCTCCAGGGAGCAGGTCGACGCGAGCCTGCGCTACCAGATCATGGAGGTCGTCGACGGGATCCGGTGGATCCCGTCATTCGGCTACGAGCGTGAGCTCGACTGGCTCCTGAACATGCACGACTGGATGATCAGCAAGAAGCGCTACTGGGGGCTCGCGCTGCCGATCTACGACTGCCCGCACTGCGGCACGTTCGACGTCATCGGCGGGCGGGACGAGCTCAGGGAACGGGCGGTCGCGGGCTGGGACCGGTTCGAGGGGCACACGCCCCACCGGCCCTATGTCGACGAGGTGCTGATCGCCTGCCCGAAGTGCGGCGAGCCCGTGTCCCGCATCCCTGACGTGGGCAACCCGTGGCTCGACGCCGGGATCGTGCCGTTCTCGACGCTGCACTACCGCGAGGATCGCGACTACTGGGAGAAGTGGTTCCCGGCGGACTTCATCTCCGAGAGCTTCCCGGGCCAGTTCCGCAACTGGTTCTACGCGATGCTCGCGATGTCGACCGTCCTGCGGCGAGAGGCGCCGTTCAAGACGATCTTCGGCTACGCCACGCTCTTCGGCGAGGACGGCCGGCCGATGCACAAGAGCTGGGGCAACGCCATCGAGTTCGACGAGGCGGCCGAGCGCATGGGCGTCGACGTCATGCGCTGGATGTACGCCTCGGCGCGACCGGAGGACAACATCCTCTTCGGCTGGCATGCCGCCGACGAGGCACGCCGGGAGCTGCTCGTCCTGTGGAATGTGTACGCCTTCTTCGTGACCTACGCGCGCCTGGCCGATTGGGCCCCGGCGCGCGGGATCGTCGAGGAGATGGCCGCCGCTGCGTCGTGGCCCGCGCTGGACCGCTGGATCCTGTCCCGTGCCGCGGCCGTCGCCGCGGACGCCGGCGACCGCCTCGCCGACTACGACGCGCTCGCCGCCGTGCGCACCATGCGCACGTTCATCGACGACCTGTCGACGTGGTACCTGCGCCGCTCACGCGACCGGATGCGCGCCGGCGCAGACCCGGCCGGTCGGCAGCAGGCGTTCGCCACGCTGCACGCGACGCTGGTCACGCTCGCCCGGACGATGGCGCCCATCCTGCCGTTCCTGTCCGAGGACATCTACCAGAACCTGATGGGAACGGTCGTGGACGGCGCGCCGGACAGCGTCCACCTGACCCGCTGGCCGGCGCCCGAGGTCGCGCCGCTCCGGGACCAGCGGCTCGAGGCGTCCATGTCCGTCGCTCGCCGCGCGGTCGAGCTCGCGCGCACGCTCCGGTCCCAGGCGGGCATCCGCGTCCGGCAGCCGCTCGCGAATGCCTGGCTGGCAATCCCGGATCGAGGTGTCGAGGTCGGACCCGAGCTGCTGGAGCTGATCGCGGACGAGATCAACGTCAAGCACATCGAGCGGATCGACGACGAATCGAGCCTGGTCGAGCGGCGGGTCAAGCCGCTGCTGCCGAAGATCGGCAAGCGCCTGGGCCCGGCGATCCCGGCGGTGATGACCGCGGCCCGCGAGGGCGCCCTCGAGATCGCCGCGGATGGCTCGGTGACGCTCGCCGGCGTCACCCTGGCCCCGGACGATGTCGAGATCCTCGCAACGCCGCGACCCGGCACCGCCGTCGCCCATGACGAGGGCCTCGTCGTCGTGATCGACACCGGTTTGACGCCGGAGCTCCGGGCCGAGGGCGACGCGCGCGAGCTGCAGCGAGCGATCCAGGACCTGCGCAAGGATGCGGGCCTGGACCTCGACGCGCGGATCGCGCTGTGGCTCGATGGCGTCCCGGCAGGTGTGGAGCCGCATCTCGCGACCGTGGCCCGCGAGACGCTTGCCGACGTCGTTCACCGGGAGCGACCGGCGGGCGAGGCGGGCCCGTCCGTGACAGTCGAGCTGTCCGGCGAGCCGGTCACGGTCTGGCTGCGGGCCGTCCCCGGCGAGCCCGGCGTCGAGTGACGGAGGCCGGGGCGACGAGCACGCCGACGACGGGCGCGGGCCCGGACGCGCCCGGGGGCGCCGCGACGGGCCGCCAGGTGACGGCGGGGACGAGCGGCCGGCCGATCTGGTCGACGTTCGCCGGGCTGGCGGGGCTGATCCTCGCCGTGGATCAGCTCACGAAGGCATGGCTGACATCGTTTCTCGCACCCGGGCAATCGGTCGACGTCGCGGGCGATCTGATCCGCCTCGTCCACGGCCAGAACGCTGGTGGACTGTTCGGGATGTTCCAGGGCCAGGCGTTGCCCTTCGCGCTCATTTCGCTCGTGGTGGTCGGTCTCATCGTCGGGTATCACGCCCGATCGGGTCGCGACCCCTACCTGTCGATCACGCTCGGCCTGCTGCTCGGCGGCGCGCTGGGCAACCTTCTCGACCGCGTCCGACTGGGCTACGTGGTGGACTTCGTGGACGCGGGCATCGGAAGCCTGCGCTGGTACACGTTCAACGTCGCGGATGCGGCGATCAGCTTCGCCATCCTGCTGCTCCTCGCGGCGAGCATCTGGCCATCGGTCGCGCGCCGGGCGGGCACGGGAGGGCGCGGATGAGCGAGCATGGGCGAGCATGACGCCATCGCGGACGAGGCCCGGCGCATGCTGATCCCGGCCGACGCCCGGCCGGGGCGCGCGGATCGCTGGGCCACCGACCTCAGCGGCCTGTCGCGCAGCCACGTGCAGCGCCTGATCGGCGACGGTCGCCTCACCGCCAACAGCCTCCCGGTCAAGGCCAACACGATCGTCGGCGCCGGCACCGTGCTCGAGCTGCGGATCCCGCCGCCCGCGCCGGCCGGGCCGGTGGGCGAGCCGGACCTGCCCCTTGCCGTCGTCTACCAGGACGACGACCTGCTCATCGTCGACAAGCCGTCGGGGCAGGTCGTGCATCCTGCGCCGGGCCATCAGGAGGGCACCCTCGTGCACGCCCTGCTCGGACGTGGCGCCGAGCTCGCCCCGGGCGGAATCGCCGGCGTCCAGCGGCCGGGCATCGTCCACCGGCTCGACCGGGACACGAGCGGCCTGCTGATGGTCGCGAGGACCGACATCGCGCAGGCCTCGCTGCAGGCGCAGCTGAAGGCGCGGCGCGTGAAGAAGACGTACCTCGCGCTGGTCCAGGGGTCTGTCGCGGCGGCGACAGGCCGCATCGAGGCACCCATCGGCCGCGACCCGGGGCACCGCACGCGCATGGCGGTGACGCCGAACGGGCGGCCGTCGACCACCGGCTACCGCGTTCGCGAGCGGTTCGCCGGCTGGACGCTGCTGGAGCTGGACCTGGTGACCGGGCGGACCCACCAGATCCGTGTCCACCTCGAGGCCATCGGCCATCCCGTCGCGGGCGACCCGGTCTACGGAACCGGCACGTCGCGACGCGGTCCCGCCGGTCTTGCGCGGCTCTTCCTGCACTCGTGGCGGCTCGAGCTCACCTCACCATCGAGCGGGCGCCTGATCCGGGCCGAGGCGCCGCTCCCCCAGGAGCTCGAGGACGTGCTCGCCGGACTCCGGAGCAGGGCATGAAGCGCGCGACGGCGACGCCGCCGGAGCAGACGGTCGTCGGCGCCCCCGGCGCGCTGCTCGTGATCGTGTCCGGTCCATCCGGCGTCGGCAAGGACACCGTGATCTCGTCGCTGTGCACGATCCCGACCGACCCCGAGCGCTACTTCGTCGTGACCTGCACGACCCGGCCGCGCCGGGAGTACGAGGTGGACGGGGTGCACTACCACTTCCTGAGCGAGCAGGAGTTCTCGCGGAGGCGCGAGGCCGGCGGGTTCCTCGAGGCGAACTTCGTCCACGGCCACTGGTACGGGACGCCGCGCGACGACGTGCGTGGCGCCCTCGCCGCCGGGCGCGACGCGATCCTCAAGATCGACGTCCAGGGCGCGGCCGTCGTCAAGCAGAAGGTGCCCGAGGCGCTCCTCGTGTTCCTCGTCCCGCCCTCGCTTGAGGATCTCTTCTCGCGGCTCCAGTCCCGGGCAACCGAGTCCGCCGACGAGCTCGACATCCGGCAGCGCAACGCCGCGCTCGAGCTGGCCCGCCAGGAGGACTACGACCACGTCGTCCCGAACCTGACCGGCGAGGTGGCCCGGACGGCGGCACGGGTCGACGAGATCATCCGCGCCGAGAAGGCGGCACACCCGGACCGTCGCACCCGGGTCTGAGCGGCGGCACCACGTGACCGCCGAGGGGATCCGCGCTGACCCGGCCACAGCGGGTGCGCGCGTCGTGTCGGTCGCGGTCGACGCGGCCGGCGCCGCGGGCCAGCGACCCTTCTCGTATCGGGTGCCGGGCGAGCTCTCCGACCTGGCCGCCGGCGAGGCCGTCCTCGTGGAGTTCGGGCGGCGGCAGGCCCTCGCGATCGTCCTCGGCCCCGGCGCCGAGGTCGAAGGGATCGACACCAAGCCGGTCCTCGACCGCATCCGTGCCGATGGGCCACTCCTGCCCGAGCTCAGCATGCGCCTCGGCGCGTGGATCTCCGACCATTACCTCGCCCCACCGGCGATCACGTTGCGCGCGATGCTGCCGCCGGGCATGCTCGAGCGGCTCGAGCTCGTGGCGGAGCTCCGGCCGGCGGGCGAGGGCGACGGCAGCGGCCCGGCCGATGCCGTCGCTGCGCGCGGTGCCAACGGCGGCAGCAGCGCCGGCGGCCTGTCGGCCGATGACCAGGCGATCGTGGCGGCCCTCGAGACGGGCCCGCGACAGGTCCGCCAGCTCGACGCGCCCGAGGGCCGCCCCGCGCTGCTGCGCCGGCTCCGGAGTCTCGAGGCAAGCGGCCGCCTGGACCTCGACTGGACGCTGCTCGCCGCCGCCGCCGGGCCGCGCTGGGTGCGCTTCGCTCGGTTGGCGGGGGAGGGGCGCGATGGGGCAGCGAGCATGCGACGGCTCGGCCCCAGGCAACAGGCCGTCCTCGAGGAGCTGGCGACGGCCCCAGCGGACGGGATCGCCGCGCCGGAGCTGGCGGCGCGACACGGGGGCTCCACGTTGTCCAGCCTGGTCCGGCGCGGGTTGGTCGAGATCGACGTGCGGGAGGCGCCGCGGCAGCCCCTGGCGCATCGGCTGGCCGGAGCCCGAGGCGCGCGGCCCGCGGGGGCGCAGCTCAGTCCGGAGCAGGTGGAGGCCGTTCAGGCGGTGGACCGAGCCGCAGCGGCGCAGGAGGCGAAGGTCATCCTGCTCGACGGCGTGACCGGCGGCGGCAAGACGGCCATCTACGCGGAGCTGCTCGCGCTCGCGCTGGCGCGCGGCCGGCCCGCCCTCGTGCTCGTGCCCGAGATCGCGCTGGCGCTGCCGCTCGTGGATCGGCTGCGGGCGGAGCTCGACGCCCGGGTCGCCCTGCTCCACAGCGGGCTCGGTGACGGCGAGCGTGCCGACGAGTGGCGGCGCATCCGCCGAGGTGACGCGGACGTGGTCGTCGGCACGCGCATGGCCGTCCTCGCGCCGCTCGCGGACGTTGGTCTGATCGTGGTCGACGAGGAGCACGATCCCGCCTACAAGAGCGACCGGACCCCGCGACTCCAGGCCCGCGATGCGGCGATCGAGCTCGGTCGGCTTGCCGGCGCGCCCGTCGTCCTGGGCTCGGCGACGCCATCGGTCGAGACCGAGGGTCGCGCGAGGTCCGGCGAGATCCAGCGGTTCCGGCTGCCGATCCGCCTCAGCGGCGCGCCACCCGCAGTCGAGGTCGTCGACCTGCGCGCGGAGCTCGCGGCGGGCAACGTGGGCATGCTCTCGCGCTCGCTCGCGTCAGCGCTCACCGGTCTCGCGGATGGCGAGCAGGCCATCCTGGTCATCAACCGTCGCGGCACCGCGTCGGTCGTGCTGTGCCGGGACTGCGGGCACGTCGCCACCTGCCCCGACTGCACGCGCCCGCTCGTGTACCACCAGGCCGGGGGCACGCTGCGCTGCCACCACTGCGGCCGCGCGTGGCCGATGCCGTCGCGCTGCCCCAGCTGCGGCTCGGCCCGCATCCGCTACCTCGGCGGCGGCACGGAACGCGTCGAGCGGGAGGTCCGCGACCGCTTCCCCGCGTTGCGGATCGGCCGGCTGGATCGGGATGTCGTCGAGCGGAAGGGCGCGGCGGAGCGGGTGATCGACGCGTTCACCGACCGCAGGCTGGACGTCCTCGTCGGGACGAGCCTGGTGACGAAGGGCCTCGACATCCCGGCCGTCACGCTCGTCGGGATCGTCTCGGCGGACGTCGCGCTCAACCTGCCCGACGAGCGGGCGGCGGAACGGACCTACCAGCTGCTCGCGCAGGCTGTCGGACGGGCGGGTCGCGGCGACCGCCCGGGCACGGCGATCATCCAGACCTACCAGCCCGAGCATCCTGCGATCGTCGCCGTCGCCGAGGGCCGGGCCGAGGCGTTCTACGACGCCGAGCTGGACATGCGCCGCCGCTTCGGCTCGCCGCCCTTCGGCAAGCTCGTCAAGCTGACTGTCGCGCAGACCGACCGGGGCGAGGCGGAGACGGCCGGGCGAGAGCTGGCGACGCGGCTGCGGGAGCGCGCCGCCGAAAGCGGTGTTCGCGTCGACGTCGCCGGTCCGGCACCCGCGTTCGTCGCCCGTCGCGGCGACCGCTGGCGGTTCAACGTGGTCCTCCGTGGCGAGGACCCGGTCGCGCTGCTCGGCGATCCGCCGGGCGCGCCCTGGTCGATCGACGTCGACCCTGAATCGCTCCTGTGATCGCGCTGTGATCCCGCGGTGCGTCGGCGCAGCGTGCCGAATCCCGCCAGCGGAAGTACGATCCACCCGGCCCGGCACCACCACGCCCGGGCGGCGGACGCATTCCCGAGGAGTCCTTCCATGACTGACGACATGACCCCGAAGACCGACGACCCAACCTCGAAGGCGGGCTCCGATGAGTTCGCCTGGACCGAGCCCGAGCAGGCCGCTTCCGACACGGGCGCCAAGGCGCGCGAGTGGCTCGGCCAGCTCCAGACGATGATCGAAAACCTCGCGACGCAGGCCGCGCCGGTCGTGAAGGAGATCAGCGCCAAGGCTGCCGAGCTCGCGGCGATCGCCGGTGACAAGGCCGGGCCCGCGGCCCAGAAGGCGGCCGAGTTCACCGGCCAGGCCGGCCAGAAGCTCGCCGAGAAGTCCCGCGACCTCGCGGCCGAGCTGCGGCGTGACGTAGCCGCGTCGAAGGGCGAGGCCGGCACGACCGGCACCGAGACCTCGGACACCGACACGCCGACCACGGCCGGCGTCGCCTGAGCCTGACCCAGACCGATCCCGCACGGGCGGACGGCGAGCCCGACCGTTTAGACTCGGTCCGGTGAGCGTCCGCCCCATCGTCCTCCTCGGCGATCCGCGCCTGCGGATCAAGGGTGAGCCCGTCGACAGCTTCGGGCGGTTCCTGCACGGGCTGCTCGATGACCTGGCCCACACCATGCGCGCCGCGCCCGGCGTGGGGCTGGCCGCGCCCCAGATCGGCGAAGCCCTCGCTGTCTGCGTCGTCGAGATCGAGAACCGGCTCCACGAGCTGGTGAATCCGCGGATCGTTCGCGCCGAGGGCGACGACCGCGACCTCGAGGGCTGCCTGTCCATTCCCGGCTACGCCGCGTACGTCACCCGGCGCGAGAAGGTCTGGGTGGTGGCCCAGGACCGCCGCGGCCGCAGGATCAAGGTCGCCGGCTCCGGGCTGCTCGGGCGGGCGTTCCAGCACGAGCTCGACCACCTCGACGGCAAGCTGTACATCGACTACCTCGACTCGATGGACGAGCTCATCGCGGTCGGGCGCGGCGACGATGACACCGAGGGCGCCGAGGACGAGGCAGGCGCCGACTCGTCCAGCGTGAAGACGCCCGCGCTGGCATGACCGCCGGTCCGGCCCCCGGGCGGGCGGCCGACCCGGCACGAACGCTGTTCTTCGGCTCCGGATCGTTCGCGGTTCCGGTCCTCGATGCCGTTCTCGCCGACCCGCGGCTCGAGCTGGTCGGCATCGTGACCGTGCCGGACCGGCCCGCCGGTCGCGGCCGCACGCCGCTGCCGACGCCGGTTGCGCTTCGGGCGCGGGCCATGTGGGTACCGTTGCTCCAGCCGGCGCGCGTTCGCGATCCGGAGGTGATCGCCGAGATCGCGGCGCTGTCGCCGGACCTCGGCGTGCTCGCCGACTACGGGAAGATCGTGCCCGGCGAGGTGCTTCGGCTCCCGTCCCACGGCTTCCTGAACGTGCATCCCTCGCTGCTGCCGCGCCACCGCGGGGCAAGCCCGATCCAGGCCACCATCGCCGGCGGGGATCCGCAGGCAGGTGTCACGATCATGCACATGGACGAGGGCCTCGATACCGGACCGATCGTGGCGACGACTGCCTGGCCAACCTCCGGTGCGGAGACGGCGCCGGAGCTCGAGGCGCGAGCCGCGAAGGAAGGCGCCGCGCTGCTGACGGCGACGCTCGGTGACTGGCTCGCCGGCTCGATGCGCCCGCGGCCGCAGCCCGAGGATGGGGCCACGCTGACACGGCGCCTGCGCCGGGCGGACGCCCTGCTCGATCCGGCCCGCCCGGCCACCGAGCTCGAGCGCCAGGTACGGGCGCAGCTGCCCTGGCCGGGCTCGGCGATCGAGACGACCGCCGGCCGGCTGACGGTCCAGCGGGCCTCGGTTGCGCCGGCAGAGGGAGGGGACGATCGCGGGACGCTCCTCGCCCACGGCGATGGCCTCGCCCTCGCGACCGGCGACGGGCGGCTCGTGCTCGACGAGGTCCAGCTCGCCGGGCGGCGGCAGCTCCCCGGCGCCGAGTTCCTGCGGGGGCAGCGCGAGCTGCTCGGGACCAAGGTCGGGGCGACGGCGACCCGCACGGCCGCGCCTCGTGACAAGGGCGCGACCGTCGATCCGGTCGGAGCAAAGCCATGACCAGTCCGATCGGCCTCGCCCGGCCGCGACCGGATGCCCCGGCCAAGGCACGCGGTGCGACCCGCTATGCCGCGGACCGACGGATCCATGGATTGCTCCACGCCCGGCTCGTGCTCGCGACCCACGCCCACGCCCGGGTCGTCGCGATCGACAGTGACGCGGCGCTGGCGACGCCCGGCGTGGTCGCGGTCCTCCGCGCGGCGGACCTGCCCATCACGGCCAGGGGCCGCGACCGGCTGAGCGTCCCGCTCGCGCGATCAGAGGTCGTGTTCGCCGGACAACCCGTCGCCCTCGTGGTCGCCGAGACCGAGGCGGCGGCCGAGGATGGCGCCGAGCTCGTGGACGTGCGGCTCGAGCCGCTCCCGGTCGTGCTCGATCCCGAGGAGGCGATGCGGCCGGATGCGCCCCTCGCCTGGCGCGAGATCGCCGAGGAGGGTGACCGGACCGGGTCGATGGACGCCCAGACCCATGCCGGCGTCGGCGGCACCTCCGACGAGTCGATCGAGTCGGAAGAGCTCTCTGCCAACGTCGCCGGGCGCAGCCGGTACTGGGATGGCGACGTCGCTGCTGCGCTCGCGGGCGCCGCCGTCGTGCGCGAGGGTCGGTTCACGACGTCGTGGATCCACCAGGGCTACCTCGAGCCGCAGGCGTGCACGGCCTGGGTCGACCCGGACGGCACGCTCGTCGTCGAGAGCGCGACGCAGGCGCTGTTCGGTTCGCGCAACGAGGTCGCCAAGGCGCTCGGGCTCGACCAGCGCCAGGTGCGCGTGGTCGGCACGACGCTCGGCGGCGCGTTCGGCGGCAAGTGGCCCCTGTTCGACACCCTGATCGCAGCCGCCGCGCTCCGGCTCCGCCGGCCCGTGCGCCTGGTGGTCACCCGAGCCGAGGACTTCGCCGCGACGAACCCGGGCCAGTCGTTCGTCACGGAGCTCCGCATCGGCGCCGACCGCGATGGCACCTTCACCGGGCTCGAGTGCCGCATGATCGCGGACACCGGCGCGTTCGACGAGGGGACGTCGGAATCCCTCGGCGGCGTGCTCGTGGCAGGGCCGTATGCCTGGCCTGCCTTCGACGTCCGCGCCTACGGCGTGCGCACGAACCGCTTCGGCGTCGGGGCATACCGGGGCCCCAGCGCGCCGCCGTCGGCCATGGCCCTCGAGACCCTCATCGATGAGCTCGCCGGCGAGCTGGGCATCGATCCGATCGAGCTCCGCCGGCGGAATCTCGCCACCGAGGGCGCCCCGATGGTCGACGGCGAGAGCTGGCCCATGACCGGCGGGGCGGAGGTCCTCGAAGCGATGGCCGCGAGCCCCGTGTGGCAGGGCCGCTCGCGGCAGCACGACGGTGAAGGCGTCGGGCTCGCGCTCGGCTACTGGCCCGGCGCCACCAACGCCGCGGCGGCTGCCTGCCGCATGTCGCCCGACGGCAGCGTCCAGGTGCTGACCGGCATCGTCGACATGTCCGGGGTCACCGGCGGCTTCCAGGCAATCGTGGCCGAAACGCTCGGCATGGATCCGGATCTCGTGCAGCTGGTCTTCCTGGACTCGAGCTCGGCGCCGACGTCGCCGGGCAGTGGCGGCTCCCAGATCACCTACGCCGCCGGTCGTGCCATCCGCAAGGCGGCCGAGGCGACGGCGCGGCTGCTGCTGGAGGCGGCCGCGGTCGAGCTCGAGATCTCCATCGACGACCTGGAGCTCGTCGACGGCACCGTACGTCCGCGGGGCACGCCGGAGCGCGCGATTCCGATCTCGAAGCTCGTCCGTGCCAACGCGCGCGCCGGGCGGCCGCCCATCGAGGCCCACGGCGTGACCGATAACCCGGGGATCGCGCCGTCGGTCGCGGGGCACGTGGCGCGCGTGCGCGTGGACCGCGACACGGGAAACATCGAGGTGCTCGAGGACCACGTCGTCCAGGACGTCGGGCGCGTGCTGAATCCCGCGCTCGTGGCGGGGCAGCAGCACGGTGGCGCAGCGCAGGCGATCGGCTGGGCGACCCTCGAGGAGCTGCGGCACGACGAGAACGGGCAGCTCCAGACCGGCACGTTCCTCGACTACGCGATGCCCCGCGCCCGGGACGTGGGGCAGCTGCGGACGACGAGCGTCGAGGTGCCCGCGCCACAGGGCCCGCTGGGCGCGAAGGGCATCGGCGAGGCGCCGGTCATCGCCGGCCCGGCCGCCATCGCCAATGCCGTCGCTGCGGCCACGGGCCTGCGCCTGCGCGACCTGCCGATGTCGCGGACGCGGGTCTGGGCCGCGCTCAACGATGCCTGATCCGCGGCCGGGCCTCTCTGGCCTTTCCCTGGGCGAGCTGACCGCCTGGCTCGGGGCGCGGGGCGAGCCGGCCTACCGCGCCCGCCAGCTGCAGCAGGCGCTGTGGACCGGCACGGCGACGGGGGCGGCCGACCTGACGACGCTGCCGCAGGCGCTTGCCGAGGCGGTCGATGACGCGTTCCGCTGGTCGACGGTCGTGGACGAGACGCTGGTGGACTCGGACGGTGGCCAGACCGAGAAGGCGCTGCATCGGCTCGCCGACGGCGCGACGATCGAATCCGTCCTGATGCACTACCCGGCGAGTGCCGGGCGACGGGCACGGCACACGCTGTGCATCTCGAGCCAGGCCGGCTGCGCGGTCGGCTGCCCCTTCTGCGCGACCGGCGAGCTCGGCTTCACCCGCGACCTCGAGACGGCCGAGATCCTCGACCAGGTCAGGAGCGCCAACCGCCGGCTCCGGGGGGACGAGCGGCTGACGAACATCGTGTTCATGGGCATGGGCGAGCCGTTGCTCAACCTCGACCGCGTGCTCGAGGCGGTCGCAACCTTGAACGACCCGGCCGGCCTGGGTCTCGGCGCGCGGCACATCACCGTCTCGACGTCCGGGGTCGTGCCCGGAATCCGCCGGCTCACAGCGCTCGGGCCGCAGTTCACGCTGGCGATCTCCATCCACGCCGGACGCGACGCGCTGCGGGACGTGCTCGTCCCGCTGAACCGACGCTGGCCCGTTGCCGAGGTCGTCGCGGCTGCTCGCGATCACGCCCGCGCGACGGGCCGGCGCGTGAGCTACGAGGTGACGATGATCGGCGGCGTGAACGACACCGACGCCGATGCCGACGCGCTCGCCGAGCTGCTGCGCGGCGACCTGGCCCACGTGAACCTGATCCCGATGAACCCGGTCGCGCACACGCCCTGGCAGGCGAGCCCGATGCCGGTGATCGAGCGCTTCGCGGCCCGGATCAAGGCGGCCGGCATCCCGGTGACGATCCGGCGCAACCGGGGCGTCGAGATCGGGGCGGCCTGCGGCCAGCTCGCCGCCGAACGGGCGGGTGCGCCACCCGCGCCCGCCGTCGCCCGCCGGCGACTGCGCCTGGAGACGGCGAGTGCAGCCGCCCTGCGTGGGCAGCGCAGCGAGGAGCCGGTGCCCGCCGGCGTCGACTCGTGAAGCGCCGCGCCACGCCGACGTTCTCGGACGCGCCGTCCACCTCGCGGGCTCGGGTCGCCGCGAGCATCCTCGACGCCGACCTCGGCAACCTTGCCCACGCCGTGACCCGTGCCGAGCGCGAGGGCGCCGACCGGATCCACCTCGACGTGATGGACGGCCACTTCGTCCCGAACCTGACCTTCGGCGCCAAGACCGTCAAGGCGCTTCGGCGCCGGACACGGCTGCCGTTCGATGCGCACCTGATGATCGCGAACCCGGGCAGGTTCATCGACGAGTTCCTCGAGGCCGGCTGCGACTCGGTCACGATCCACGTTGAGATCGACGAGGACATCGAGCCGACGCTGCGCGCGATCCACGCCGCCGGTCGCGCCGCGGGCCTGTGCGTCAAGCCGAAGACGCCGCTCACCGAGCTCGCGCCATACCAGCGCCTGCTCGACATCGTGATGGTGATGACCGTCGAGCCCGGCTTCGGCGGCCAGTCGTTCATGGCCGACGTCGCGAGGGCGAAGCTCCTCCAGGCGCGCGAGTACCTGTCGCACAAGCTCCACGGCGGCGAGATCCATGTCGATGGCGGGGTCAATCGCGAGACGGCCGAGCTCGTCGGTTCGCTCGGGGTCGACATCCTGGTCGTGGGCTCCGCCCTGTGGCTGAAGGGCCGGGACATGGCGCGCGAGGTCCGGCTCATTCGCGCCCTCGCCGACGAGGGCTACCAGTACGGCCTGAACAACGGGGTGCCGCCGATCCCGCGCGACAAGATGGTCACCTTCGCGTCGCTGCGCCGCCCGCTCGCGCGGACCTTGCGCGAGGAGATCGAGGGCGCGGGAATCCCGGTGCTCCTGTTCCGCTCGCCCAGGGACCCGGCCGACATGGACGACGAGGACCGGCGCTGGGACCTGCTCCTGCCGGCATCAGCAGAGACGGTCGCGCGCGAGCGTTTCGGGCGTCGGCGCGACTCGCTCGCGCGCACGCGCCTGCGGCCCGCCTGACGTGCGCGCGCTCCTGCAGCGCGTGGCCCGGGCAGCCGTGCGCGTCGAGGGTCGCGAGGTCGCCTCCATCGGTCCGGGCCTGCTGATCCTGGTCGGAGTCGGCCACGAGGACACGGAGGCGAGCGCGATCGGGCAGGCCGGACGCGTCGCGGAGCTGCGGATCTTCGCCGATGCGGACGGCCGCACGAATCGCTCGATCCTCGATGTTGGCGGCGCCGCGCTGGTGGTCAGCCAGTTCACGCTGTACGCGGACACGTCGCGAGGCCGCCGTCCGGGCTTCACGAACGCGGCGGCGCCGGACGTCGCGGAACGGCTCTACCTGCGGTTCGCTGCCGCGTTGCGCGAGGCGGGCGTGGCCGACGTCCAGACCGGCGAGTTCGGGGAGGAGATGCAGATCGAGCTCGTCAACGATGGCCCGTTCACGATCTGGCTCGATGGCGATCGTGCGGCAACCGGGAGCGCGAGCTAGCGGGCGGACTCCGCTGCTCGATTGGTGGCGCTTCGGTAGGCCTGGTGCGCCTCCGCCTCGTCGACGTCCGCCAGGGCGCTGTCAGCGTCCGCATCGAGCACGTCCGCCTGCGTCGATTGGGCGAGGACCCTGGCGGCCGCAGCGGTCTTGGCAGCCGACGTCTCCGCCAGTGCGGCGGCCTCGAGCGCCGCCTTGGCGGCGCCGGCGGTGGCGATCGCGGCCGTGACCGCGTCTTCGGCAGCTGCCGCGGCGTTCGCTGCGGCGAGCTTGCCCCGCCGCGCAACCGCGGCGACACGCTCGGCCTCGCGCCAGTGCTGGAGCGATTCGGCGACGGTTGGCTCGATCTTCAGCCGGTCCGTCACGGCCGGGACCTCTAGCGGGCGGATTTCGTCGCGGTGCGGCGGCAGCGGGTGCAGACGAGCTCGCGGGTCGTGCGGCCGTCGCGGGTCATCAGGAACGGCTGGAGGTTCGGCTGGTAGCGCCGATGCGCGCGCACCCGGTTCGAACCGGTCGACTGCGGGTTGAACCCCGCCATCGACACCTTGCCGCAGATCGCGCACGAACGAGCCACTGATAAGAACCTCGGAATGATCGGAAGAGAAGCAGTCGCACCGGTCCGGCGCGAACGGGGCGGTACTATACCACGCACCCCGGGCGGCTCCGGAGGCACGCGCCGGGCGCACGAGGGAGGGGCTGTGCCGGACGGATCCATCGGCGGGCGGGCGCTGGTCACGAGACGCGCCATCATCGACATCGTCCGCCGCGTGACCCTCGGCCAGTACGGCGTCGCCGGCTTCACCGGCAACTGGGCGGACCGCGTCCTCGGCTGGATCGAGAACCGGCCCGGCGGGCTGCGGGTCTCGGTCGCCGGCGGGGCGCTCGCGATCCGAATGCACCTGCGCGTCGCGCAGGGACTGCCGATCGCCGAGGTTGCCCGCCAGGTCGATCTCGCCGTGCGCCACGCGATTCGGAGCGCGCTCGGCCGAGAGGTCGACCAGCTGTCGATACGCGTCGCCAGCCTCGAGCTCCACCCCGGCGGCGAGCCGCCGACACCGCCGTCACCGCCGGGCCTCGGGCCGTCGGACCTTGCCGACAGCGGGACCGACGTCGCATGACGAGGGCTTGATGGCCCGGAGGACCTGCGACGGCGAGGGTCTCCTGGGGGCGTTCCGCGCGGCAGCCGCGGGCCTCGAGGCCGCGGTCGACGAAGTGAATGCGCTCAATGTCTTCCCGGTCCCCGACGGCGACACCGGCTCGAACATGGTGGCCACCGTGCGCGCCGCCCTCGCGGAGGCGGAGGCGGTCGGCCCGACCGTGTCGGCGGAGCGCGTCGCGGCCGCGGCGGCATTCGGGGCGCTGATGGGGGCCCGCGGCAACTCCGGTGTCATCACCAGCCAGATCCTGCGTGGGCTGGCGGAAGGCCTGGCGGGCAAGACCCGGTTCAACGCACTGGATCTCGCGAACGCCCTCGACCAGGGCACCAAGGCCGCCTACGGCGCCGTGGCCAAGCCGGTCGAGGGCACGATCCTGACCGTCATCCGCGAGGCGTCCGTGGCGGCCGTCGAATCAGCGGAGCACGAGCCGACGATCGACGCGGTGATGAGCGCGACCATGACGGCCGCGCACAAGGCTGTCGCCAGGACACCGTCGCTGCTCGCGATCCTGCGTGAGGCGGGCGTGGTGGACTCCGGTGGGCAGGGCCTGTTCCGGCTGTTCGAGGGCGCGAACGCCTTCCTTACCGGCGACGCCAGGGTCTCGGCCAGGCTCCCGGGCGCGGCCGGCGTTGTCGCGGCGGCCGGCGAGGCACCCGGTGCGCCGAGCGCAGCGCATCCCGGGGCACGACCGGGTGCGGGCATCCGCGACGAGGGTTTCGGCTTCGAGACGATGTTCCTGGCCCAGGCAGAGCCCGGCAAGCCGCTCGACGTCGACGCCATCCGGCGCCACTACGAGTCGATCGGCGAGTCGGTGCTGGTGGCCGGCGACGCGCAGGTCATCAAGGTCCACATCCACAACGAGCACCCCGACCAGGTGCTGGCCTACGCGTTGGGCCTCGGGCAGCTCTCGAAGATCAGCGTCGAGAACCTGGACCAGCAGGCAAGCGACGTGCGCGAGACCCGGGCGGCCGCGTTCGCCGGAGATGGCGCCGCGACCGAGGCTCGTGCCGGCGGAGCTGACACGGCCAGCGCGAAGACTGCCGGGCATGCGGACTCCGACGGCTCGACCGCCCCGGCGACGGACGGCGGGGCGCTGCCGCTCGCGGTGGTCGCGGTCGCCGCCGGCGAGGGCCTCGCCGCGATCTTCCGCGACTTCGGCGTGCACCGGGTGGTCCATGGCGGCCAGAGCGCGAATCCCAGCACCGGCGAGCTGCTCGAGGCCGTCAAGTCGCTCGACGCGCGCGAGATCCTGCTGCTCCCGAACAACCCGAACGTGGTGCTCGCGGCGAGGCAGGTGTCGACGCTCGTCGACCGGCCCGTCGCGGTCGTCGCGACGCGGAACGCGGCCGAGGGCTTCGCCGCGATGCTGGCGCTCGATCCGGACAAGAATGCCGCGGACAACGCGGTCGAGATGACCGCCGCGGGCCGGGCTGTCCAGTCCCTGGCCGTGACCCAGGCCGTCCGCGACGCCACGGTGAGTGGCAAGAAGGTGAAGAAGGGCCAGACGATCGCGCTCGACCCGGACGACGGCCTCGTCGCGGTGGCCAACGACCCGGACACGGCCGTGCTGAACGCGGTCAGGAAGCTGAACCCGGGCTTCGAGCTCATCACCGTGTACTACGGCGACGGCGGCGACCTCGCCGCCACCGAGGCGCTGGCACGGCGGATCCACGACCTCGGCACGGGCGCCGAGGTGGAGGTGCTGCACGGCGGCCAGCCGCACTACCGCTACCTGATCTCGGCCGAGTAGCGCGGGGTGGGGGAGCGGTCCGTCGCCCGCCGATCGGGTGGCTCGAGCGCGGCTCGGAGCGCCGGGACGGCCGCCCCGCCGCCAAGCGGTGCGGCGCTGCTGGACGAGCCGCTGGCCAGATCGGGGTTGCCGGGCGGGACGACGCTCGGCCGTGTCGGTCGCCGGATGGGCCTCGCAACGGTGCGCGACCTCCTGTTCCACCTGCCACGGCGCTACGACGACCTGCGCGAGATGCGCAAGCTGGGCGAGCTCGCCTGGGTCGAGGATGGCGAAATCGTCTCGGCGCGGGTGGACGTCGCCGACATCCGGGTCGAAGCCTCGTTCCGGCGCCGCGTCCAGCGGACCATCGCCGTGCTCGAGGACGAGACCGGCTCGATCGAGGCGACCTGGTTCGGTCGGCGCTACATCGAGCGCCGGTTGCACCCGGGCCAGCGCGTGATCGTGTCCGGCAAGCTCAAGCACTTCGGCCGGAAGCGGACGCTCGACAACCCGGACTTCCAGCCGGAGGGCCGAGACGACGAGCTGCTCCATGTCGGCCGCATCGTGCCGGTCTACCGGCTCACCGCGGGCCTCACGGCGAACCGGCTGCGCGTCGCAATCCGCGAGGCGCTCGACCGGGCCGGGTTGGCGTACCCGGAGTACCTCCCGCCGGAGCTGCGGGAACGGGAGCAGCTCGCGCCCATCGCCGATGCCCTGGAGCAGGCCCATTACCCGGCCACGTTCGAGGGTCGCGACGCGGCGCTCCGGCGCATGGCCTTCGACGAGTTGCTCGCGCTCCAGGTCGGCATGGTCGGCCGGCGCCGGCAGCGGGGCCGCGATGCGGCACTTCCGATCGCGGTGGCCGCAGCCACCGACGATGAGCTGCGCACGGCCCTGCGCGAATCCCTCGGCCGCAAGCTCGGGCGCGACGTGCAGCTCACGCCGGATCAGGACGCGGCGATCGGCGAGATCCGCGCCGACCTCGACCGGGCGACGCCGATGCTGCGGCTCCTCCAGGGCGATGTCGGATCGGGCAAGACGGCCGTCGCCGCCTACGCGCTCGCCGCCGCTGCACGCGCCGGGATGCAGGGTGCCCTCCTGGCGCCGACCGACCTCCTCGCGCGGCAGCACCATCGGACGCTCGCCTCGCTCCTCGAGGATGCCGCGATCCCCGTCGAGCTCCTGACCGGCTCGCTCACGGCCGCGAGCGCCCGACACACGCTGGAGCTCGTCGCCTCGGGCATGGCGCCGGTCGTCGTCGGGACGCACGCGCTGCTGCAGGAGCGCGTCGCGTTCGCCAGTCTCGGCGTCGTCGTGATCGACGAGCAGCACCGCTTCGGTGTCGAGCAGCGCGGCCAGCTGGAGGCGAAGGCCGGCGGCGATCGCGCGCCGCACGTGCTGCTGATGACGGCGACGCCGATCCCGCGGACGCTCGGCCAGGTGCTGTACGCGGATCTCGACGTCACGAACCTGCGCACGCCACCCGAGGGCCGGCTCCCGATCCGCACCGGCATCCGCCGGCCCGACGAGCTCGAGGGCACCTGGCAGAAGGTCCGCGAAGAGGCCGCCGCAGGCCACCGGACCTTCGTGGTCGTGCCCCTCATCGACGAGGCCGATGCCGCCGACGACGGGACCACGGGCAGCGATGGCGCGCCCGCCGGCTTCTGGGACGCCTCGGCACCGGCCGCGGAGGCCGAAGCGGTCCGACTGCGCGAGCTGCTCGCGCCGCTCCGGGTCGGCCTGGTGCACGGGCGCATGAAGGCCGTCGATCGCGACGCCGAGATGGCCCGCTTCCGGGACGGCGACCTGGACGTGCTGGTCGGGACGACCGTGATCGAGGTCGGGGTCGACGTGGCCGAGGCGACGATGATGGTCGTCGAGGGCGCCGACCGATTCGGCCTCGCGCAGCTGCACCAGCTCCGGGGCCGCGTGGGACGCGGCGACGCTGCCTCGTTCTGCGTGCTGGTCTCCGACTCGGTCGACGCCACCGCGCAGGCCCGCCTCAAGGCCGTGGCCGAGATCCGCGACGGGTTCGAGCTCGCCGAGCGAGACTGGGAGCTCCGGCGCGAGGGCGACGTCCTCGGCCTCGTCCAGAGCGGCCTGCCCCGCCTGCGGGTCGCCTCGCTCCAGCGCGACGACCACCGCGAGCTCGCCGTCGAGGCGCGAGCCGCGGCGGAGGCGATGCTCGACGCGGAGGGGCGACTCCGGTCCGGCTTCGATCGATTCGGCGCCGAGCTCCGCGGCGGCTGGCTCGCCCGCGTGGCCGAGGCCGAGCCCGCGGGGGCCGCCTGATCACGATGGCACGTAGGGGCAGCCGGACGGCGGCGGGCAACGCGAGCGCCGGCCGGGTCATCGCCGGCACCGCCCGGGGCATCCGGCTGGTCGGGCCGGGCGAAGGCACCCGACCGCTCGGCGATCGGCTCAAGCAGAGCGTGTTCGCGAGCCTCGAGCGGCAGATTCGTGATCGGGGGTTCCTGGACCTGTTCGCGGGCAGCGGCGCCGCCGGGATCGAGGCGCTTTCGCGAGGCGCGGCGCGGGCAGTGTTCGTGGAGCGCGACCAGGGCGCGATCCGCGCGATCGAGGCGAACCTGGCGGCGACGAAGCTCGCCGATCGGGCGACGGTCGGGCGCATGGACGCCCTCGCCTGGCTCGGCCGGCAGGGAGCGGCCTCGGGGCCATTCGCGATCGTGTTCATCGACCCGCCGTACGCCGAGCCGCATCTCATCGGCGAGTCCTTGTCGGTGATCGCGGCGAACGGCCCCGATGGCATCCTGGCCGCCGACGGCGTGGTGGTCGCCAAGCACGCTGCCAGGGCGGCCGTGCCCGCCGGGATCGGGCTGCTACAGTCGGTCCGCGAACGCCCCTTCGGCGAGACCGCTCTGAAGTTCCTGCGCTGGGCCTCGGCCAGGGCCGACGACGAAGGCGAGGAGGACAGATGAGAGTCGCGCTCTACCCCGGCTCGTTCGATCCAGTGACGAATGGCCATCTCGACGTGCTGTCGCGCGCGCTCGGCGTCTTCGACCAGGTGGTCGTGGCGGTCCTCGAGAACCCGCGCAAGAAGGCCCTCTTCCCGGTGGAGACACGGGTCGTCGTCCTCGAGACCGCGATCCGCGATGCGGGCGTCGACCACGCGAGCGTCGTCTCGTTCGATGGGCTCACGGTGGACGCCGCGCGGGAGCACGACGCGCGGTGGATCGTGCGCGGCCTGCGCGCGATCTCCGACTTCGAGGTCGAGGGCCAGCTCGCCCACAACAACCGGGTCCTCGCGCCCGACATCGACACCGTGTTCTTCATGACCTCGGCCGAGTTCGGCTACGTCAGCTCGAGCCTGGTGAAGGAGATTGCGAGCTTCGGCGGCGATGTCTCGACCATGGTCCCGCCGGCAGCGGTGACGGCGATCCGGACCCTGGCCAGGTCGCCCGAGCGGCCCCGGTGATGGGTGATCGGCCGTCGGTGACCGAAGTCAGCGTGCGATAATCCCGCCGTGGACATCATGTTCCTGCTCGAGCGGCTCGAGTCGCTCGTCGCGACCGGCACCGGGGTCCCGGCCACCCGCAAGGTCCTCGTCGACAAGGACGCCGTCCTCGAGCTGATCGACCAGCTCAGGGTCGCCGTGCCCGAGGAGATCCACGCGGCCAAGCGAATCAACGCCGAGGGCGAGCGGATCATCGAGAAGGCCAATGACGAGGCCGGCCGGATCATTGCCCGCGCCCAGGAGCAGGCGACCTACCTCATCGGCGAGCGCGGCCTGACCGAGGCTGCCCAGGCCGAGGGCCGCCGGATCGTCGCCGAGGCCGGCGAGGCCGCCGACGGCGTGCGCCTCGGTGCGGACGCGTACGCGGCCCAGGTCCTCGAGTCGCTCGAGTCCGAGGTCCGCAAGGCGCTGTCCGGCATCGAGAAGGGCATGACCGTGCTCGAGCACCGCAAGGCTGAGCTCCAGGGCGAGCCGGAAGAGTCCGAGCCGGCGCCGGCTTCGCAGGACGACGGAGCGAGGGACCTCGAGGACTGGCCCGAGGCGCGGCAACCGGTGCCGGTGTTCGAGGAGGAGGACGCGGGCCAGACCGTCCCGCGATGACCGTCCCGGCCCCGCTCTTCTTCCCGCTGGCGGGCCTCCTGGCAGAACCGGCGGGCACCGAGCGCCGCTACGAGATCCACGGCGCGACGCTCCAGCTCCCCGACGACCTCCACCTCGCCGAGCCGATCGACGGCTCGCTGCGCATCGCGCGCACCAATCGCGGCGTGTTCGTCGACGCGCAGCTGACGACCGCCATCGAGGGCGAGTGCTCCCGCTGCCTGCGCGAGATCGAGATCCCGACGACCGTCGAGATCCACGAGGAGGTCCTGCCCAGCGTCGACGTCGCCACCGGGAAGGTGCTCGACACGGCCGCCGAGCCGGACGTGGCACGCCTGACCAGCCACCACGAGCTCGACCTCGGCCGGCTGGCCGCGGAGGCGATCTCGCTCGCCGAGCCGATCGCGCCGCTGTGCGAGCCGGACTGCCCGGGCCTGTGCGCGACGTGTGGCGCGCGCCTCGGGCCGGGCCACGAGGCGCATCTCGAGGAGGAGATCGATCCCCGGCTGGCCGCGCTGCAGGCGTTCCGGGTCGACGGCGATGGGGAGACCGGGTAGACTGCGCGCTCGTTTCCCACTGACAACCTCGCGCCCACGCACGCGCGGCTCGGCCGCCCTGAGGCGTTCGAGCATCGAAAGGAGCAGCAACTCTCATGGGCGTGCCCAAGCGCAGGGTCTCCCACGCTCGGCAGGGCGATCGACGCGCGCATCTCGCGCTCTCGCTGCCGCAGCTCGAGGAATGCCCGCACTGCCACGAGTCGAAGCGCAGCCACCACGCCTGCCCGAACTGCGGCTACTACGCGGGCCGGCCGGTGTTCGAGATCAAGGCGCCGAAGGAAGACCAGCCCCAGGCCCAGTGATCGCTCGCGAACGCGCGAGCCGATAATCCGGGTGTGACGATCCAGGCGCTGCCGACGCAGCAGACGACGAAGGGCGTGCGCCTCGCCGTCGACGCCATGGGCGGCGATCACGGCCCGGCCGAGGTGGTGCCCGGCGCCCTCGCCCACGCGGCCGCCCATCCCGAGGACCATGTCCTGCTCGTCGGCGATCCGCCGGGAATCGCTGCGGTCGCGCCGCAGCTGCCGTCCAACGTCGAGGTCGTGCCCGCGAGCCAGGTGGTGGAGATGGACGAGCACCCGGCGCTGGCGCTGCGCGAGAAGCGCGACGCCTCGATCACGGTGGCCTGCGACCTCGTCCGAAACGGTCGGGCGGACGCGATCGTCACGGCCGGCCACACGGGCGCCGCGATGGCGGCCGCGGTGCTGCGGATCGGCCGCCTGCCGGGCGTCGACCGGCCCGCGCTCGCGGTGCAGATGGTCCGCCAGGGCCGGCCGTTCGTGCTGCTCGACATCGGCGCCAACCCGGACTCGACGCCGGAGAACCTCCTCCAGTACGCGCGGATGGGCACGATCTTCGCCGAGCGGGTCATCGGCATCGCGGCGCCGCGGGTCGCGCTCCTGTCGATCGGCGAGGAGAAGGGCAAGGGCGACCTGCGCATCCAGCGCGCGACCGAGCTGCTCGACGCCTCGGAGATGCGCTTCGTCGGCAACGTCGAGGGCAAGGATCTCGTCGCCGACATGGCCGACGTGGTGGTGACGGACGCGGTGACCGGCAACGTCGTCGTGAAGTTCTTCGAGGGCCTGTCGACCTTCATCTTCGACCTGTGGCGGCACGAGTTCGCGGCCTCGTTGCGGGGCAGGCTCGCGTACCTGCTCATGCGTCCGGGCATCGGCCGGATCCGGCGGATCTTCGACTACGAGACCGCCGGCGGCTCGCCGCTCCTGGGGGTGAAGGGCGCCGTGATCATCACCCACGGCCGGGCGCGCCGGCGAATGGTCGGGTTCGCCTGTGCGGTGGCCGCGGACACGGCACGCACCGGCGTCCCCGGGCTCATCGCGGACTGGCTGCGCGAGGACGCTTCCCGCGTGGGCGCTGCGACCCGCGCGCCCGACGCGGAACCGGTGCCGGAGCCTGTTGTCGCCGAACCCGGTGCGAGCGCATGACCACGGACTTCGAGCCCCGGCCGGAGCTCGGCGACGAGCCCGAGCTGGACGCCATCGTCGTCGACGTCGAGCCCGACGGTCCGCCCTCGCCGGTACCGATCGAGCTCTCGGTCGGGCGAGGCGTGATCGTCGACGTCGTGCGCCTGGCCGCGCTCGAGATCCCCGAGGTGCTCGCGGTCGAGCGTCGAGGCCCGCGCTGGCGAGCCGCCCTCGCGGGGCCCGCGATCGCGGTGCGCGTCCGGCCGGAGGGCGTCGAGATCGAGCTCAGGGTGATCGCGCGCCCAGGGGCGGATCTCGTGGCGGCGGGACGCAACGTCCGCAACGCCGTCGGGCTCGCCGTGCAGCGGCTGCTCGGGCTCGAGGTGCGCTCGGTCACGGTCCTGGTCGACGGTGTCGGAGGCTAGGGAGCGGGTCACCGATCGCGTCCGCTCGCTGCGAGCCGGGCGCCGCGTCGCGCTGTCCGCGGTGTTCGAGGCGGACTTCGGCCAGCGGACCGCGACGGCGGTCCTGGAACGCTCGCTGGCCGAGGTCGAGGCCGACCCGGCGGCGGGTGCGCTGGCCCGCCGGATCGTCGCCGACGTGGTCGCGAATCGGGTCGATATCGACGCCCGAATCGAGGCCTCGGCGCCGCAGTATCCGGTCGTCCAGCTGGCCCGGATGGACCGTTCGCTGCTCCGTTGCGCGATCGGTGAGGTGCTATATTCCGAGACGCCGGCCCGGGTGGCCATCGCCGAGTGGGTCGAACTGGCCCGGATCTACAGTGGCGACCCGATGCGACGCCTCATGAACGGCGTCCTCGGGCGGATCGCACGCGAGACGGAACTCCAGAACAACCCCAGCTCCGAGGAGGGAGTCAGTGGCCAGCACCTACGACCGACTCAAGAAGATCGTCGTCGAGCAGCTCGGCGTCGATGAGGAAGAGGTCAAGCCCGAGGCCTCGTTCGTCGACGACCTGAACGCCGATTCGCTCGATCTGGTTGAGCTGATCATGAGCCTCGAGGAGGAGTTCGGGACCGAGATCTCCGACGAGGACGCGGAGAAGATTCGCACCGTCGGCGACGCCGTCGAATACATCGACGAGCGCAGCAGCTAGAACCCTTCCAGCGGGATCGTGGACCGGGCCGACCTCCTGGCCGAGCAGCTCGGCCTGCAGATCCGCGATCGACGCCTCCTGGCCCAGGCGCTGACCCACACCTCCTGGCTCCACGAGCATCCCGGCGAAGCCGCCGGACACAACGAACGGCTGGAGTTCCTCGGCGACGCCGTGGTCAACCTCGCCGTCTCCGAGGCCCTGTATGCGAGGCACCCCGATGACGACGAGGGCGTGCTCTCCGCGCGCCGCGCGGCGATCGTGAGCGCCACGGGTCTCGCGACCCTTGCCGACCGGATCGACCTGGGCAGCTTCCTGTCCCTGGGCGAGGGCGAATCCGGGCGCGTCGGCCCGGGCATGCCGTCCATCCTCGCGTCCGCGTTCGAAGCACTGGCCGGCGCGCTGCTGCTCGACGCCGGCTGGGAGACGACGCGCGACTGGGTGATCCGTACGGCCGGGCCGGAGATCGGTGCCGCGGTGCCGCCGGCGTTCCTCAAGAGCCCCAAGAGCCGGCTCCAGGAGGAGACCCAGCGGACCACCGGCTCGCGGCCGGCGTACCGGGTGCTCGAGGCCGTCGGGCCGGATCACGACAAGGTGTTCCGCGTCGAGGTCGCGGTCGCGGGCGAGGTGCTGGGCATGGGCGTCGGCCGGTCGAGGCGCCTCGCGGAGACCGCGGCGGCGGCCGAGGCGGTGGCGGTCCTGGCGGCGCGGGCGGCGGCCGCTCGCGACGACGACGGTGGCGCGCTCGATGACGACCTCGCGGAGCGCGCCGGGTGAGCGCCCCCGCGCGCCTGCTGTCCGTCCGGCTCCAGGGCTTCAAGTCCTTCGCCGACCGGACCCACGTCGCCTTCGGCCCGGGGATCAGCGCGGTCGTCGGGCCGAACGGCTCGGGCAAGAGCAACCTCGCCGATGCGCTGCGCTGGGCCCTCGGCGAGCAGGGCCGCGCGCTCCGCTCGCGCAAGGCCGAGGACGTCATCTGGGCGGGCTCGGAGAAGCGACCCGCGGTCGGGCTCGCCGACGTGCAGCTGACGCTCGACAACGAGGATGCCCTGCTGCCGGTCGAGTACGGCGTCGTGGAGCTCGGGCGGCGCCTGTATCGATCCGGCGAGAACGACTACCTGCTCAACCGGCAGCGCGTCAGGCTGAAGGACCTCGTCGACCTGCTCGACGCGGGCCACCTCGCCGAGAACGCGTTCCTGTTCATCGGCCAGGGCATGGTCGACCAGGCGCTCGCGCTCCGACCCGAGGAGCGGCGGCCGCTGTTCGAGGAGGTCGCCGGCGTGCGCCGCCACGAGCGCCGGCGCCGTCGCGCGGAGGAGCAGCTCGCGGAGTCCGAATCGAATCTCGCGCGCGTCGACGACATCCTGGCCGAGCTTCGGCCCCAGGCGCGGCGGCTCGCCCAGCAGGCCGAGCAGCAGGCAAACCGGTTGTCCGCGGCCGACGAGCTCGCTTCCGCGATCCTCCTCTCGGCACATGCCCGCTGGCACGAGGCGGGTGGTCGGTCCGTCCGATCGAGCGCGGCGGTCGCCGGCTCGCGCCGCCGCGCGGACGAGGCGATGGCCGAGCTGCTGGGCCACGAGCAGGCCATGACCGCAGCCTCGGCCGTGCTCGGCAACCAGGCGACCGAAGAGGCGGCAGCGCGATCCGAGCTGGATCGCCGGCGCGCGGAGCGGGCGACCCTGCAGCTGCGTGAAGCCCGGCATGCCTCCGAGATCGAGGCGGCTGCCCGGGAGCGCGTGCGCCTCGCCGAAACGCGTCGCGCCGCCGAGACCGAGCTCGCCGCGGCGCGCGACACGTTGGCCCTGCCACTGGCCGCGTCGCCCGCGGATCTCGAGGCCGAGCTCGCGCGCCTCGACGCCGAGATTGCCGCGGTCGGCTCGTCCGGACGTGGAGTCGAAGCGGCCACCGAGGGCCTGTCGGCGGTCGACGCGGCCGCGGTGCGGCGGCTGGAGGCGGCGCGCGCCCAGGAGGCCGAGGCGTCCCGCCGGCGCGCCGCCGAGGCGGAGCGTCGCGCCGCGGAGGAACGGACGCGGGCCATCGCGGCGCAGGAGCGCGCGGCAACCACCGCGGAGGCCCGTGCCGCGGCCGCGCGAGACCTCGAAGCACGGCTCGCCGAGGAAGCCGCGTCGATTGCCGGCCGCGAAACGGCAGCGGCCGCGCTGGCCGAGGCCGAACGGACGGCGCGCTCGGTCGCCGACCGGATCGCGACGGCCGAGGCCACCGCCGCGAGCACCCAGGCGCGCCTGGACGAGGCGCGACGCGCGGTCGAGGCGGCCGAGGGCGCGGCCTTCAGCCGGGCGGCGCGGGCGCGCGGTGGGCGATCGATGGCCGACGGCCTCATCGTGGAGCCGTCCCTGCGGGCCGCGGTGGACGCGGCGCTCTCGGGCATCGGCCGTGCCCATGTCCTCCCGCGACGGGCCATCGCCGAGGTCGCCGGCGAGCGCGGCACGGCGATCGCCGCCGAGGCGATCGCGGCGCCGGGCAGCCTCGTGGCCGCCGAGGCCGCGTTCGTGGACGGGATCCGCGCCCGGGGCGGCGGCCGGCTGGTCGACGCGTTGCGCCGAGACGACAGCGGCGCAGCGACGCGGCTCCTGTCGCGGGCCGTGTGGCTGCCGGATGCCGGAGCCGCGCTCGATGCGCAGTCGCAGCTCCCACCGGGTTGGCTCGCCGTTGCCCGCGACGGTTCGCTGGTCGTGGCCCAGATCGCCGTCTGGCTGCAGCCCGACGCCCGGGGTGTCGGCGCCCAGGCAGACATCGAGCACATGGCCGCGGAAGCCGCCGGCGCCAGGGACGCGGTCGTCGCGGCCACCCAGGCGCGTTCGGCCGCAACCGCCGCGCTGGACGCTGCGCGACGCCAGCTCGTGAGCGCGCGCGAGGCGGAGGCCGTCGCGGCGTCTGCACGGCGTCGGGCCGAGGAGCTCGATCGAAGCGCGGCCGCCGCGGCGGAGTCGGCGACGCGTGAGCATGCGTGGCTCGCCGCCCAGGTCACGCACCTGGAATCCGAGGCGGCGCGGCTGAGGGCCGGATTGCCGCCTGACCCGGAGCCGGCCGCGAAGGCGGGCGAGGCCGGTCACGACGCGAGCGGCGGCCCAGACGACGCGCTGGCCCTCGCCGAGCGTCAGCTGGCTGACCTCCAGCGCCGGCGCCGCGAGCTCGTCGAGGAGGTCGAAGCCGCGCGAGCCACTCGCCGCGACACCGAACGTCGCCGGGCCCAGGCCGACGCCGCCCTGTCGCTGGCCGAGCGGCAGCTCCAGGCGGCCGCGCAGGCGACGGCGGACCTGGCCGAGCGCGAGGGCCGGCTGCAGGTCGAGCGCGACGAGGTCGCCGGACTCCTGGCCGGCGCCGAGCACGACGTCGGCGTCGCCGAGGCCGCCCTGGCGGCGGTCGTCGAGGCTGCGGCGAGCGAACGAGCCCGCCTGCGCGAGGCGGAGTCGAAGGTCTCGGCCGCGCGCGAGCGACTGCGCGTCGCACAGGAGCGGACTCGCCTGGACGAGCGCGAGGACGTCGAGGCGCGGCTCGCGCTGGAAGGGCTGCGCGAGCAGCTCCTGGTCGAGCTCGCGGGCCTCGGCGCGGTCGCCCTGCGCCACCTCGGGGTCCCGCCGTCGCGGCATGCCGGCGACGAGGGCGCCGCGCCCGGAGCGGAGGCGGTCGGGGACGACCAGTCCGACGATCTCGACCCGGACGACCTCGAGCGCGCGCTCGCCACGGCGACGGAGGCGTGGCTGGCGACGCCACCGCCGGGCGACCCGCCCGCACCCGGCCGGCTGGCGAGCCTGCGCCGACGGTTCCACGACCTCGGCGCGGTGAATCCCTTCGCGGCCGACGAGTACGCGGAGGTCAAGGCAAGGCTGGATGGGCTCGAGGGGCAGCGCTCCGACCTGCAGGCCGCGATCGACCACACGCGGGACCTGATCCGCCAGCTCGACAGCATGATCGGAGAGCAATTCCGGCGCACGTTCGCCGCCCTCGAGCGCGCCTTCGACGCCCGGTTCCAGCAGCTCTTCGGCGGCGGCTTCGCCCGCCTCGCGCTGACCGATCCGCAGGACCTCGCCGCGACCGGCATCGAGATCACGGCGCGACCCCCGGGCAAGAAGCCGCAGGCGCTGGCGATGCTCTCGGGCGGGGAGCGGGCCCTTACTGCCGTGGCGCTCCTGTTCGCCATGCTCGAGGTCCGGCCGGTGCCGTTCTGCGTGCTCGACGAGGTCGACGCGGCGCTCGACGAGGCCAACATCGGCCGGTTCACCGACGCCCTGCGCGAGCTGTCGCGGACGACGCAGTGCATCGTGATCACCCACAACCGAGGCACGATCGAGACGGCCGACGCACTCTATGGCGTGACCGTGGGCGACGATTCGGTGAGTCGGGTGATCAGCCTCCGCCTGGACGAGGCGACGGCGCTGGCCGAGCGCGCCGCGGAGCCGGTCGCGGCCGCAGCCGGCGGCTAGTGGTCGAGGAAACAGAGCACCCCCGCGAGCTCGAGGACGGCCTGCGCAGGAGCCGGGGTGGGTTCATGTCCCGGTTGCGAGGCCTGCTCGCCGGCGACGCCGTCTCGCCCGAGACGTGGGCCGAGGTCGAGGAGTCCCTGATCGCCGGCGACATCGGCGCCGCGCTGGCGATGGAGGTGGTGGAGCGGGCTCGGGCCCACCGTTCCGGCGAGTCCGCGCAGGATGCCGTGCGCCAGGAGCTTGCGGCCGTGCTCCTCCCGCGAGATCCGGCCTGGCGCCTCGACGCCGCCGCTGCGCCGGCCGTCGTGCTCATCGTCGGCGTCAACGGCACGGGCAAGACCACGACGATCGGCAAGCTCGCTGCTCGCGAACACGCCGCGGGCAAGCGGGTGATCCTCGGCGCAGCGGACACCTTCCGCGCCGCGGCCAGCGACCAGCTCCGGATCTGGGCCGAGCGCGCGGACGCGGAGATCGTGAGCCACGCCGCCGGCGCCGACCCGGCCGCGGTCGTCTTCGATGCCCTCGACGCGGCGGTCGCGCGCCACGCCGACCTCGTGATCATCGACACCGCGGGCCGGCTGCACACGAAATCGAACCTGATGGACGAGCTGGCCAAGATCCGGCGGGTCATCGATCGCAGGCTGCCCGGCGCGACCCCCGAGACCCTCCTCGTGCTCGACGCCACCACGGGCCAGAACGGGCTGGCGCAGGCGATCGCGTTCCACGAGGCGGTGGGCCTCACCGGGATCGTCCTGACCAAGCTCGACTCCACGGCCCGCGGCGGCATCGTGTTCGCGATCGAGCAGCGCCTGGGCGTGCCGGTCCGCTACGTCGGCGTCGGCGAGCGCCCCCAGGATCTCGTCGTCTTCGACCCCGACGCATTCGTGGCAGCGCTGTTCGAGGTCGCGGCATGAACCCGGCGCCGCGCCGGGCAGCGGCGCGGCTGGGCGGGTTGGCGCTCGTCGCGGTCGCGCTCGCCGGATGCCTCGACGTCCCGGTGGCCTCGGTCTCGCCCCCGATCCCGCCGACGCCGGAGCCGACGCCGCCGAGCACGACATACACACTCGGCACCGCGGTCTGGTACGAGGGGCTGCTCATCACGGTCGAGGACGCCACGGCGACGCTCGACGAACGCGGTGGCCCGGTCATCGTGCGGCTCAAGCTCGAGAACCCGGCCCAGGACGACGCCGACCTCAACTCACGCGTGCTCCTCCAGGTGGACGCGGGCTCGAGCGACCCACCGATCGCACCGACCCGTGAGTCGAAGATCCCGACCGTCCCCGGTGGCGGTACGGCCGAAGCAACCCTGACCTATGAGCTGCAGGGCATCCCCTCGGCCGACAATGCCGTCCTGCTGGTCGGGGAGCTGCCGCTGCACGTCGCGCGCGTTCCCTTCACCGCTGCGGGCGGCGCCGCGCTCGTCTACGAGCCGATCGACCTGAGCCTGTCCGGCGCGGGCGCCGCCGGCGACCTGCGAATCACGCTCCGCAGCGCCGTCACGCGCTGGGACCTCCCGGACTGGTCGGAGGAGCTCAGCGCGCAGCTCGCCGTGATCACGGTGACCTACGACGTCACCTACCTCGGCGACTTCAGCGGCGGCTTCGCGTTCACGGGCGACAACGTGGCGCTGCGGCTGCCCGCCGGCAACTGGATCGGGGCGCGGCACGATGGCCACAGCCAGTCGATCGAGCTGATCGGGGCCGGCAAGACCGCGAAGGGCCTGTCCTCGCGCTTCGAGGTGCCGTACGGCACGACCGGGCGGTTCGCGCTCGTCGTGCGCAACGGCTCCACCAGCAAGGTGATCCCGTTCCGGATCCCGGGCTGAGCGCTCGTCGGTCGAGCGCGATGCCGGTACACTGCCGCGCGACGGTGCGCCAGAACCCGTGCGCCTCGACCGCGGCATGTCGCCGCGCCTGCCCTCACCGGGTCCTCTGATCGGAGCCCGCTCGCCCTCGTGTTCGACAACCTCAGCGATCGACTGCGGAAGACGCTCGCCAACCTGACCGGCCGGGGCCGGGTCAGCGAGGCGGACGTCGATGCCGCGACGCGCGAGATCCGGCTGGCGCTGCTCGAGGCGGACGTCAACTTCAAGGTCGTCAAGGACGTCGTCGGCCGGATCCGCGAGAAGGCCGTCGGGACAGACATCCTCGCCAGCCTCAGCGCCGGCCAGCAGATCGTGAAGATCGTCAACGACGAGCTGGTCGAGCTGCTCTCCGCGGGCGATCGGACGTTCCACCTGCAGGGCAACCCGGCGGTGATCTCGCTGGTCGGCCTGCAGGGCTCGGGCAAGACGACCACGGCCGCCAAGCTCGCGCGCCACATCGTCAAGCTCGGCCGGCGGCCGCTGCTCGTCGCCGCAGATCCGTATCGGCCGGCTGCCGCCGACCAGCTCGCGACACTCGGCGTCGCGATCGACGTGCCGGTGCACCGGGCGCCATCCGGGACGCCGACGCTGGACATCGTGCGCGGCGCTCTCGACGAGGCGCGCCGCCTCAGCCGCGACACGATCATCCTCGACACCGCCGGACGCCTGACGCTCGACGAGGCGCTCATGGCCGAGATCGCCGCGATCGGCGCGGCGACGCACCCGGTCGAGACCCTCCTCGTCGTCGATGCCATGACCGGCCAGGAGGCAGTGACCGTCGCCCAGGCCTTTGCCGCGGCCGTCCCGGTGACGGGCCTCATCCTGACCAAGATCGACGGCGACGCGCGAGGCGGAGCGGCGCTCTCGATCGCGACCGTGACCGGCATCGGCGTGAAGTTCATGGGCACCGGCGAGAAGACCGACGCGCTCGAGGTCTTCCATCCCGACCGGCTCGCCGGGCGGATCCTGGGCATGGGCGACGTGCTGACGCTCGTCGAGCGGGCCCAGGAGACGGTCGACATCGACCAGGCGAAGCGCCTCGAGGACAAGCTGCGCAAGGCGGAGTTCACGCTCGACGACTTCCTCGAGCAGCTCCAGCAGGTCCAGAAGATGGGCCCGATCGGCCAGCTCGTGTCGATGGTCCCGGGCATGGGCAGCCTCGCCAATGACGCCCAGGCGGCCGTCGACCGCGGCGACCTGAAGCGTACCGAGGCGATCATTCGCTCGATGACGCGCCACGAACGGCGCGACCCTGCCGTCATCAACGGGTCGCGCCGACG
Source organism: Patescibacteria group bacterium (assembly GCA_035495215.1). Taxonomy (GTDB): domain Bacteria; phylum Chloroflexota; class Limnocylindria; order Limnocylindrales; family CSP1-4; genus UBA5189. Next base: position 39,118 of record DATJGH010000052.1, read on the forward strand.
TCGGATCGCGGCCGGTTCGGGCACCTCGCTGCCCGACGTCAACAAGCTGATCAAGCAGTTCATGGACATCCAGCGCCTGATGAAGCAGCTCGGGAGCGGCCGCGGACGCGGGATGCTCGGCGGCCTGTCCATCGGGCGTCGGTGAGGGGGACCTGGGAGACATGACCGACGACCTGACCCGCCCGATGGAGACGCCACCGGCCGACCAGCCAACGCCTGCCGCCACCGCGCCGGCCTCCGCCGGGGAGACGGCCGTCGAGCCGACGCCCGCCGGGAGCCAGCCTGTCGTCGCCGCGCCCGGCCCGAACCGGGCCAGGTGGGCGATCGGCCTGGGCGTCGCCGGGCTCGCCGTCGCCGTTGCGATCGGCGCCTTCATCGTCCTCGGCAGCCCGCCCGCGCCGGAGGCGCTGAAGTACATCCCCGCCGACGCCGCGGTCGTCGCCGAGATCCGAATGGACCTGCCCGGGGACCAGCTCCAGAGGCTCGGCACCTTCCTTGCCCACTTCCCGGGCTTCCTGGACCAGGCCACGCTGCCGGACAAGATCGACGAGTCGCTCAGCCGGCTGGTCGGCCAGGCGGCCAGCGGCGTGGACTACCGCACCGACCTCAAGCCGTGGCTCAGCGGCCCGGCGTTCGTCGCGGTCTGGGCGCCCACGGCTGGCCAGGCCCAGCCCGATCGCGTCCTCCTCTCGGCGACCACGTCCGGCACGGTCGACTGCAACAAGCCGTTCCAGGGTCAGTCGCCCACGCACGAGAGCTACCGCGGTCTTGATCTCTTCCTCGGCGTCACCGGCAGCGACCGCAAGTCCGCCGCCTGCGTGCTCGATGGGCGCCAGGCCCTCCTCGGCGACGTGGCCTCGGTCAAGGCGGCACTCGATGCGCACGGCGGCGGCTCGGGCATGGACCGGAGCCAGGCCTATGGCGCGGCGCGCGCCGCGCTGCAGGGTGACCAGCTGACGACGATCTACGTCAACGGCGCGGCGTACGCCGGCTTCCTCTCGAGCCAGGGCGGAGCCAGCGCCTCGCCGGCGATCATCGGCATGCCCGACATCTCGGCCCTGACCGGGCCGGTGCCCAGCTGGGTGATCGCGGGCGTCCGCGCCGAGGACGACGCGCTCGTCATCGACTCGGTGTCCGGGCCCGCGGCCGCGACCGCCGGGGCCAGCGCCGGACCATCGCTGCTGCCGTTGCCGGCGACGCACGCGAGCGTCATCGCGCCGCTGGCGCCCGCCGACACGGTCTTCTATGCCGAGACCCAGGGCGTCGGCGCCGGCCTGCAGAACGTGATCTCGCGCCTGCGCACGATTCCCGACCTCGCGACGGCGTTCCAGATGCTCGATGGCGCGGGCGGCGCGGGCCAGCTGGTCGGCTGGGTCGAGGACGCCGGCATCATCGTGACCACGGGCGGTGACAAGCCCACGGGTGGCCTGGCGCTCGCCGCCGCCGACGACGCGACCGCCGCGCAACGCGTGTCGACGCTCAGCGGGCTCATCGCGTTCGCGGGCCTCGGCAACAACAGCGTGCAGACGCGCGAATCGACGATCGCGGGCGTGAAGGTCACCACGGTCACGATCTCGAACCTGGCGTCGCTCGTGCCGCCGGGGCAGCTGCCAGCGGGCGTCGACGTGCCTGCGGATGCCACGATCGAGTTCTCGATGGCGGCCAGGGGCCGGGTCATCCTGATCGGCACCGGCGAGGACTTCATGACCGCGGTCCTGGGCACGCAGGCCGGCTCGGGGCTCGCCGACCAGGCCGGCTACAAGCTGGCGACGTCGCGAGCGCTGGCGAACAGCCGGACCACCGTGTACGTCGGCGTGCGAGACATGCTCGGCCTCGTCGAGGGGTTCATCCCCGAAGCGGACCGGGCAGCCTGGCAGAGCGACGTCAAGCCGTATGTCGCACCCTTCCAGGCCCTGTCGATGACCTCGGCGAGCGAGGGCTCCGGCACCCACCAGCGCATCACCCTCACCGTGACCAAGCAGTAGCCAACGAAACCCAGGAGGAATTTGCATGGCCGTTCGAATCCGTCTGACCCGCGTCGGCGCCAAGAAGCAGCCCAGCTACCGGGTTGTCGTCGCCGACTCTCGCAGCGCGCGCGACAGCCGCTCGATCGAGACCCTCGGGCACTACAACCCGCGCACCGACCCCATCGAGCTGAACATCGACGCCGACAAGGCGAAGGCCTGGCTCGCCAAGGGCGCGCTGCCTTCGGACACCGTTGCCCGACTGCTCCGGACGGCGGGCGTCCTGCCCGCCGAGAAGGCGACGAAGGGAGCCGCCAAGTGAGCGCCAGGGAGCTCGTCGAATACGTGGCGCGGTCGCTCGTCGACGACCCGGAGGCCGTGAAGGTCACCGAGGTCGAGGACGAGGAAGGCACCGTCATCGAACTGCACGTGGCAGAAGACGACATGGGCAAGGTCATCGGGCGCAACGGCAGCGTCGCCAAGGCGTTGCGGACGCTGCTCAAGGTGACCGCGGCGCGTGAAGGCACGTCCGTCCAGCTCGAGATCATCTGAGCCGGGAGGGCCCCGCGCCGGGTCCTCACCGGGCGTGACGACGCGCCTTGTCGTCGGTCGCGTGCGCGGCCTGCACGGGCTGCGCGGCTCGGTGCGGGTCGAGGTCCTGACCGACCAGCCCGAGGCGAGGTTCGCCACGGGCAACGTGCTGCACCTCGAGGGCGATCCGACGCCGCTGACGATCGCCGCGGCCCAGCCGGTCGAGGACGGGCCGGGCTGGCGCCTCACGTTTCGCGAGGTCCCGGATCGGGCCGCCGCCGAGCGCCTGCGCGAGGCGTACCTCGAGATCGCGGTCGACCGGTCGGCGGACCTCCCCGATGGGGCCGCGTACTGGCACGAGGTGATCGGCTCGACCGTGAAGGACTCGTCGGGCACCACCCTGGGCACCGTCGCGGACGTGTACCGCGCCGGCGAAGCCGAGGTCTACGTGGTCCGCGGCGGCCCGGCCGGCGAGTTCGACGTGCCGGCGGTTCGGGACATCATCACGACGTTCGCGCCGGAGCGGCGCGAGCTCGTGGTCGATGAGGCGGTCCTGGACCTCGCCGGGCCTGCGGTCGAGGCAGATCGCCCGAAGGCATCGACGCCCCGGCGCCGGTCGCGCTGGTCGCGCCACGGCAAGGGTGGGGGAGCAGCGCGCCCGCCCGCCAGCGAGGATGGCGGCGCATGACCCTCGAGATCGACGTCGTCTGTCTCTTCCCGGGCATGCTCGAGGCCCCGCTGTCCGAGAGCATTCCAGGGCGGACCCGCGAGCGTCGCCTCGTGGACATCCGAATCCACGACCTTCGCCGGTGGGGCCTCGGTCGGCATCGCAGCGTCGACGACAGCCCATATGGAGGCGGCGCAGGCATGGTCCTGCGACCGGAGCCGGTCGCGGCCGCGCTGGACGAGCTGCGCCGCGCCGACTCGACCACGATCCTCCTTGACCCGGGCGGCGAGGTGTTCCGCCAGGCCCGCGCAGCCGACCTCGCCGGCCGCCAGCACCTGCTCCTGGTATGCCCGCGCTACGAGGGTGTCGACGAGCGCATCCGCGAGCTGTTCGATCTCGAGCTGTCCATCGGCGACTACGTGCTCAGTGGGGGCGAGCTCGCGGCCCTGGTCGTGATCGACGCGGTGACGCGGCTGCTCCCCGGCGCGATCGACGAGGCATCGACGCTCGAGGAGTCGTTCAGCGCCGGCCTCCTCGAGTACCCGCAGTACACCCGTCCGCCCGAGTTTCGTGGGGCGACCGTGCCCGACGTGCTCGTCAGCGGCCACCATGAAGCCGTCCGGCGCTGGCGCCACGAGGCGGCGGTGGCACGGACGAAGGCGCGCCGGCCGGACCTGCTCGCCCCGGAGGGCTAGGCGGGCCCCGTCCGCGGCGCATCGGCGCAACCCACCTGCGTATCGCACCCGCGCCGGTCCCTGCCAGCGCCCGGGCCAGAGAGGCGGCCGTGCTATGCTTCGCCGCCGTCGGCCGCCCAGCCGAGTCCCACGTCAGATTGCCGCGCGCCGCCGCGCGCCGCGCACCAGCAGGGAACCAACCACCGTGAACGTCCTCGACGAGATCGTCGCCGACCAGATCCGCACCGACCTGCCCGACCTCGCCTCCGGCGATACGGTCAAGGTCTCGGCCCGGGTGGTCGAGGGCGGCAAGGAGCGCATCCAGGTCTTCGAGGGCACGGTGATGCGCCTGCGTGGCGGTGGCATCGCCCGGTCGATCACCGTCCGCAAGATCGCCAGCGGCGTCGGCGTCGAGCGGACGTTCATGGTCAACAGCCCTCGGATCGAGAAGATCGAGGTCGTGCGGCACGGCCAGGCGCGGCGCGCCCAGCTCTACTTCCTGCGCAAGCGCGTGGGCAAGGCCGCGACCCTGCGCGAGCGGCGGACCCGGGCCTAGCTCGGCGCGGGCCGGCCCGCGCCCGACCCACCATCCCGGCCGGCGACACCGCCGGCCACCTCCCACGGCTACCCTGAGGACCCGATGGCGGTCCGCGTCCCCACCTACCGGTACGAGCGCGAGCTCTGGCGCGAAGGGGCCGTGCGTGTCGTCGGCGTCGACGAGGTCGGCGTCGCGCCAACCTGCGGCGCCGTCGTCGCCGCGGCCGTGATCATGAAGCCCCATGCCCGGCGGATCGCCGGCGTGCGCGACTCGAAGACCCTCTCTGCGCAGCAGCGGGACCGGCTCGCGCCGATCATCCGCCGGCGGGCCGTCGCCATCGGGCT
>DATJGH010000053.1:0-10949 GCA_035495215.1 Patescibacteria group bacterium
CTCGGAGTCGCGCGCGATCCAGCAGATGCGTTCGCCGGCGGCCAGCGCGAGCGCGGCGGCGAGGTAGCTCTTGGCACCGTGCGGCACCGAGGTCACGCCGGCGTGCCGCCCCGCATTCGAGGGCGGCGCGGCGGGCGGTCCCAGCCGCTCCCGCAGCGTGGAGAACGAACCCGTGCCGTCGAGCAGGCGCGGCAGGCCGGACAGGTTCGGGATCCGCCGCCCCGGGCCGGGCTTCGAGGCCGGCGCCGGCACAGGGGGCCGCTGGCCGGGTGGCACGGCCACGGGCCACTCCGGAGGAACGGTGGGCTCGGCGGCGGCTGCGATCGGCGGCGCGTCAGGCGCAGCCACGCTCCCCGGCTCCCCAGTGCGCTCGGCAAGCCGCCGCTCCCAGCCCTTGCGGCCGCGCAGGGGCGTCCGGCTGCTCACGCCTCCTCCTCTGGCCCGCCACGGCGCGACAGGACGCGACGCCAGCCGGTCTTCGTGCGCCGGATCCCATCGGGGCCCGGCGGCCCCTCCACCTCGCCCGGCGGCGCCAGTCGATCCTCGTCAGCCGGGCGAAGCTCGAAGGCGTTGAAGCGGGTCGCCGCCTTGTTCGTGCCTTCGAGGGCCCACGCCTCGACCGCGTCGGCAGCGGTGTCGAGCAGCTCGTCGAGCCGCTGGCGCTCGTCGGGCTCGAACTTGGTCAGGACGTGGTCGATGAACCTTCCATCGGGCGCGCCGATCCCGACACGCAGCCGGCTGAACGCCTCGTTCTCGAGCTCGGCGATGATCGAGCGCAGGCCGTTGTGGCCGCCGGGTCCGCCGCCCTCGCGGAAGCGGAGTTTGCCGAACGGCAGCGCAAAGTCGTCGACCACGACGAGCAGCTCTCCCAGCGGAGCGCGCTCGCGCGCGAGGACCTTGCGCACGGCGATGCCCGACTCGTTCATGTACGTCTGGGGCTTCACGAACACGAGGTCCAGCCCGCGGTATCGCCCGCCGACGACCGCCGCGGCGTCCCGATTCCGCCCACGGCCGGACCACCCGGCCCGATCGGCCAGGCGGTCGAGGACCATCCAGCCGATGTTGTGGCGGGTCTGTCGGTACTGCTCGCCGGGGTTGCCCAACCCGACGACGACCTTGTTCAGGACGACCTCCGAGACAGCACGAACGGCCCCGGGACACGCGTCCGGGGGCTCGGACTAGATGGTATCCGTCAACCGCGCGGACGACGGAACGAGGGCCTTCGCACGGGGCATACTCGCCGCCGGCCCCTGCGAGGGGTCGGAGGGTCGTGAGCGGAGGGGGATTTCATGGAGCCCGGATTCCTTGGCACGCGGGCGCGCCGCGGCCCATTGAAGGCCGCGCCGGCCATCGCGATGGCGGCGCTCCTCCTCGGCGCGATCGCGCCGCTCACGGTCGGGGCCGCCCCGAAACCAACGGTCTGGTCGCCGTCGAGCCATGGCAAGCTCGTTTCGACGCGGCATATCGTGTCGGCCAGGGCCAGCGCCCGCGAGGCCTCGGCGCGCTCGGGCGCAACAGTCGCGAAGAAGCCGAAGCTCCAGTACCCGAAAGTCCACCCGACGAGCACTCGAACCTCGCCGGCGCCGTCGTCGAACGTCGCGCCGCAGATCGTGATCCCCGACCTGGTCGTGCCGAAGCTGTTCGACGGCCTCACGCAGGCCGAGAGCGGTGAGGTCTATCCCGCCGACCCGTGGATCGCCGCGAGCCCTTCGTACGTCGTCCAGGCCGTGAACGTGGCCATCCGCGTCACCGACCGGAACGGCAACGAGCTGCTGACGGTGCCCGAGTCGGCCCTCTTCGGCGTCTCAGCCGCCCAGAGCCCGACCGACGCCAGGATCATCTGGGACGCCGCCCACAGCCGATGGGTTGGCGAGGCCGTCGGCTTCGCCGACGACCTGTCCTCCAACGCCCTGTACCTCGCGGTCTCGGAGGGCGCCGATCCCACGGCGGGCTGGTGGATCTACCAGCTGTCGTTCGGCGACCTCCTGCCCGATTACCCGTCGCTGTCGTCCTCCTCGAACAAGGTCGTCCTGACCTCCAATATCTTCGACAGCAGCCTGGTGTTCCTGGGCGCCGACATCCTGGTCGTCACCTGGTCGTCCATCCTCGGCGGCGGTCCGCTCGCGGTGAACGAGTGCGGTGCCGAAGGCCTCGTCCACCCTCGGGCGGCGCAGGTCCTCTCGTCCGGCAGCGACGTCCACCTGATCTCGGAGGTCGTCGCGAACGGCCAGCAGCTGTACGACCGGATCACCGCCTCCGGCGCCTGCCCAACTGCGTACCTCGACGAGACCAACGTCTCGACGGTGATCGGCTTCTCCGAATTCCGTGATCCGCCCGATCCTCGCCAACCGGGGCCCGATGCTCTCGACAGCGCGATCGACGGGCGGCCGACCGACGCCATCTGGCTCGGTGGCAAGCTGTACTGGGTCTCGACCTGGCCCAGGACGTTCGATGCCGGCGCCACGTTCAACGACGAGGTCGTCGTGTGGGGCCTCACGACGCCGACGACCGGCGCGCCATCCGGCAACGGGGCGCTCGAGATCTCGGCCGGTGACGGAATTGACACCTTCTTCGGCGGGATCGGCCTGTCGCGGAATGGCACGTTGTTCGTGAGCTACTCGCAGAGCTCGGCCAGCGACAACATCGCGTGGTACGCGAACCGCGTCGTCGGCGGGGTGCTCGGCACGCCCCAGCTGCTCGACACCAGCGACGCCACCACGGCGCAGAACCGCTGGGGCGACTTCGCCGGGGTCGCGACCGATCCGGTCGGCACCGGCACTGTCTGGGCCAGCCACATGCTCGTGGACGGCGTGGGCGACTGGCGCACGACGGTCGCGCGGCTGCTGGTCGACACCGACGTGCCGACGAACCCCGGCACGGCCACCGCCAGCGCCCTCGTCTCGACGCAGCTGACGGCCGCACCCAACTACCGGATCTCCTGGCCCGCGTCCACCGACGCAACCAGCGGGACCGTGACCTACGCGGTCGAGGAAAGCATCGACAGCGGGGCATACGGCGCGCCGACGTTCACGACCGGGGCCTCGATCGTCCGGGCGCTCCCGCTCGGCCACACCTATCGGTTCCGGGTCACGGCGTTTGACCTGCTGGGCAACAGCTCAGGCACCGTGACCGGCGTGCAGCTGCAGCCGCTCCTGTTCCAGTCGCCGACGAGCAAGACCGGCACGTGGCACACGTCCAGCGCTTCGGGCTTCTCGGGCGGGACCGCCTGGTACGCGACGGGAGCCGGCGCTTCGGCGACCTTCAAGAGCACCGGCGTGCGCTCGATCGGCTTCGTGACCACGAGGGCGTCGTCGCGCGGCAAGTTCAAGGTGTACATCGACGGTGTCCTGAAGGGCACGTTCTCGGCCTACAGCACGACCACGACGTTCCGCAAGATTGCCTATCAGTTCACGTTCGGCAGCCCCGGCACCCACAGCATCAAGATCGTCGTCGTCGGTGGCGGCAGCCATCCGCGCATCGACGTGGATGCCTTCCTGGTCCTGAAGTAGCGGTCCCGGCACCGCCGGGACCCCATCCGCAGAGCTTCGCGCCCCCTGCTAGCCCAGGAGCCGACGCTCGAGCGCGCGCATCGCCTGCTCATCTGCCGGCTCGGCGTGATCCCAGCCGCACAGGTGGAGCGTGCCGTGCGTGACGAGCAGGAGCAGCTCATCGGCGGATGACCAGCGCACGTCGCCGGTCTGGCCGCCGCGGCCCTGCACCGCCTGCTCGAAGGCCCGCTCGACCGAGATCGCGATGTCGCCGATGTGCGTGCGTGGGCCGTCTGCCCTTCCGCGCGAGCGGCGCGCGCGTCCGGCAAACGCCTCCGGCGGCAGCATCGGGAACGACAGGACGTCGGTCGGGCCGTCGACGCCCATGTGCTCGCGGTTGAGATCGGCGAGCTCATCGTCGTCGGTCAGCACGACGGTCACGGAACCCGGTGCCGGTGCCTTCGCCGCGTCAAGCGCTGCGCCCACTGCCCGGGCGAGCGCCGCGTCGGCGAGCCTGGCCTCGACGCCCCGCCGAGTCACCACGTCGACCCGCCACGGCTGGAGGTAGATCGAGCGGTGCCGATCGTCGTTCATCGCTCGGGCTCGATCGCCTCACTGTCGGCTGCGATCTCGAACACCGGGTACCGCGCTGCATCGGCCACAACCTCGTCGCGGTCGGTGGTTCCGAAGAACCGGACTCCACCTCGCACCTGCTCGAGAAACGCACGCAGGATCGGGCCCCGCGCCTCGGCGGGAAGCTCGGTCACCCGCACTGGCTCGGCCGCGCGACCGCGCCTGAGCGTTCCTGACCCTGCGGCTCGAACGTTCTGGACCCAGTCAGCGTTGGCGAACGCCGCCACCAGGTAGCGGTGGCCGTCGACGGTCGCAATCGAAACCGGGGTGCTGCGCGGCTTGCCGCTCCGCCGTCCCGACACCGTCAGCAACGCCTGCTGCCCGATGCGCATCCCGAGCCGCAGCATCGCGACATTGAGTCGCACGATCCACCTGGGCGGCGGCTCGACGCTCTTCACCTCAGTCAGCGTGACGTGTCACGCGGGCGTGCCGCCTCCGCCTGCGGCGCGTCGCGATTCGAGCTCGACCACCTTCGACTGCGGGTAGGCGATGCGCTGGTGGTACATGCCGAGGAGCTGGCTGACGAAGGCCTCCTGGATCTGGTTGAGGTCGCGCAGGGTGAGGTCGCACTCGTCGAACTGGCCGTCCTCGAGGCGTTCGAGGACGATGCGCGCGACCATCGACCGGATCGACGCCTCGTCCCGCGATTCGAGCGAGCGGACGGAGGCCTCGACGCCGTCGGCGAGCATGAGCAGCGCCGCCTCGCGTGACTGCGGCTTCGGGCCGGCGTGGCGGTATCGTCGCTGATCGACCGCATCGGCCGCCCGGCGACCTTCCTCGGTCGAGAGGCCGCCGTACGGCGCCGCCGCTTCCTCGCGGGCCTTGGCATGGAAGTAGCTCATGATCGCGGTCCCGTGGTGCTGCGGGATGAACGCGATCAGCGCCTTCGGCAGCCGGCCCTGGTAGGCGACGTCGATGCCATCGGCGACGTGCTGCTTGAGGATCTGCGCCGACTCCACCGGCTCGAGCTCGTCGTGGATGTTCTCGCCGCCGGACTGGTTCTCGATGAACGCGAGCGGGTTCGCGAGCTTGCCGACGTCGTGGTAGTAGGCGGCGACGCGGGTGATGAGGGGGTCGGCCCCGATCGCCTCGGCGGCGCGCTCGGCCAGGTTCCCGACCATCAGAGAGTGGTGATACGTGCCCGGCGTCTCGACCAGCAGCCTGCGCAGGAGCGGCTGCGACGGGTTGGCCAGCTCGAGCAGCTGGAACACCGTCATCAGGCCGAACACGCTGCCGAGCACCGCGAATGACCCGACCGCCGCCACCGCGGCGCCACCTGCCGACATGGCGGCCGCCCCGATCAGCTGGACGATGCCGGTCAGGTCGCGCTCGCCGAGCAGCGAGAACGCCGTCACCACGACGGCCTGGACGACGAAGATCGCGGCGCCGGCCTGGATGAAGTTCTGGAGCCGATCGCCGCGGCGGATCGCCAGGATGCCGGCCACGCTGCCGAGCATGGCGTACGTCCCGAGCTCCAGCGAGGGCCCGTTGACCGCGCCGGCGATGACCGAGATCGCCGCCGCGACCAGGATCGCCGTCTCGGCGTCGAGCAGGACCGTCACGAGCAGGCCGACCACTGAGATCGGCAGGATGAACGGCAGCGCCGGCCGGCCGGCGGTGAGCTGGACCGCGAACGTCGCGAAGACGACCAGCAGCCACACCAGGACGACCACGTTGTTGCGATGCCAGTACTCCGGCCGGAAGAGGCGGAGCCAGGCGATGATCATCGCCACCGCCAGGCCGGACAGGAGGAACCAGCCGCCCAGGGCGGCCACGTCGAGGCGCTGGACGTCGAGCCCGAGCGCGTGGATCCGGGCCAGGTCGAGCTCCGTCACCTTGTCGCCGCCGCGCACGATCACCTGGCCCTGGATGAGCGTCTCGACCACGGGCGCCACCGCGGCCTCGGCGCGATCCCGCTCCTGCTCGGTCAGATCGGCCGAGAACGAGCTGTTCGGGACGAGCAGCGGGCTGATCAGCTCGGCCGCGAGGCTGCGCTCGTCATCGGACAGGCCACCGGCCATCTGCGCCGAGAGGCGCTGCCGCGCCTCCGCGACCTCCGTGTCGCGCAGCTCGTCGCGCTCGGTCACGTCAAGCACCCGGGCGGCCTCGGTCCGGACGGCCGACCAGCGTCGCGGCTCCAGGTTCAGGAGGATGTCCCGGGCGTGGTCGCTGAGGCCCGGCAGGACACCGTCGAGCAGCGCGGCGCGCTCCTCCGCGGTGGTCTGCGGCGCGAACGCCGAATCGACGGGCGCGACGCGCCGGGTGAACGCGCTGAGCTGTTCCGAGGCGATCGCGATTGCCCGTTCGGACGTGTAGTCGTACTGCGGCTCGACGTTGTCCCGGGCCTGCTGGCGCGCCTGCGTCGTGAGCAGGTCGTTCGTGAAGTTCAGCGCACGCGGGGCCGCGATGTCCGACGGCGTGAGGTCGCCGGCCTTGAGGGCGAGCCCGGGCGTCAGGTCGAGCCCGAGGATGAGGGTCATCGCCAGGACGAGACCGCCGAAGGCAACGAGGAGGCGCGCGAGCTCGCGCCGGCTCGGGAGCGTGCGGGAGGGACGGCTGGAGGCGCTCACGATGCCCCGCCCTTCGCGGCGAGGGCAGTGCCGGCGAGCTGGCTCACGAGCCTGCCGTCGGCCCGACCCCTGGTGCGCGGCGCGAGCCAGCCCATGACCTTGCCCAGGTCGCGCGGGCCGGCAGCGCCCGTCGCTGCCAGGGCCTCGTCGACGAGGGCCGTGATCTCGGGCTCGGACAGCTGTTCCGGCAGGAACCCCGCGAGGATCGCGATCTCCGACTCCTCCTTCGAGGCGAGATCCTCGCGTCCACCCTTGCGGAAGGCCTCCACGGACTCCCGCCGGGTCTTCACCTCACGTGCCAGGACGCCCGCGACCTCGTCATCGGAGTAGCTCCGGCGGTCGCGCTTCTCGGCGTTGTAGATCGCGCTCTCGGCCATGCGCAGCGTGTCGCGGCGCAGCGCGTCACCCGACCGCATCGCGGCCGTGATGTCGGACTGGATTCGCGCTCTGAGGGTCACCGGTATCGGCACCTCGGGCGGAGAGCCCGGGCTGTCGATGGATGGCGGGGCCGGTCCATTCGCGTTGTCGCGCTTCGGACGGTCCCGGCCGTCCGCCGTCTCAGCCCTGCGGCGTCCGTGCGTTCTTCTTGCGCTTTGCTTCCTTGCGCTTCCGCTTCACGCTCGGCTTCTCGTAGTGCTCGCGCCGGCGAGCCTCGGCGAGGATGCCGGACTGCTGGATCTTCTTGTTGAAGCGGCGGAGGGCGCTTTCGAACGTCTCGTTCTCACCCACTCGGACTTCTGCCAATCCGGGATTCACCTCCTCGGGCTGTCATCCTGCCTGCGCGCATCGAGCTCGTTGCCCAACGGCTTCGATGCGATTCCCCCGTGAGGGCTGGCGGAGTGTCGCACAGGCCCCTGAGGGGGTCAAACGAGGGGTTCTCCCTATTTCGAGGCAGATCGGGGCCGGCCCGGGAGCGCGGGCCGGCCCGTGCGAGCCTCGTTCAGCGGAGCGCTGCCGCCAGGGTTGCGCCCCACTCGCGTGCTCGCTCCAGCTCGCCCTCGCGGAGCGGGCCGTAGCTGCCCTTGACCACGAACTTTCCGGGCTTCGCGATGGTTCGGAAACCCGCCTTGTGGAACTGGTCATCGATGGGCCCGGTCGCCCCACCGGGGGACCAGCGCAGCCTGGTCTCGAAGGATGCGGCGGCCCCGCCCTGATGGCGCGGCAGCCTGTCGAGCCATTCGCGCAGGGACGGATGCGACATGTCTGGCGGGAAGGGCGCCTTGGTGTCCTTCGGCAGGTTCGCGAGCATTGACTCGCCAGGCAGGCTGAAGGCCATGACCGGGGCGCCGGCCACGACCAGCTCGACGGCCTGTACGACCTCGGGCGTGGCCTCGCTGGTGTGGAGCGCGCGAGCATCGGGCCCGATGCCTTCCGCAATGGCCTGGGCAATCTTCTCGGTGTTGCCATAGTGCGATTCGTAGACGACGAGCGCCTTCATCTCGGCTGCCTCCTCAATGGATGAGGCGCGTCCGGGCCCCACCCGCTCGACGCGATCGTCCCGCCGCGAGGCGCGGGCTCGACAGTGCCGGAGGGTGACGATCCGGATGACTCCCGGCAGGATCAGGGGTGATTCACGCCCCGGTAGTTGCGGGCGAGCTCGCTCGACCAGCGCCGGCCGAGCGTCGATGCGTTCGCCGCGAGCCAGTCGGAGATGCGAATCTCGCCGCGTGCCGGCTCGTGGGAGGTCAGCAGCGATGCGCTCAGCTCGCGGATCTCGTCCCGTGTGAGGACGACGTCCCGAAGGAAGGGCCCCAGGGCGCGCGCCGCCGCGAGCACCACGAATGCGGGCATCGGCACGACGATGGAGCGGCTGCCGACCGCCGCTCGGACTCGATCGACGAGCTCGCGATAGGCCATCGTCTCGGGGCCGGCCGCATCGACCGTGACGCCCGGCGGCCCCGCCGCGGCTTCGACGCAGATCCGAGCCACGTCGTCGACGTGCACCGGCTGGACCGTGTACCGCCCAAGGCCGGGGATGCCGTACACGGGCAGGCGCCGGAGGGCCCAGGCAAGGTTGTTGATCAGGATGTCGTCGGTGCCATAGGTCAGCGTCGGGCGCACGATCGCCCACTCGAGCCCGCTCGCCCGGACGAGCGCCTCGAGTGCCGCCTTCGCGCGAACGTACGGCGTGTCCGCGTCGGCCGCCGCGTTGACGACGCTCACGTGGACCACGCGCCTGACGCCGGCTTCGCGCGCCACGGCGAGCAGCGTCGCGGAGTTGGCCACCGCCCCTTCGAATGTCAACTCGCCACGCGGAAACCGCAACCAGTAGGTGTTGAACAGCGTGTCCACGCCGTCGAGCGAAGCGGCCAGCTCTTTGGGCGTGTCCGGGCGCAGGGGCCGGACCGTGATGCGCGCCGCGAGCGGATCGCCATCCCCGGAGCGTCGGCTCAGGGTCACGACGTCGTGGCCCGCTGCGAGGAGTCGTTCGGTCAGTGCGCGGCCGGTGAATCCGAACGATCCGGTGACCGCGACTCGACCCGACGCCCGCTTCGGCACGCTGCCAACCTCCTCGCCGACAAATATGCTACCTCACTGTAGCACATAGTTCGCCGGACGGGAGAGGCCGGACCTAGGCCGGCAGTCGGCCGCCGAGGACGAGGAGCCAGTAGGCATCAGCAGCCGCGATGGCGGCCCACGCGCCGATGATCAGCGTCGGGCGCCTGAGGAAGCACTTGGACCACGACACGCCGAGCGAGATCGACCTCGCGTAGAGCGCGATCGCGATGAGCGCCACGACGAGCACGAACACAGCGGGCGTGACCGCCCAGGCAATGAGGCCGACGGTCCCCATCCGGCAGAACGTGAACGCGAGGCGCTCGTATTTCTCCGGCGGCGACAGCGGCGGCCGAAGGTAGGTGTGGGGTCCGACCTGGCCGGCCGGACCGGGCGGCCCACCGAGGGCCGACGTCGTGGCGTTCATGCCGGGCTTCCGGCGTGGCGCACGCCGTCGAGCTGCACGAGCTCGCGGGCGGGGACCATGCCCGCCGACGTGTGCCGGCGAAGGCCACCGAAGAGCTGCCGGGCGCAGAACGGGATTCGCACCGGGTTCTCCTCTCCGTTCGTCGAGCCGACGTGGACGCAGCACTGCTGGAGCCGTTCGATGTTCAGCGTCCAGGCATCCATGAACGTCTTGACCGACAGGCGCTTCACGCGCAGGGCGAGCTCCTCGACGGCTCGATCGCGATCGAACAGCCACATGCCCAGGTTCTTGACGAAGCCGGTCACGCCGAGATCGCACGCCTCACAGATGCGCAGGACGTGGTCGATGAGCTCGGGGCGGGAGACGAGGGTCGTCTCCGACATCATCCCGACCAGGGCGGTCCACATGGCGTCGTCCGGGGCGATGCGGTTCGAGACGAGGCCGAGGTAGCCCTTCAGCTGCTCGGTGCCGAGCAGGCGCGGGACCGATCGCCACTCGCCGGCGTCGCCACGGATGAAGTACGTGATCGACGAGCAATCCGGGTGGGAGCAGGGCAGGGCGATGAAGTCGTCCGGCCCCACCCGGTCCCCCGTCTGGGCGCCGAGCCGGCGGAGCGTCCCGGTTGTCGTCGCCCGATGCATCGGGTCGATTGGGTTCGCCCGGCCCGACCCGAACATCGGCTGGAACGCGACGCCGGCGATGAAGTCGGTCGCGAGCGCGTACTCGGCGATCGCCCCGACCTCGTGATCGTTGACGCCCTCGGCGACCGCGACGGCCAGCGTCGTGAAGATCCGCTCGCCGGCCAGGCGCCGAAGCGCCTCGGCCTTGATCTCGCGCAGGTCCTCGCCCCGGTGGTAGATGCTGGACGAGGCGTCGAACCCGTCGAACTGGAGGTAGACCTCGACGCGGTTCCTGAGCTTGCCCAGCGCCGCGAGGAAGCGGTCGTCGCGCACGAGGCGAATCCCGTTCGTGTTGAGGATCACGCGGGTGACCGCGCGCGACGTCGCCGCCTCGATGATCTCGAGCACCTCGGGGTGGACCGTCGGCTCGCCGCCCGAGAGCATCAGCACGTCAACCTTGCCCCCTTCGCGCGCGATCGCGGTGTCGAGCGAACGGAGGATGTGCGGCAGGCGCGCGAAGCGCCCGATCCCGGGCGATGACCCGGCGAAGCAGGTCGGGCATTCGAGGTTGCAACTCTCGGTGATGTCCAGCAGGAGCACGCACGAGTGTTGCGTCTGGAGGTCACCCAGCCCGTCGAGGTAGCCCATCGGGATGGGCCGGACGTTGTCGGGCACGTCTGGCGTGATCTCGCGCGTCGGTGTCCGCCACTGCTGG
>DATJGH010000054.1:0-4636 GCA_035495215.1 Patescibacteria group bacterium
TCGTCCTCGCGGCGGTCGGTGCCTCGCTGCTCTTGATCATCGCCGCCACGGAATGGCGCCACCTCAACGACGAGTACGCGTACTGGCTGGCCGGTACGCGACTCGCCGATGGCCTGTCCCCGTATGACCCGGCCGCCGCCCCGAACACGCCCTTCGCGTACTGGTATCCGCCGCCGCTGGCCGAGGTCCTGGCCCCGCTGACGGCACTCGTCTCGGCGGACGCCTTCGCGGTCGCCTGGACGGTGCTGCTGCTCGCCTGCCTGTGGTGGCTGGCCGGGCGCAACCCGATCGTCGCCCTCGCGTTGATCGCGTTCGTGCCGGTCGCGGTCGAGCTGCGCGTGCGCAACGTCCACCTGCTGCTGGCGGTGCTGGCGGTGCTCGCACTGCGAAGGTCCGCACTGTTCTGGGTTCCGGCGGCGGCGCTGAAGATCACGCCGGTCCTGGGTCTCGTCTACCTGGCCGCCGAGGAGCGCTGGCGGGCGCTGTTCGTGGCGGCTCTGGCGGGTCTGGTCGTCCTCGCGGTCAGCGTCGTCGCGGCGCCGTGGGCCTGGCAGGGCTTCATCGACGTCGTGGGCGCGCGGGCGGGGGCGGATGGCGGCTCGATCGTGCCGATCCCCTTCGCCGTGCGATTCGCCGTGGGACTCGCGCTCACGATTGTTGCCGGGCGGCTCGCGCTGCGGGCGCGACGAAGCGGCGAGTCGGCGCGGGTCGGCGAGGCGCTGCTGATCGTGGCCCTCACGATCGCCAATCCGACCCTGTGGGTCACGGCGCTCAGCCTGCTGGTGGCCATCGTGCCGCTGTGGCGGACGCCGGCGACGGGTGAGCCGAGGGTGATCGCGGGGTGATGCGCGGGTGATCGCCACGTAAGCACCCGGCGCCACGATGGTGGCGATGACGTCCCTCGCAGCCGTCCGGACTCTCCTCGGCGCCGCGGCAAATCGAGCCCTGGACCTGGCCCTGCCCGCCTCGTGCGCCGGCTGCGGGCAGGAGGGCGACGCGCTGTGTCGCGAGTGCCGGACGGCGCTCGACATCCGCGTGCTGGCCGAGCCGGGCGTGCCGATCGGGCTGCCCGCGGACCTCCCGGCGCCCCTGCTCCAGCTCGAGTGGTGCGCGCCGTTCACCGGCGTGGCCCGGCGTGCCCTCCACTCGCTCAAGTACGACGGCGAGCGCCGGCTCGCTCCGCTCATGGGCGCCGCCGTTGCCCGTCGCTGGGCGCGCGCGGGCGCTGCTGGAGATGCGTTCGTGCCCGTGCCGGCGTCGCCGGATCGCGTGCGCGAGCGCGGGTACGACCAGGCGGCCCTGATCGCCACCGCAGCGGCCCGGCAGCTGTCACTCCCCGTCCTGGAGGCCCTGGAGCGCACGCGGGCCACAACCGCCCAGTTCGATCTCGATCGGGCGGCGCGGGCGACCAACCTGGTCGATGCGTTCCGGGTGCGCGACCTCGCGATCGCGGACGCCGTTCGCGGCCGCTGGCTGGTGCTCGTCGACGATGTCGTGACGACCGGCGCGACCCTCGGCGCGTGCGCCACTGCCCTCCTCGACGCGGGCGCGCTGGCCGTGTCCGCGATCGCCGTCGCTCGCGAGCGATGACCGTTCCGTACCACCGGCCTCAGTCGATCGAGGCGCGGTCGGCACAGCGGTCGGGCGGTACGATGGTGGCCCAGCCGGGAGGTGGGTTTGCGGACCATCGTCAAGGGCAAGAACTACGAGGTGCCGGACCGGGTCCGCGAGTACGCGGAGCGGAAGCTCAGGCGCCTCGAGCGCCTCCTCGATGACCGCTCGGACGTGACGGTGGAGCTCTCGCTGGAGCAGCACCGCAGCGACCAGGACTCGCACATCGTCGACGTCACGCTCGTGATCGACGGCCAGGCGCTGCGCAGCTCATCGGCAGCACCGACCCATCAGGCCGGGATCGACGACGTCATCGACAAGATCGAGCGTCGGACGGTCTCGCACCGGGAGACGAGCCGCGTCCGCAAGTCATCGCAGACCGTGCGCGGCGCCGGCGCCCCGGAGGCGGAACGCGGGCCTGAAGCGGGCGCGCCCGAAGGCGCCGGGCGGATCGTGAAGCTCAAGCGCTTCGCGATCGAGCCGATGTTCGAGGAAGACGCGGTCGCGCGGATGGAGGAGCTCGGCCACTCGTTCTTCGTGTTCGTCAACGCGGAGAACGAGCGCGTGTCGATCCTGTACCGACGGCGCGAGGGCGACTACGGGCTGATCGAGCCGGTCGTTGGAGGCGACTACACGAAGGGCGGACCGATCCGCCGTTCCGGCACGCACTGACGACTCGGTGGCCCGGCCTCCGCGACGACTGACGCGCCGCGCGTCGGGATCCCCCGTGTGACGCGACGAGAAGCGCTCGTCCTGGCGGCGATCCTCGTCGTCGCGGCGCTGCTCCGACTGCCCGGCCTCGCGGATCGCGGCCGGTTCGATGCTGACCAGGGCCACGACATGCTCACCCTCGCCGCGTTCACGCGGGAGGGCGAGGTGCCCTTGCTCGGTCCGAAGACCTCCGTCGGGGACTTCCACCACGGCGCCTTCTACTACTTCCTGCTCGCTCCCGCGGCGGCCGTCTCGGATAACGACCCGGTCGCGGTCACGACGTGGCTGGCGCTGCTCGGGATCGGCGCGGTCGCGCTCACGTACTGGCTCGCGCGCTCCATGGCGGGTCCGCTCGCCGGGGCCACCGCCGCGCTGATCCTCACGCTGTCACCCGCAGCGATCGACGAGTCGACGTTCATCTGGAACCCGAACCCCATCCCATTGTTCGCCGCGCTCGCGCTGGCGGCCGCGTGGCGCGGCCGCCAGACGGGCCGGGCGCGCTGGTGGGCCGTCGCGATCGGGGCGGCGGGTGCCGTCGTGCAGCTCCACGTGCTCGGCCTGGTGTTCTTCATGTCGATCTTCGTGCTCGCGCTGCTCGGGTTGCGGCGCAGCCGGGCTGCGTGGAACGGAATCGTGGGCGGCCTCGCCATCGTCGCGGTGCTGTTCACGCCGCTCCTCATCCACGAGCTGACGTCGGGCTTCGGCGAGACCCGCCTGATCCTCGACTACTTCGCGAGCGGCGGTGGCACGCAGAGCCGGGATCCAGCGTTCTCGATCCTGTTCACCCTACTCAGGATCGTGGGCTGGCCGATCG
The DNA here is from genome assembly GCA_035495215.1 of Patescibacteria group bacterium. Lineage (GTDB taxonomy): Bacteria > Chloroflexota > Limnocylindria > Limnocylindrales > CSP1-4 > UBA5189. The sequence goes on from DATJGH010000054.1 coordinate 3,137, forward strand.
TCGGCCTCGTCACCGACGTGCCGATCGCGGCGGCGCTCGTCCTCGCCGCGTTCCTCGGCCTGGTCGCGTGGTATGACCTGGTCGCGCGTGGCGCGGCGCGCGTCGCGCTCGCGTGGCTCGTGGGCGTACTCGCCTGGAGCACGGTCGCGCTCGCGCTCACGGCGCCGGGGCTGCAGACGGTCATCGCGGGGCTCCCCAACGACCACTACCACGCATCGCTCGACCCGCTGGTCGCGACACTGTTCGGCGTCTCGATCGCGGCGCTCCTCGAGCGTGCCGTCGACCGCTGGCGGGCGCGACGAGCCGCGTCTTCTCTCGATCCGGCGGTCGTGCGCGGCTTCGTTGCGGGCGCGCTCGGCGCGGTCGTTCTCAGCGCGATCGTCGGTGCGGAGCTGATCCGCCTGCCGGCATCCGACCCGGACGGCGGCTGGAGGGCGGCGCAGCTGGCGGGGGCGCGGATCGTCGACCGGCTGCATGGCCCGCCGGTCAGCATCGTCAGCCTGCCCGGCTTCAAGTCGGCCGACGGCATCGCCTTCCCGATCGAGGAGGCGGAACGACGCCTGCCCGCCGGGACGTCAACCACCACGACGGGCATCGTGATCGTGTGCGACCGGCTGCTCGAGTCGCAGATCGGCGCCGCGTGCGGCGGCCCGGCCGAGGACCGGTTCATGTTCGGCGACGGCGCCGCGACACCCGATCCGTACACCGGCATCACTCCGTCGACAAGTTCGCTCATCGACCGCTTCGATGCCTCGCCGCGCACCTCGATCTCGGTCTACCTGCCGGTGGTCACGCCGTGATCGCGATGCTGCGCCGGCGTCGTCGACTGATCGACGTCGCGCTTCGGATCGCATTCGTGGTCGTGCTCGTCCTCGTGGCCCTCTTCCGCCCGACGATCGCGGGTGATGCCCACGCCTACTGGATGGTCGACGTCGGCGACCCGTATACCCGGCCGATCGCGACGCAGGACGCCTTCACCTACCCGCCACCGGCCGCGCTGTTCTTCGCCGGCCTGCGCGCCGTGACGCTCCAGTTCGAGATCTTCCAGGCGTTGTGGACGCTGCTGATCGGCTTTGCCCTGCTCTGGCTGACCGGGCCCTGGGCGCTGCTCTTCCTCGTCGTTCCCGTCGTGTTCTCCGACCTGTACCTCGGCAACATCCACATCCTCCTCGGCGCCGCCCTGGTCGCATCGCTGCGCTGGCCGGCGGCGTGGGCGATCCCGCTCCTGACCAAGCCGACCTGCGGGGTGGGCCTGCTCTGGTTCCTCGCCCGCGGTGAGTGGCGGCGGCTCGGGATTGCCCTCGCCGCGACCGGCGTCCTGGCGCTGCTGTCCGCGGTCATTGCCCCCGACCTGTGGCCGAAGTGGACCGCCTACGTCCTCGACACCGGCGTCTCCCCGGACGTCGGCGCCGCGTACTGGATCGCGCTGCCGCTGCTGCTGCGCCTGCCGGCGGCCGCGATCCTGGTCGTCTGGGGCGCCCGCACGAACCGTCCGTGGAC
>DATJGH010000055.1:0-6551 GCA_035495215.1 Patescibacteria group bacterium
GGCGACGACTGCCGGCAGCTCTCCTCGGGGCCGGCCTGGCCCTCCTCCTGGTGGCAGGTCCGACGCTCGCCTGCGGCGGCCTGATCGGCCCGAACGGCGCCGTGAACCTGCTCCGCACGACGACCTTCGCGGGCTACCACGACGGGGTCGAGCACTACGTCACGGCATTCCAGTTCCAGGGCGGTGGCGGCGCATTCGGCTCGATCACGCCACTCCCGGGCGTCCCCTCCTCGGTCGAGAAGGGCGGCGACTGGACCCTGCAGCGCCTCGTGCGCGAGACCACCCCGGTGGCGCGCGACTCCCTTGTCCTGTTCGGGGCGGCAGCCGCCGCCGACACCGCCGAAGTCCTCATGAAGGTCCGCATCGACGCCCTCGACGTCACTGTTCTCAAGGGCGGCGCCGATGACGTCGGCCAGTGGGCATCGCAGAACGGCTTCCGGCTCCCGCCGGACGCGCCGGAGGTCCTCGACTTCTATGCCAGGCGCAGCCCGATCTTCCTCGCTGCGGTCTTCGATGCCGACGCAGCCAGGGAGCGCGGCCAGGCCATCGGCGACGGGACGTCGGTCCACATCACCATCCCGACGCCGAATCCGTGGGTGCCCATTCGCATCCTCGGCCTCGGCAAGACGGCCGACGCGCAGGTGGATGCGGACGTCTACCTCCTCACCGACCATCAGCCGGCGCTCCTCCCCTACCCGACCGGTTCGAACGGCATGCGCCTCGACCACAGCGCCGACGCAAGCGCCAGCCTCCTCGACGACCTTCGTTCGGACCGCGGGATGGGCTGGGTCCCGAAGGACGGCTACCTCACCAAGGTCGCCATCGACGCCAATGCGCCGCAGCTCTCCTACGACCTCGCCGTCGATGCCAGCGGGCAGGGCGTGCCGTCGCGGGTCCAGGCCGGCCTCGACGTCCCGGCGACGACGACCGTCTTCGTCGATCAGACCACGACGATCCGGGCACTGCTGGCCGCGATCCTCGCGGTCGGCGTCCTCATCCTGGTCCTGCAGATCTCGCGACCGACGGGTTCGCGGCTCCAGGCGCAGGGCTGACCTGCATGGCACGCAACAGGGCCCGCCTCGCCATCGGGGCGGGCCTCGTCGCCCTGGTTCTGGGGACCGGCGCGGCGGCGGTGGTGATGGCCGGACGACCGGCCGGAACGCCGGAGACGGCCATCACCATCGAGATCAGGTACTCGCACTTCAACCCGTCGACGATCACGGTGCCCGTCGGGGTGCCGGTGACGATCACGCTCGTCAACGACGACCCGATCGACCACGAGTGGATCATCGGCGACGACGCGATCCAGCAGAAGCACCGAATCGGGACGGAGCTCCTGCACCCGGTCCGCCCGACCGAGCAGGTCATCCCGGCGCTGTCCACGCGCGTGACCACGATCACGTTCGACGCGCCGGCGACGTGGAAGTACATCTGCCACCTGCCCGGCCACGAGGCCTACGGCATGGTGGGCGTCGCAAGCATCGTGCGCTAGGCGCCCTGCGCCCGGAGCCTGCGCCAGCCCCCCGCGCGATTGTTCGCGATGATCGCCCGGAACAGCTCGATCAATGCCCGCTCGTTGATCGAGTCGCCGCGGTAGATGGCGATCTGGCGGCCTGTCTGGTTGTCGTGCCCGGCCGTGATGATGCCGGCAGGATCCGGTGCGGTCGGGTCGTACAGGAACACGTTGACGTGGTCCTTCGTGGCCAGGAGCGCGGCCACGTTGCCCTCGAGCACGAAGTACGGCTGGACCGTCCGCTTGATCGTCTCCTCGATCTCGGGATCGGCCTCGTGGATCAGGTCGCGGACTCGCCGACAGATCGCCTGCTGCCAGTCGGGCAGCCCGGCGATGTAGTCGTCCACTCGCGGATCCCGCCGGTCGCGCGCAGCCGTCACGGTATCGGCCGCCACCAGACCGCACCGGGGAAGCCGTTGGGGCACTCCTCGCCGCAGCCGAAGGTGGTCAGCCCGACCGCGATCTCGATGCTCGGCGAGCCGGCCGCCGCGTACGGGCCAAAGCCCTCGAATGCCGGGTCTGTCGCCTCGCACGCCCACGCCGAGCCGTCGGTGGACGACCAGATGCCGCCGAGGCAGCTCGTGTCGCCGCTCGGGCCCGTCGCGAGGAAGCCTGTCGGCGTCGCGGCGACGCTGAACAGCTGGCCCTCGCTCGCGCGCTCGACGCTCGCCGACGTCCAGGCGTGGCCATCGGATGAGCGCCATGCCACGACCGTCGGTGGCGAGTCGCCGCCCGCCTGCTGCATGCCCACCGCGACGATCGAACCTTCTCGGGCGGCGACGCCCATCACCTGCACGGTGGCGCCGGAGGTGCTCGCTCCAAAGCTGGGATCGTCGGCGACGCGCGTCCACGACAGGCCGTCCTGCGTCAACCAGAAGGCCGCCCGGCCGCCGGCGTCGCCACCGGCAACGAACCCGTCAGCCGTCGCGGCGATCGAGTTCATCCCGCCATTCCGGAGCGCAGCCTGACCGGTGAGCCGGGTCCACGCCAGGCCGTCGGATGAGGTCCAGACAAGGGCTCGAAGGGGGGCCGGCTCGCACGCGGTGAAACAGGCCTCATCGTCGCGACCGACGGCGATCCAGCCGGTCGAGGTCGAGACCAGGTCGGTGACGCGCACCATGTCGCTGGCCCCGAGGGCCTTCGGGAACACCTTGAGGCGGTAGTCCCAGTGAATCCCGTCCGCCGATGCCCAGCTCGCGGTCTTCCCGTCGAGGCTCCCGATGGCGGCGATACCGTTCGGGCCAGCGGCGATCCGCTCGGGAGAGCCACTCGAGCCACCACTCGTCCCGGACTTCCAGGTCTTCCCGTCCGAAGATCGCAGGAACGTGCCGCTGCCCGGCAGCCCGAACCCGGCAGCCACGAACTGCGTGCCCGTCCAGACGACGTCCTGAAACTGGGAACCGGCGACGGAATCCTGCTGCCCCACCGTCTGCCACGGTCCCGACGAGACCGGAAGCGTTGGCGCAGGGCTCGGGGGGGCGCTTTCGGTCGGGCCCTCGGTGGGAGGCTGACCCGAGGCCTGGGTCGCGAGCGGCGTTGCAGACACGCCCGTCGTCGATCCCGGCGTTGCGCTCGGGGCGCTGGTGCAGGCGGCGATCGCCGCGGCAGTGGCCAGTGCCAGGCCAGATCGTGCTGCGCGTCTCGCGCGAACCATGGTCCCCTCCGTCGACTTCCCTCGGCCCGCGTGGAGACGACCGGGCTGGGGCAATGTTGCGGCTCCGCACCGCTTCGCGCACCCCAAGCGGGTCGGCGGTCCACGGTGACGGCTGCGTGAGCTCGGAAACTGCAACGCGCGCCGCACGCCACAGCACCGCCGCGCGGGTGCGCCCGTCCCGCCTCGATCCATACCGTCGGCGCGGCATGCCGAACGAAACGCGATCGCTCCGGACGAATGCCCGAACCCGGAACCCGCCCCTCCCGCACGAGCTCACCGGCGGGATCATCCGGCGCGCGTTTCGCGGCGATCCGGACCTCTATCACCGGTTCCTGGCCACGCTCCGCGAGTCCATCGGCCATGCCGACATCGTCCTGCGCGGCAGCGCGGTCACGGGCGAGAGCTACCGTGGCCATGATGCATTCGATGCAGATGGACCCGGCACCAGCGATCTCGACATCGTGCTGGTCGGGCGAGACGCCCTCCAGCTCTGGCTCCCGGACGCCTTCTACGTTCGCTGGGTGAACACGATTCCGCTCAGTGACCGGACCCGCTGGGTCGCGCCGGGGCTCGACCCGGCCCGCGAGGCCGCCCAGGCGCTCGTCGGTCGCCCGGTGAACATCCAGGCGATGGCTCGCTGGTTCCTCGCCCTGCGCAGGATCGTCCAGCGGCAGCCGCACGTGACGCTCATGGAGCAGGAGTGATCGGCGCGATCCGGCTCGTGTCCTACAACGTCCGCTTCGGAGGGAGAGGCCGGGATGGCCTCATCGCCGAGGTCCTCCGCAAGCTCGAGCCGGATCTCGTGATCCTCGAGGAGGCGACGGATCCCAAGGTCGTCGAATCGATCGGTGCCCGCCTCGACATGCGCGAGGTGATGGCTCGCCCCGATCACTCCGTCGCCGCGATGGCCCGTGTGCCCCTGGCGGCCGCGGACTGGCACACGTACCGCCGCGGGCGCGCCGTGCTGCAGCTGGCCCTGCCCGACCAGGGCTTGCATGTGATGGGCGTCCACCTCTCCTCCGGGATGTCGTGGCGGGGCGAGCGGGTGCGGATCGCCGAAGCGGGTCGCCTGCTCGAGGGCATCCAGGGCGCCGCACCACCCGGGCTGGGCAGCGGCACGCCGGGCCCGGCGCTGGCGGGCATCCCGGCGTCGGAGCCCGAGGCTGCGCGGGTGCCCGCGACGAAAGCTGTGCCCCTGACCGACCATCCGGTCGAGACCGGTCCAACGGCGCCGCCGGCGACGACCGTGACCGGCGAGCAGGTCGAGCCGCCGCGTCGGCTCGTCGTTGTGGGCGACTTCAATTCCGTTGCCCCGGGAGATGCGCCGGTCATCCGCCAGATGCCGTGGTGGCTCCGACTCCTGCTCCGATTCGATGGCGGCATCCATACCCGGGTGATCCAGATGTTCCTCGACGCGGGGTTCATCGACGGTTTCCGGCGCCTCCACCCCGAAGCCCTCGGGTTCACCTTGCCGGCAATCAATCCGAGCGTGCGGCTCGACTACGCCATGCTCTCGCCGGACCTCGTGCCCACCCTCGTGTCATGTGCACCGATCGAACCCGACGGCGTGACGAGCCCGCTCGTCCGGGCGTCCGATCACCTTCCCCTGCTGACCGTGCTCGGTGGCGCCGGCGGGGCCTGACCCCAGGGGCCTCAGGCCTTCGACACGACGCGCGGGAAGTTCCGGATCACGAAGACCACGTACACGAGCCAGAGTGCGAGCCAGGCGGCGGCCACGAGGAAAAGGCTCACCGTGAACAGGATCAGGCTCGGAACCGCGAACAGGAGTGAGTAGCCGACCACCCATGCGAGATCGCCCTGGCGGCTGAGTCGGAGCCGTTCGGCGTCGTCGAACTTCTCGCGCATCGAAACTGCGTAGTACAGGAACGAGGCGAACACGAACGAGAACGTGGCGATACCCATGACGACGAGCGTCACCTGGAAGAGCTCGGGGCTGACCTCGCCGCTCTTGAAGCGCGGATACAGGAAGATCAGCGAGAAGGTGAAGATCGCAATACTCGTCGCGGCGAGCGAATAGGAGCGGTTGACGTTCGCCGTGGCAAGGTCGTCTCCCATGGCGTTCTCACCTCAGCAGCGACCACGAGCGCCGGGCGCCCCTGGGACCGACCCGGCGTTCTTCGAAGCAAGATAGCCGACCCCACCTGGCTTTGACGGGCACGCGTTCCGCATCGGCGAGCCGTCGCGTGGGACCATTGTCGCCGTGACGACAGGCAAGCCCGGCGGCGGAACCGCACGCCACGATCCCGTCCCAATTCGGCTGCCGACCGCCATGACCGGCCGGGCGAGCCCCGCAAAGGCCGCGGTCGGCGACAAGCCGGTCCTTGCCTACATCAGCAGCCTGCCGCAGCCGCAACGGTCGATTGCGGAGCGGGTCGATGTCCTGGCGGCCAGGACGCTGCCGGGCCTGCAGCGCAGCGTGAAATGGGGCATGGCGTGGTATGGCGTCGGCGACGGCTGGTGCTTCGCGAGCGGCGGCTTCGCGGGCCACGTCAAGCTCACCTTCGGGCGCGGGACGTCACTCACCCCCGTGCCACCCGTTGCGCCGATCGGCATGGGCAGGGACTCGCGCGGCGTGGACCTCGAATCCCTGGACGACATCGACGAGCGCCAGCTCGCGTCGTGGATGCAACAGGCCGCGGCCCTCCCCGGCTTCGGGAAGAGACGCTGAGGACGTCGCGCTGGCGCCATCCGTGCGCGGGTGCGATCAGGCCCGCGACACCAGGCCAGGGCGGCGAAAGATGAGCATGGCGATCCCGCCGAGGCTGGCGACAGCGAGGACCGGAATTGCCGCCTTCGCCGCTCGCGGGGGGAGCACGAGCTCGAAGAATGGGACCGGGTCGCCCCACTCGACCTGACGCGGCCCGACGGGGCAGCTGCCCCGACCGACGACGAGCGCACCGCCTTCGACCACGATGAATGCGACGCCTGCCCAGAGCAGCCCACTCCGGCGGCGAAGGATGGCGCACGTCCAGATGCCAGCCAGGGCTGCGAGCTGAGCAATCGACCACAGCGCGTGGACGAGACGCCAGGCCCTGGCTCGAGCGCCCAGCTTCGCCCAGCTCGTCGCGCGGCCGCTGGCGCCCACCTGACTCCTTGCCCTATCGCGCCTGGGCTCGGCCCTGCCGGTCGACAGGTCGCGCGCCCTGGGCCATCAGGTAGCCACCAAGGGCCATCAGCCACGACATGACCGGGTACACGATCATTCGCTCGGTCCCCCCGTGGCCGATCGCACCGAACGCCGCGATATTCCCTGAATCGCCGATGACCATGAGCGCGACGAAGACGAGGCCCACCGCGCCCGCGAGCAACGAGAGCAGCCGCATCGGCCCGGACAGGATTGCCGCGATGGCGAGGGCCTCGAGG
>DATJGH010000056.1:0-42743 GCA_035495215.1 Patescibacteria group bacterium
CGCGCGCTTCTGCCAGCCCGACGGCGGGGCCGTGGGCCGCGTCGCCTCGCCGCCCGGGCCACCCTGCTGGAAGATGAGGTACGGCCGGTCGCGGCCGTCGGGCGCGGCAAGCTCGCGGCTGAAGACCGTGATCTTCTGTCCATCGGGCTTCGCGTGGTCGAGCGGGACCGTGTGCTCCCGCTCGATCAGGACGGCGCCGGGAACGAGGTAGGTGGTCTCCGTCATCGGACCTTGCCCGCGCGGAGGGCGGCGATCGACTTCTCGATCCGCCGTGCGCGCGTCTCCGGGTTGGTCGTGCCGGTGACCTGGAGGGCGTGCCAGCTCTTGTTCGAGTAGCTGAGCTTGTCGAAGGTCGCCTTCGCCGCCGGGTCCGCATCGAGCGCCGCCCGCAGCTCCGGCGGGACCTCGACCTCGCGCGGAGCGGTGTCGAGCTCGAGGTCGACGTCGACCGTCTCGCCGCCCGCGACCCCGGCCTGGGCTCGGTTCTCGGCGCTCACGCCGATCATGTACACGCCCCCGTAGACAGCGACGGTGTTGCGGTAGGTGTAGCCGTTGATGGTCACGAGGACCGGTGGTCGCTTGCCGGCCCCGAGCCCCTCCACGACCTCCGGCGGGATCTCGAAGCCCAGCGCGGTCTTGCCCGCGGTCAGCACCTTCGTGCGGAAACGCATGGCTCGAACCATAGCCGCGTTGCGGCGCGCGGGTCGAGCGTCAGGCATGGAACGCCTCCAGCGCCTCGCGCTCTCGTTCGACCGCCCGCTGGTCTGCCCTGGCGATGGGCTCGAACGGATCCAGCACGATGCGCGAGTCGACGAGCGACCAGGCGCCGACGGCACGCCCGTCGACCAGGTACACGCCGACCGAGAACGGGTTCTTCGTCGAGAACACGCGCGGCCGGTGGACTTCGGGCAGCAGCCCGCTGCGGCGGGCATGGACGAGCAGGTTGGCGTCCCAATGCGGCAGGAAGCGCACCGGCGTGGTGGCGTCCTCCCGTGGCAGCTCGAGGCTCGCGAGGTCGACGAGCTCACCGCCTCGCCCATCTCGGTAGGTGGTGAGCTCGAGGCCCGCCGCCGCGCGCTTCACGTCGGCCACGGTCAACCCCGCCCACGAGCCGACGTCCTTCCAGGCGGCCGGCCCGAATGCGCGCAGGTAGGCGCGCACGAGGTGCTCCTGGCCCTCGGTCTCCGTGCCCTCGTTCGGGCCGACCCAGTCCTCCGCGAGTGCGAGACGGTCCGCCCGTCGGCGCTCCCACGTGCCCGACGGTGGCACGCGCACGATGTCGACCCACAGTCCGAGGGTCCCGACGAAGCCCTTCGCGAGCTCACCGAGCTCCTTCACCGTCTTCGGCCCATCCCGCAGCGCGTCCCGGAGTCGCTCGGCGTTGGTCCGGAGCCTCCGGTCCGGCGGCAGCGCCCCGAGGCGCTTGGCCCACTCCTGGCGGGCGCGCCGGATTCCGTTCGCGAAGCGCCAGTACTCGCGTCGCGAGACGACGTGGATCGTCGTGCGCATCAGCGACGCCTGGATGAGCGAGCGGTCCTCGAGGGCGCGGGTGAGGTCGTCACGCTGGAAGCCGGCGACGCGCGTCCACAGCCCGACGTAGCCGGACGGCGCGTACTGGGTCTGCAGCCCGCCGACCTGCTCGACCGCTTCGACGATCGAGCCCTGCGAACGCTCGAGCAGCAGCTGCCGCCCGAGCAGCGTCCGGTTGAGGGCGCGCTCGGACAGGATGCGCGATTCGGTTCTGGCGCTCAGTCCAGCGATTCGAGGAACCGGAAGACGGGGATCGCGGTCGCGTAGCCCTCGGCCATCTTGTCCGGAAGCTCCGGCGAGAGGACCTCGTCGTCGCTCAGGCGTCGCCCGAACACGACGTCCTTCCACAGGAACATCCGCGCCAGCGGGTGGTCCTGTGGGTACCCGGGCGGGAAGCGCTTGAGCTCCTCGTGCGGATGCGCGTCGCCGAACCAGGCCACGAAACCCCTGTCCTCGAGCGCCGCGCGGACCCGGTCAGGATCGTCGCGCACGGCGGCGCGGAAGGCGTCGAGGCGCGGCTTCTCCATCTGCCACATGCCCCCGCCGACGTACATCTCACCCGGCTGGAAGTGGAAATAGCCACCGTTGCCGTGCGCCCGCTCGTCGTGGCCGCCGCCGGCTCCGGTGCCCGGCGCCGCCTCCGTCCACGGGAACGACGCGCCGAGATGGCTCTTGTACGGCGACTTGTCCTTGCTGAACCGCGTATCGCGGTAGATCCGGAACGGCGACCGCTTCGGATCGGCGAGCATCGGCACGCCGCGTGCCTCGAGGCGCTCGGCGAGCGCGGCGATCATGGCCTCGAACGGCTCCTTGAGCAGCCGCTCGTACTCAGCCTTCCGCGGCTGGAACCAGGTCCGGTCGTTGTTGACGGCCAGGTCGGCGAGGAACTGGATCGCCGCCGGCGAGAAGCCGGCGAAGGGCGGTGCGGCGAGCGCCATTTGCGAGGTCCTCCGATCGACCCGAGTCTACGCCGCGTCGATCAGCCGAAGTCGCGACGGCCTTTGAACGAGTCCACGACGAAGGGCCGGACGGGCTGGTAGATCGCGAGACGGAGTCCACCCGGCGTGCGAAAGGTGATCGCCGGCCCGGGCGGCAGCTCCACGGCGCGCTCCTGCTTCCAGCCGCGGCCCTCGAGCTCCTGCCGCGCCCTGGCCAGGTCGTCAACGGCAAAGAGGTGGATCGGGCGGTCGCCCTCGAGGTGGTCGGTGAGCAGGATCGCCGGAGGCCCGCCGAGCTCGACCATGGCCACGCGAGTGCCGCCGTCCTCCATGGCGAAGCCGAAGGTCGCGCCGAGCACCTCGACGAAGTAGCGGAGGTCGCCGACGACGTCGTCGCTGGGCGTGTACAGGTAGTCGAGCCTGCCCAGGGTCATCGGTCGTGCCGCCTCCGCAAGCAGTCGGATAGGCTGAGCGTAGAGGAGCAGACAGCCGCGGCCGGACGAGCGCCGGCGGCGGGATTCGGAGGAAGGACATGGCCCAACGAGTGGCCTTGCTCGTCGGGACGCGCAAGGGCCTGTTCGTGCTCGACGGTGACGCGAAGCGCGAATCCTGGAATGTCCGCGGCCCGCTGTGCGACGGCTGGCCCATCCACGACGCCATCTACGACGAGGCGTCGGGGGCGATCTACGCCGGCGGCGGCAGCAACTGGTACGGGCCCGCGGTCTGGCGGAGCAACGACCTCGGTGCGTCGTGGTCGCACTCCAGCGAGGGCATCACCTACGGCGACGACGCCGAGAAGGTCGCGACGATCTGGAGCCTCGCGACGGGGCCGGGCGGCGCGATGTACGCGGGCGTCGAGCCGGCAGGACTCTTCCGGAGCGCCGACGGCGGGTCGACCTGGTCACACGTGGAGGGCCTGACGAACCACCCCAGCCGGCCCGAGTGGCAGCCCGGCAACGGTGGCCTGATCCTGCACTCGATCGTCCCGTCCCCCGAGGATGCCGAGCGGGTGTGGGTGGGCATCAGCTCCGTCGGCGCGTTCGAGACCGCCGACGGCGGCCGGACCTGGTCGACACGGAACAAGGGCGTTCGCGCCGGGTTCATGCCCGAAGGCCAGCAGTACCCGGACTTCGGCCAGTGCGTCCACAAGCTCGTCATGGCCGCCGATGGCGGTGAGCACCTGTACCAGCAGAACCACTGCGGCGTGTACCGGTCAACCGACGGCGGCAGGCAGTGGGAAGAGATCACTCCCGGCCTGCCGACCGAGTTCGGCTTCCCGATGGGTGCCCATCCACGAGATCCGGACACGGTCTGGACCATCCCCATGACCGAGCCTGACGCCGGGCGATTCATGATCGACGGCCATGCGGCGGTCTATCGCAGCAACGACGGCGGGACCACCTGGCAGAAGGCGACCGCCGGCCTGCCGCAGGAGAACGCGTACATCTCGGTCCTGCGCGAGGCCATGGCGGTCGACTCGCTCGATCCGGTGGGCGTCTACTTCGGGACCAGCACCGGCCAGCTCTACGGCAGTCGCGACGAGGGTCGTACCTGGGGCCTCGTCGCGGACAACCTGCCCGCGATCTGGTCGGTCGAGGCGGCGATCGTCGACTGAGCGTGGCCGACGTCCACCTGCCGCGATCGCTGGTGGCGCTCTTTCCCGGAGCGCCGCGACGGCTCCGGGCGCACGGCGCCACCGTCGCCGAGGTCATCGCCGACCTCGACGCGCAGGTCCCGGGCATCCGCAACCGGCTCCTCGACGCGGGGCCATCGATCCGGACGCACATCAACGTCTTCGTGGGCGGGCAGCGCGCCACGCTCACCACCCCGGTCGCGGCCGACGCGGTGGTCCACGTGATCCCGGCGGTGTCCGGGGGCTAGGCGACCTCGAGCTCGATCGGGACCGACCGGGCGACCGCGTCAGTCACCGGGCAGTGATCGAGGGCCCAGCGTGCGAGCGCGGTGCGTACCGCGTGCCCGATTGCGGGATCCGAGAAGCCGACGACGACCTTCAGGGACAGCGCGCCCGCCGGGATGCCGTCGTCGAGGCCGAGGATGCCCCGATCGTCCGATTCGCTGTCGACCACCACCTCGACCTTCGCCGGCTCCAGGTCGATGCCCAGGGTCGCCGCCCGGATGCCGATGAGCGAGGCGACGCACGATGCGGCGGCTGCCCGGAACAGGAAACCGGGCGAAGGAACGGTCGCTTCGCCGCCGATGCCCCGGGGCATGTCGCTGGCGAGGGCCTCGCCGCCGGGCCCGGTGATCTCCACGCGCAGGTTTTCGCCAAGCCGCGCGGTGGCGGCCGAATCGCGATAGCGCGCCTCGTCGGGGTGCTCTGTGAGGTACGCACTCGCTCGCGCGACGGCGTCGCCGATCTGGCTCACCGCGAGATCATAGGAGGTGGTCGCCGGACCGGCCCGATCGTCGCCCGGACCTCGACGGGTTCCGCGCCGAGTGTCTCCGAGGTCGAGCGATCGATGCTTGCGACGGACCGCTCCGGCTGATGTCGAACCGTAGGGCGCGAGCGATTGCGTCCGGAATCATGGACTGCCGGCTGTGAATCGCAGACGCGCATCCGGCGCGTGCCAGTCTCGTCGTCGGCGATCGAGCGCTCATCACGGCGCCATGTCGAGCCGACCGGTTCGACAGTCGGTTGCGCGGCGTCGACCGCCCGAATTGGGGCGGCCGGTTCAGCCCGCGTCGAGCTCCTTGCCGAACTGCCGCGCCGAGTGCAGGTCGTAGCCGCGTGCCTTCCAGAACGCCCGACCGTCGTCGCTCTCGTCGCGCACGATCACGTTGACCTTGGGGCAGCCGAGATCGGCCAGTCCGACCTCGATGCGATCCACGAGCTTCGTGGCGATGCCCTGACGCCGATGGTCCTCGGCGGTGGCGACGTGGTACAGCCAACCGCGACGCCCATCGAACGCTCCGAGCGCCGACCCGACGATGCGGCCACCCTCCGTCGCGACAAGGACGAGGCCGGGGTTACGCCGGGCCATCCGGGCCAGCCCTCGGTCGTCGTCGCCCAGGGACCGGAAGCCGACCGACGTCCAGAGCTTGCGCAGCTCGTCGCCGTCCGTGCCCCGGATCTCGCGGATCACCAGCTCCTGGCCGGTTGCCCGTTTCGCCGCCCGGCGCGGGCTCCTGGGCTGCTCGGCACGCGCATCCGCCCGCGATCCCTTCGCACGAGCGCCCGCGACAGCGGCCTGCTTCGCTCGCCGGTGCTCGTCGAGGTCCGAGATGGGGCGCGGGCCCGTGCGAGCATTGCCGATCGCCCCACGCGCCTCGTCGAGCGTCGCGAACGGCCCGCGCGCGAGGGGCAGCCCGAGCTCGTTGGTCTGCTCGGCATCGAGGACCAGCCAGCCGCTCGTCGACTGCTCGACGGTGAAGCGCCCGTCGGCGGTCTGGTAGGTGCCCGCGCGTACGCGCTTGAGCTTCTCGTCGTCCGCCACGCTCGAAGCCTAGCCGAGGCCGTTGACGCCGACCGCGCGCCGTCCGACGATCCGGGCATGGCAGCGAAGGGCGCCGATGGCCCCGACGATGGCGATCTCGAGGCACGGGAGGCGGCGCGAATCCGCCGCCGGGATCGGGACGCCGAGGCCGCGGCGCGCGACCTGATGCGCCCGGGGATGGGCAAGGTCTTCAAGCAGATCCAGGACGCGCAGGCCAAGGCCGCGAAGGAAACGATCGCCGAGCGGAAACGGCGCCGGCGCTAGGCAGGCACGCGGCGGGCTACGCCAGCGGGAGCGCGAATCCGAACTCCGAGCCGCCGCCGTCCCGCGGCCTGGCCCAGACGCGCCCGCCGAGGCTCTCGACGACCCGCTTGCAGGCGGCCAGGCCGATGCCCAGCCCGGCCGCGTGGCTTCGTGCCGACTCGGAGCGATAGAAGGCGCTGAACAGCTGCTCGCTGTCGGTGCCCTGGAGGCCGATGCCCCGATCGAGCACCGTGACCTGGGCCTCGATGTCGGTCGCTCCGATCGTGACCTCCACCGGCGACTCGGGCGGGCTGTACTTCAAGGCGTTGCCCACGAGGTTCTCGAGGATCAGGTCGAGATACGGCCGGTCCGCCTCGACGATGAGGTGGCGCGGCTCGCCGATCAGCTCGATCTGCCGGCCGCGATGGCGGCGCTGGACCGAGTCGAGGACGATCCGGACCACGTGGGCGAGGACCTGTGGTTCCGGGTCCGGGTGGATCCCGGACTCGAGCTTCGTGAGCAGGAGCAGGTTCTCCACGACGCCGAGCAGCCGCTCCGCCTCGCTGGCGATGTCGGTGATCATCGAGTCGCGATCGTCGGCCGAGAGGCGGCCGCCCTTGTCGCGCAGGAGGCGCGCGTTGCCGAAGATCGTGGTGACCGGCGTGCGCAGCTCGTGCGACACCAGGCCGAGGAACTCATCCTTGACCGCGTTCGACGCGCGCAGCGCCTCCGCGGTCGCGCGAAGGGAGTCCTCCATGCGGACGCGATCGGTCACGTCCACGAGCACGTTCACCGCCCCGACGACCGTGCCGTCGGGGTCGCGCAGGACGGTCGGATAGGGCGTGAAGGCAACCCGCGAGCCGTCGGGGCGTTCGGCGATCGCTTCGACCCCCCGGAGCTCGCGGCCCTCGCGCAGCGCGATCGCCATCGGGCATTCCTCGTGGGCCATGGGCGTCCCATCCGGGAAGAAGAGCCTGTACGAGCCGCACCACAGCTCGCCGAGCTCCGGGGTGCGACCCCAGAATCGGGCCGCTGCGTCATTGAAGAACGTCAGCCGCCCCTCGGGATCGGTCGTGTAGACCGCGACGTCGAGGGCGTCCAGCATCGGCCGCGAGCGGGGCTCGATGAGCGTCCAGGTCGGCGACGCCGGCGGTGCCGGCAGCTCCGCAACCCCGATCGCGGCCCGGGTGCCGTGCTTCTCCATCAGGCGCCCGCCGCGGCTGGCAGGCGCGGTTTCGCGCGCGTGGATGGCCATGTGACTCCAGATCCCGATCGTCTTCGAGGCCAGTATCACCTGCGGATCTGGGCGAAGCGAGCGGTTCGGCCACCTTGCAACACCTCTGCAAGCGACGGCGGTGCGGAGTCGACCGACGCGCGAGGCGCAGTCCGCCTGCGTCAGGGAGTGCTGTCCACGCCCTCCCAGCGCCGGTCGACCACGAGGTGGATGACCGTCGGTCGATCGGCAACGAGCGCCTGGCGCAGCGCCGGCTCGAAGGCGGCGTCGTCCTCCACGCGCACGCCCCGGGCACCGAGCGCACGGGCAGCCGCGGCGAAGTCAACCGGGCCGAGGTCGGTGGCGACGGCGGCCGCTCCGGGCCGGCGGTCCTGGTAGCTCCGGATCATGCCGTAGCTCTGGTTGTCGAAGGTCAGCACGACCGTCCGAAGCCCGTTGCGCACGGCGGTCTCGATCTCGGCGAGGGTCATGCCGAGGCCGCCGTCGCCGACGAGCGCCACGACGGCACGGTCGCGGTGCACGAGCCCGGCGGCGATCGCCGCCGGCAGGCCATAGCCCATCGCCCCGGAGGTCGAGCCGAGGAATGTCCCCGGCCGGCGGAACCGGAAGCCACGAGCAGCCCACGTCCCGAAGCTGCCGGCGTCCGTGGTCAGGATCGCGTCGTCGGGCAGCAGCTGGCGGAGCGTGGTCACGACCTTGCCAGGATGCACGCCGGGGCCGTTCCACTGGTGCCCGTCGATGACCGTCGCCGCTTCCCAGGCTGCGCGGTCCTCGGCGTTCCTCGCGCTGCGCGCGTCCGTGCTCGCGGCATCGAGGACGCCGCGCGTCTCCAGGCGCGACACGGCCGCGCGCAGGAACAGCCGCGCGTCCGAGGTGATGGTCTGCTCGGGCGGCTGCAGCGTCGCGGGCAGGCTCGCGGGTGCGATGTCGACGTACGCCCAGCGGGTGCCGGCACCGGGCACGGACCAGCCGAACGTCGTGATCTCCCCGAGCCGGCAGCCGATCACGAGGATGGCGTCCGCGGCCTCGAGACGTGCCCGCACGGTCGGCGGCGAGCCGTACCCGGTCATGCCCAGGTACAGCGGGTGGTCGTTGGAGATGACGTCGCCGCGCCGCCACGAGGCGATCACCGGGACGCGCAGCAGCTCGGCGAGACGGACGAGGTCGTTCGACGTCCGGGCGCGCAGCACGCCGGCGCCGGCCAGGATCACGGGCCGCTCCGCAGCTGCCAGCAGGCGCAGCACGTCGCGCACCTGGTCCTCGGTGGGCCGCGGCGGTGGGATCCGGGCGAGGTGCGGGGCCATGCCCGCGGGCACCTCCTCGTCGAGGAGGTCCTCGGCCAGTGACAGCACGACCGGCCCGGGCCGCCCGTTGAGCGCCTTGTCGACCGCGTCGACGGCGGCCTGGATCGACGACTCGACGTCCGTCGGCTCGGCCGACCACTTCGCAAGGCGACCGATCGTCCCGGTGACGTCGATCTCCTGAAAGCCTTCGTTGCCACGCGCCGAACGCTCGACCTGCCCGATGAACGCGAACATCGGGCTCGAATCCGAGAACGCCGTGTGGATGCCGATGGCCAGGTTCGCGCCACCGACCGCGCGGGTCCCGAGGCACGCCGCAGGGCGGCCCGTCAGCTGGGCGTGCGCCTCGGCCATGAACGATGCGGCGCCTTCGTGCCGGGTCGCGACCACGTTGATGCCGACGGCCTGCAGCCCCTCGAGGAGGCCCAGGAAGCTCTCGCCTGGCACGGTGAACGCCCAGCGCACGCCGGCGCGGCGGATGGCGTCGGCGAACATGCGGCCCACGGTCATCGGCTCGGCGGGTGGCGGCAGCTCCGGCTCGGCGGCGGGCGATTCGGGCTCGGCGGCGGGCGATTCGGATTGCGAGTCGGCTTCTGGAGCCATCTCCGTCTCGGCTGCCGACGCTGCCTCCGCCGTGGCTTCCGGCTCCGGGGCAGCCTCGGGCTCCGGGGCAGCCTC
Source organism: Patescibacteria group bacterium (assembly GCA_035495215.1). Lineage (GTDB taxonomy): Bacteria > Chloroflexota > Limnocylindria > Limnocylindrales > CSP1-4 > UBA5189. The sequence continues at coordinate 9,380 of DATJGH010000056.1, forward strand.
GGGCTCCGAGGGCGCGTCCGCCTCCGTGACCGCCTCCTGCGCCGCCTCCGGAGTCGTCGACTCGCCCTCGACCGCAGCGGGTGCCTCCTCGGCGAGCTCGGCGTCGCCCGGAGCGACTTCCGGCGTCGAGAGCTCCTGGCTGAGCGGCTCGTCGGCGGTCATCGCGTCGGACCCGGGATCGTGCCCAGCACGAGCGTCAGGACCACGAAGAAGACGACGAACAGGACCAGCAGGCGCGCCACGACCGGGCTCCGCACCGTCGCGCTCAGCGGTAGTTCTGGAACTGGAGCTCGACGGCCTCGTCGAGCTGGCGCAACCGGCCGATCACCCGCTGGAGATCGTCCTTGCTCTTGCCCGAGACGCGGACCGCGTCACCCTGGATCTGCGACTTGACCTTGGGGAACTCGTCGCGGATGAGCTTCTGGATGCGCTTGGCGAGATCCTCGGGCAAGCCGTGGCGCAGGCCGATGTGCTGGCGGACCTTGTTCCCACCGGCGGGCTCGACCGTTCCCCAGTCGAACACCTTGAGCGAGAGGCCGCGGCGCACCGCCTTCGACTGGATGAGGTCCTTCACCGCGCTCGCCCGGAACTCGTCGTCGGTCACGAGGACGAGCTCGTCCTTGCCCTGCTGGAGGTCGACGGTGGCGCCCCGGAAGTCATACCGCTGGATCGTCTCGCGCCGAACCTGGTCGAGCGCGTTGCGGAGCTCCTGGGCGTCGAACTCGCTGACGACGTCGAACGAGACCTCGCCACTCATCCCCTGTCGCCTCCCTGGGCCGGCGCGGCATGCTGCCCACACCGGAGCTGCGGTGATCGAAGGGCGACAGTATGCCTGTTCGCGACGTGCGGCGATATGCGGCGGCTTACCGATCCCCGGAGAGGTGCTCGAGCAGCAGCTCCGCGATCCGGTAGCTCTTCCCGCCGCCCATCACGAGGACTGCGTCGCCCTCGGCGACGTTGTCCGCAAGCCATCGCGCGGTGGCCTCGACGGAACCCGGCGCAACCGCGGTCATCCCGGGCCGCAGCTTTCGGACCGACGTCGCGAGGGCCTCGGACGACGTGATCGAGGTATCCGGGTCGCGGCTCGCCCAGATGTCGGCGACGGCAACCGCATCGGCCTCGGCAAGCGCCTCGGCGAACTCGTCGAGCATGGCGGCCGTCCGATGGAAGGTGAGCGGCTCGTAGACCACCCACACCCGGCGGTCCGGCTCTCGCTGCCGAATGGCCTGCAGCGTCGCCCGGATGGCCGTGGGGTGATGGCCGTAGTCGTCATAGACCACGACGCCCCTCGCCTCGCCCTTCCGTTCGAGCCGCCGGCCGACGCCGGGAAACGTCGCCAGACCCGACAGGAGTCGATCGCCGGTCGATGGATCCCGGGGAACCACATCGCCCGCCAGGCCGGTCGCAAGCGCGACCAGGGCATTGGCAGCGTTGTGATCGCCCGCCACCGGAAGATGGACCCGCAGCGCTGCGGCGGCAAGGCCATCGATCGCGAGCACGATCCCATCGGGCGACCGCTCGACCACCTCGCCGCCGATCCGGGCGTCCATCAGCAGCTCCACGGGCTGCGCGTCGCCGCTGGGGCCCGCGTCGGCACCGGCGAGCAGGGTCCCGATCATCGGGCCGACCCTCGACGGGTCGGCCTGCAGGCCGCCGAGCAGCTGGACGACGCCTGAATCGCCCAGGTTCGCCACGACGGTTGCGGTCGGCACGCGTCCGAGCCAGGCGGCGAACGACTCGATCACTGCCGCTCGATCGGTGAAGACGTCCGGGTGGTCCCACTCGATGGTCGTCAGCGCGATGACGTCAGGAAGGTATGCGTCGAAGTTGCCGGCGTACTCGTCGGCCTCGACGACGAAGGTCTTCCCGGCCCCGATACGGGCGGTGGCCGGGATCCCGCCCGTGAGCGACGCGGGCAGCAGCGCGCCGACAAACGCCGACGGGTCCACGCCCGCCTCGGTGAGGATCCAGGTGAGCCAGCCGGCGGTCGTGCTCTTGCCATGCGTGCCGGCGACCGCGACGAGCCGGCGCCCGTGTGCCGCGTCCGCGACGAGCTGTTGCCACGGCTCCAGCGGGACGCCCGCGGCCCGGGCGGCCTCGAGCTCCGGGTGGTCCGGCTGGATCGCGGTGAGGGCCTTCGTGACTGCGAGGCGATCGAGACGGCCGGTCGTCACGTGTGACGGGTCGTGCCGCCAGGCGATCGGGATGCCCGCGGCCTCGACGGCGGGCGTGTACGGCGAAGGACCGCCTGGGTCACAGCCGCTCACGATGGCGCCGGCCGCCCGGGCGTGGAGCGCGGCCGCGGATGCGCCGGCGCCGGCGACGCCCACGACGTGGATGCGCTCACCGGGACGGATCGGCCGCGACGGTCGCACCGAGGCCAGGCCCGCGCCGAGCTCCACGGGTCGGCGGTTGCGCCGGACCAGGCTCACCTGCTCATCTCGGCGGGACGCTCGGCGCGGCCTCGACCAGCCACTCGAGCGCGGCGCGGGCCGCAGCCTCCCGGTTGCCCGCCCGATCTCCCGCGAACTGGAACCGTCGCACGTCGACGCCTGCTGCCGTCGCCAAGCCCACGTACGTCAGGCCGACCGGCTTCTCCTCCGAGCCGCCGTCCGGCCCGGCAACGCCGGTGATCGAAGCGGCGAGGGACGCCTCGAATCTCGCTCGACAGCCGGCCGCCATCGCCTTTGCGACCTGCGCGCTGACAGCGCCATGGGCGTCGAGGGTGCCCTGCGGGACGTCGAGGAAGGCAACCTTTGCCTCGTTCGAGTAGGACACGACGCCACCGAGGAAGTAGCCCGAGGAGCCGGGCACCTCGGTGATCGTCGCCGCCACGAGCCCGCCGGTGCACGACTCCGCGAGCGCAACGGTGAGCCCGCGGCCGAGGCAGATGCCCTGGAGCTGCTCGGCGAGCGCGACGATGCCGCCGGCCACCCCTAAGTCCGCTGCGTCTTGACCGGTGGATCGGGCGGCTTGAACAGCCAGGTCTCGGGAATCCCGGACTTGCCGAGCGACCCGATGCTCGTCCCGTTGAGGGTGAACTGGGTGTAGCCGGACGACCCGGTGCGGACCTCCACGGACGTCGCGCCGTGGAAGGTGAGCGTCTTTCCTGCGGTGACGACCCGGCCGCTCTGCGGGCCGACGAGCTGGCCATCGACCCAGACCTTGATCCAGGCCGGCCCACCGCGAATGGTCACGGCGAGGTTGACGCCGCTGAAGGCGACCTCGACATTGATCGACCGCGTCGCCGTCTGGCCCTGGTCGGACGTCGCGGTGACCGTGATCAGCCACCGACCGGCGGTCAGCTCGAGCGGCGGGAACTCGAACGAGCCGTCCTCGGCCACGTTGATCGTCGTGCCCGAGGCGGGAGCGCCGCTCGCAGCGGGGCCTGTTGTCGCGGCGGGCGCCCTGGCGCCGCTGCCCTGGAGCGTCGCGGTCACCGAGACGGTCTTCGCGTTCGTCGTCGTGCCCTCGACCGCGATCGCGCCGTTGCCGTACTTCGTGCCGTCGACCGGCGCGGTGACCGTCAGCGTCGGCGCCTGGATCTCGAGGAAGGGCACGGTGATCACGACCGTCCGCGGGGTCTCGGCCTGCTTGCCGGTCTCGGGATTGACCGCGTTGATCTCGAACCGGTTCTGGCCGCGGCGCAGGTCCACCTGGATGCTCCAGTCGCCGTTCGACTGGGCGGTGGTCCGGTACGGCTCCTCCTGGCCGGGGGTGAGGATCGTGATCGTCGCGCCATCGGTCGACGTACCGGCGAGGCGGAACGAGGTCGTCGACTCGTCGACGTTGATCACGGCCTGGGCGGGATTCGTGACCGACAGGTCGGGTGGCCGCGAGTAGCGCAGGAGCTGGGCGCCGAGGTAGACGAAGAAGAGGACCACGCCCACCGTGAGCAGGGCCGCGACGACGATCGAGGGCGAGAAGTTGAGCGGTCGGGCGGGCTCGGCAAGCGGTCGCGGCGGGACGATCACGGGCTCCGGCGCCGTCGCCTCGCCGCGCTCGCGCCGCCACTGCCGGAGCACGTCCTCGGGGTCGAGGCCGAGGTAGATCGCGTAGTTCCGCAGGAAGCCCTTGGTGTACACGGCGCCGGGCAGGTCGCGGTAGTCGCCGGACTCGAGCGCACTCAGGTAGCGGACCCGGATCTTGGTCTCGCGCTCGGCGCGGATCAGGTCGACACCCTTGCGCTCGCGGGCCGCGGTCAGCCGGTCGGGCAGGCTGGGCCCGGGGTCGACCGCGTCGTGGCGCTCGGCGCTGTAGCGCTGGGCCGCGGTGCGGGCCTGGTCGCGCGCCGTCATCGGTCAGTCATCGCCGGCATCGAGCCCGTCGGACCGGGCCGGGCTCTCGCGCCGGAGCACGGCGCGCGCGTTCGAGCCATCGAAGGCCCCGATGTATCCGCGCGCCTCCAGCTGGTCGATGATGCGTGCGGCCCTCGCATATCCGACCTTGAGGCGTCGCTGGAGCAGCGACGCTGATGCGCGATCGTACTCCCGGATGACCTCGACGGCATCGGGCAACAGCCGGTCCGCGTCGTCGTCGCCGAGGTCGTCCGCGGTCCCGCTGCCGTCCTCGTCCGTCTCGACGATCGACAGGTCGTAATGGGCGTCGTCGATCTGGTCCTTCCAGGCGTCGGTCACGCGCCCGATCTCGTGATCCGACACGAACACCCCCTGGAGGCGCATCGGCCGCGGCAGGTCGGATGGCTGGTAGAGCATGTCCCCCCGTCCGATGAGGTCTTCGGCACCGGGTGCATCGAGGATGGTCCGCGAGTCGATCTGTGACGCCATCGCGAAGGCGATCCGTGACGGGAAGTTCGCCTTGATCAGCCCGGTGACGACGTTGACCGACGGACGCTGGGTGGCCAGGACCATGTGGATGCCGGTCGCGCGCGCCTTCTGGGCGAGGCGCACGATCGGGTCCTCGACGTGCTTGCCCTCGCGCATCATCAGGTCGGCGAGCTCGTCGACGACCAGGACGATGTACGGCATCCGGTCCTCCGGATCCGCCCGCGTCTCGTTGAAGGCCCGGATGTTGCGGGCGCTCGCCCCGGCGAATCGGCGGTAGCGGTTCTCCATCTCGTTGACCGCCCACTTGAGCGCCGCCTTGGCGCGCTCGGGCTCGGTGATGACCGGGACCAGGAGGTGCGGCAGGCCGTTGTACGCGGCCAGCTCGACGCGCTTGAGGTCGACGAGGATCAGGCGCAGGTCGTCCGGGCTGGCGTTGCACAGCAGGCTCGTGATCAGCGCGTTGACCATCACGCTCTTGCCCGAGCCGGTCGCGCCCGCGATCAGCAGGTGGGGCATCTTCGCGAGGTCCACCGCCTGGGCACGGCCGGCCACGTCGCGACCGAGGGCGAACGTCAGCTTCGAGCCGGTGGCGCCGAAGTCGACCGACTCGAGGATGCCGCGGAGCGTGACGACGTTGAAGTCCTGGTTCGGGATCTCGATGCCGACCGCCGCCTTGCCCGGGATCGGCGCCTCGATGCGCAACGTCCGTGCCGCGAGGGCCATCGCCAGGTCGTCCGCGAGGGCCTCGATGCGGCTGACCTTGATGTGCGGTGCCGGCTGGACCTCGTACTGGGTGACGACCGGGCCGGCGTTGCGCCCCAGGACCTTGGCCTCGATGTCGAAGCTCGCCAGCTTCTTGACGATGATCTCCTCGGTGCGGCGGTGGATCGCCTCCTCGCCGCCCGGAGCCACCGGCTCCACGGTCGCGTCGAGCAGCTGGACGTTCGGCAGGACGTACTCGCGCCGCTCGCGGGTCGGCGGCGAATCGGAGGCATCGGTGACGTCGTCAGGGTCACGCACGACCGCGCGCGGCCGGTCCTGGACGGCGGTTGCGGTCGCGATGCCGGCGGAACCCGGGCTCCGCGCGGGCGCGAACGTGGCCGAGGTCGGTACCGCCGAGGGCATCGGCGCCGGGCTGTCCTCGCCCCAGATGCCGGTCTGGCCAGCCGCGCCCTCGGCGGGACCACCTGCCACGCGCGTCCCACGTGGGCGCCCGCCGGCGCGGATCGAGCTGCCCGTGGCGGCCGGGTCCCGACCGTTCCCGGAACCGCCCTCGGCGCCGGGTGCGCGGCGGACGCTGTCGGCGGCGGAGCTGCCGAGCCAGCGAGCGATCGCGGTCATCGGGCGGGTCATCTGGCTGAGGCGCAGGTTGAAGGCGATGAGCAGGCCGGCCAGGCCCATCGCCACGAGCAGGATGAACGCGCCGACCGGGGTGATCCAGTCGGAGGGCCCGTCGGCGAAGAACGTGCCCACCTTGCCGCCACCGGCGCCCACCGGCGGGACGGCCGGCTTGAGCACGGACGCGGCCCCGAGGAGCCCGCAGTAGGCGATCACGACGCCAAGCAGGGTCAGCCCCCAGCCCGAGCCGGGCGCCTTGCCCGGTCCCCATTCGATGTACCAGCCGGTCGCCAGCAACAGGAGCGGCAGCAGCCAGCGCAGGCTCCCGAACCACGGCCCGACCGTGTCGCGGAACCAGGTCGTGACGGAGCCCTCGCCGGGCAGGAACGCGATCAGGGTGACCGCGGCCAGGACGAGCAGGGTCATGCCGACCAGCGAGCGCGCGACATCCGCCCCCACGTCGGGGAGGCGGAACGCCCGCAGGTTGAAGCCGCTGCGTCGCCGCCGCGCCGCGCGCCGTCGCCGCGCCACTAGACCTCCACCACCACCGGGAAGACCATCGGCCGGCGCTTCGTCTGCTCGAACAGGAAGCGCGACACGCCGTCCTTGATCTGGCTCTTGAGCAGCGCGATCTCGCTGATGTGATCCCCCGGGCTCTCGACCGATTCCATCACCCGCCGGATGGCCTCGTCGATGATCGGGTCCTGCTCGTTGCCGTGGACGAACCCGCGGGTGATGATCTCCGGCCGGCCGAGCAGCTTGCCGGTCTGCTTGTCGACCGTGACGACCACCATGAACATGCCGTCGTTGGCCAGGGCGCGCCGGTCGCGCAGGACGATCTCGCCGACGTCGCCGACCGACAGCCCGTCGACGTACACGTAGCCGGCCGAGACCGGCTGACCGCGCCGGGCGCTGCCGTCGGCCCAGAACTCGATCGGTGTGCCGTTCTCGATGATGAACACGTTCTCCGGCAGGACGCCCGTCTCGACCGCGAGGCGGCCATGGTGGACCTGCATCCGGAACTCGCCGTGGATCGGGATGAAGTACCTCGGACGGGTCAGGTTGAGCATCAGCTTGAGCTCTTCCTGGCTCGCGTGACCCGAGACGTGGGCGTGGCGGATCGCGTGGTAGATCACGTTCGCGCCGGCCTTGAACAGGTTGTCGATCGTGCGCGCGACGTACTCCTCGTTGCCCGGGATCGGGCTCGCGCTGAGGATGATCGTGTCGCCTGGCTCGATCTCGACGAAGCGGTGGTCCCGATTGGCCATGCGGGCGAGACCGGACATCGGCTCGCCCTGCGATCCGGTCGTGGCCACCACCAGCTGGCCCGAGGGAATGTCGCCGATCTTGTCCTTGGCGACGATCTGGTCGGGGTCGTAGTGGAGGTAGTCCAGGTCGGCGGCGATCCGGAAGTTCTGCTCCATCGATCGGCCGACCACCGCGACCTTGCGCTTGAACGTGGCCGCCGCGTCGAGGACCTGCTGGATGCGCGCGATGTTGCTGGCGAAGGTGGCGATGATGACCCGGCCGTCGAGCGGCTCGATGATCTCGCGAAACGCCTCGCCGACGGTCCGCTCCGAGGGCGTGTAGCCGGGGCTCTCGGCTCGGGTCGAGTCGGACAGCAGGCACAGCACGCCCTCTGCCCCGAGCTGCCCGAGGACCGCGAAGTCGAACAGCTTGCCGTCGACCGGGGTGTGGTCGACCTTGAAGTCGCCGGTGTGGACGATCACCCCAACCGGCGTGCGCAGGGCGATGCCCATCGCGTCCGGGATGGAGTGGCCAACGCGGAAGGGCATGGCCGTGAACGGCCCGATCTCGAGCTCGTCGCCCGGGTCGAGAGGCAGCAGCGGGTTCGAGGTGAGCTTGTGCTCCTTGATCTTGATCCCGAGCAGGCCGCGGGCCAGGGTCGAGGCGTACACCGGCACGCCCGGGAAGTTGGGCAGGATGTACGGCAGCCCGCCGACGTGGTCCTCGTGGGCGTGAGTGATGAGGAACGCACGCACATTCGCGCGCCGCTCGCGCAGGTAGGCGATGTCCGGGATCACGAGGTCGATGCCGAACATCTCCTCGTCGGGGAACATCAGCCCGCAGTCGATGACGACGATGTCGTCGCCGTACTCGACGACGTACATGTTCTTGCCGATCTCCCCCACTCCGCCGAGCGGGATGATCCTGAGCGGCGTGTCGTCCGAGCCGTTGGTCGGTGCTGGCTTGGCCATGTTCCTCCCGGTCAGAAGAGCGTCGGCGCGTCGTCGCCGAGGTCGATGTCCGCAGCGGTCGGCAGTGTCGCCGTGGGCAGGGTTTCGGGGGCGCCGGCCGGCGGGTTGGCGCTCGCCGTCGCCCGCCGCGTGCGCGCCTCGGTCAGGACGCGCGGCAGGCCGGCGATGTCGTCATAGCTCTGGCGCTCCACGTCCGTGCTGCGCAGCGCGGCGGCGGGATGGAAGAGCGCGTACGCGAGCGCGTCGCGGGCGCCGGTGGCGGCGGGTGCCGGCGCGTGCGTGCCGTGGATCTGGGTGATCCGCTCACCCGGGCGGAAGTGGGCCATCGAGAATCTGCCGAGGGTCACGACCACCGCCGGGTCGAGCACCTCAAGCTGTCGCTGGAGGTACGGCGCGCAGGCCGCAATCTCGTCCGGCTCGGGGTCCCGGTTGCCGGGCGGCCGGCACTTGACGATGTTGGTGATGAACACTTCCTGGCGGCGCCAGCCGATCGACGCCAGCAGGCGGACGAGGAGCTCGCCGGCGCGGCCCACGAAGGGCCGGCCCTGGGCATCCTCGGTCTGGCCGGGGCCCTCGCCGACGAAGAGCACCTCGGTGTCGGGATGGCCCTCGCCGGGGACGGCCTTCGTGCGGCCCCCTGCCAGCTTGCAGCGCGTGCAGGCGCGCACCTCGACGGCGATCGCCTCGAGGGCGGCTCGGCGCTGCTCAGTCGTGGTCGCCTCGACGGTTGCCCCGCCCGCCGTCACGCGGGCGCCTCGACCGGCGCGCGCCGTGATCGTGCCCGGACCCAGTCGCGTCGGATCAGCTCCTCTGCGAGCTGCACCGCGTTCGTGGCCGCACCCTTGCGCAGGTTGTCGGAGACGACCCAGAACGCGAGGCCGCGATCGCCCGGGATCGATGGATCCTGGCGCACCCGGCCGACGAAGATCTCGTCGCGACCCGCCGCGTCCGTCGCGAGCGGGTACTCGTGCGTGGCCGGGTCGTCATTGACGACGACGCCGTCGACGTCGCCGAACAGCCGCCGGGCCCGTTCCGGCGTGATCGGGTCACGGGTCTCAACGTGCACGGCCTCGGAATGGCTCACGAACACCGGCACGCGGACGGCCGTGCATGAGATCCGCAGGTCGGGCAGGTGCAGGATCTTGCGGCTCTCGGTGACGAGCTTCCACTCCTCCTTCGTGTAGCCGTTGTCGAGGAAGACGTCGATCTCGGGAAGGGCGTTGAACGCGATCGGGTGCGGATACACCCCGGCTTGCTTGGGTTCGCCGGCCACGTGGGCGCGGATCTGGCCCTCCAGCTCCGCGATCGCCTCGGCACCGGTGCCCGACACCGACTGGTAGGTGTCGACGACCACCCGCTCCAGCCCGACCGTGTCGCGCAGCGCCATCAGGACCGGCGCCAGCTGCATCGTCGAGCAGTTTGGGTTGGCGATGATGCCCTCGTGCCAGGCGAGATCGTCCGGATTCACCTCGCTGACGACGAGCGGCACGTTGGCGTCCATGCGCCAGGCCGAGGAGTTGTCGATCACCGTCGCGCCGCGCGCGACCGCCTGTGGCGCCAGCTCGCGGGACGTCTCGGCGCCGGCGCTGAACAGGGCGATGTCGACCCCGTCGAAGGCCTCGCCCACCGCCTCCTGGATCTCGATCGATCGGCCGCGGACGTCGACGGTGCGGCCAGCCGAGCGCCCGGACGCCAGCAGGCGCAGCTCGCTCACCGGGAAATCACGCTCGCCGAGCACCGCGACCATGGTTCGACCGACGACGCCGGTGGCGCCGACGACGGCAACGGTGAGGGGGTTGGGCTGGGTCATCCGGCGACGGCTCCGGGCATGGCTCCGCAGGGATTCAGGTCAAGCGGGCACGATCGGGAGTATAGCAATGGCCATCTGGCCGCCGACTCTGGGCCCTCTCAGCGAAGGAAGCCGGCCTCAAGCGGGTGGACCTCGACCGTCGCACCGCCGAGCAGCGCCGCCTTGTCCCGGATCGCCGCAACGGCGGCATCCGACGGCGTGCCGTAGAGGTCGACGCGGAGAAGGCGGACCAGCTCCGCGAAGCGGGCGAAGCGCGGGCCGGCGACCGCAAGGTGGCGATCCAGCGAGCCGCGGTCGTGGTGCGTATGGGTGACGGTCATGTGCCCACCGTCGGGATCGATGAACGCGGCATAGGACAGCAGCTGCGGCTCGTTCGCCTCGACGAACGCTGCCAGTTCGGCGATTGCCGTGCGCAGCGCATCAAGCTTGCCCGGCCGGACCTCGGATCGATCGACGTAGATCAGGGGTTCGCCCATCGATACGGATCGTAGCCGGCCCGGAGCCTCGAGCTCCTGCGAAACTCGCAAGGAGCCGACGTCAGCGGTCTGCGCCAGCTCATCGAGTGATGGTGATCGCCTCGGAAAGCTCCGTCGTCACCGTCGTGTCGGCGTAGGAGATCCGGACGACGATGGTCGCTGAGCCGAACCCGGTCCTGCCGAGCTTCCAGTTGTAGACGAACTGGTGGTTCGCGAGGTCATATCTCAGGCATTCCGGCCCCTTGGGCTGGGGCCCGGCCGCCTGGAATGTCACGCGGCAGGCCCCTGCGAGCGCGGCCCCTTCAGCGTCGGAGATCCGAACGCCGGCACCGTTCGCGAGCGCCACCTTCACCGGGACGCTCTGCCCGACCTTCCACTTGGCCCCCGCAAACGGCTCGAAGAACCCGAGGATGCGGTACTCGACCACGTAGGTCAGGGTCGCCGAACCCTGATTACCGGCGTTGTCCATCGCCGTGCAGGTGATGCTGTGGACGCCGGGCGAAGAGGTGTCCGCGGCATCGCAGCCTGAGCTGGCGACACCCGACGTGTCGTCGGTCGCATTTGCCGAGGCGACGACGCCGGATTGGCCGACCGTGATCGGTGACGTCGCGTTGAGCGACGGGCTCACGGTCGGCTCGGTCGAATCGATCTTGAACGACGCGCTCACGGGCGCCGACTCGGCGTTGTCGGCGTCATCGATGCTTGCCGCGTAGATCACGTGCTCGCCATCGGCGGACACGCTGGTCACGGCGCACGCCCCGTCGGGAAGATCCCCGAACGCGCCGGGCACCGAGGCCGGATCGAGGGCGCAGCGAGTCTGGGCGACGTTGCTGTCGGGATCTGTCGCTGAGATGGTCAGGCCGACGGCGTCCACGTACCAGCCGTTCTGCCCGTCCGGCGTGGCCGGAGCGAGCGCGATCGTCGTCGTTGGCGGGATCGACGCGTGCTCGTACGCGCCGATGTCGCAGGCCGCCGACTGGGGACGGGTCACCCCGCGCTGGTCGACCGGCTCGCAGGTTGCGTCGTCGCCCGAATCGAATGCCGAGCTCGCCGCGTTGATCGCCATCGTCGGCGTCGCCCCTGCCGGCTCGCTGGCAAGGCCGCTGAGGGCCGGATCGTCCGTCACGGCGACGCCCGGGCAATCGACGTTGTCGGTGACGAGGTTGCCGGCACCGGATGCCGACACGGACCCGATGAGCTCGCATTCCTTGGCGCCATTGGCCGCGACGATCGTGTTGGTCATCACCAGCACCGCCGATGAGCCGCTTCGCGTCGAGCGATACATCGCCACGCCCGCGTCGGCTCCCGTGCCCTCGTTGCCGCTGATCGTCGAGTTCCGAATGGTCAGGGTCCCATCGACGGCGAAGAGACCCGCCCCGGCGTCCTGGCCGTTCGTGGCACCGCTCGTTGCATCCCCTTGCGTCCCCGCGAAGCCATGCGACGCCGAGTTCCCGGTGAACGTGCTGTTTCGAACGGTCACGTGGCCTCGATCGCTGAAGATCGCACCACCGAGGCCCGCGCCGCCACCGCCGGCCCCGGTCACCGCGAACTGCAGGGTGCCAGCGTCCTTTCCGCCGTGCCCACCGAAGGTGCCGCCGGGGGCGCCGCCGTCGGAGTTGCCGCCGCCACCACCCGCGCCGAAGCCCCCGTCACCGCCGCCCTCCTCGGTAGCACCGGCACCGCCGCCCCCACCGAACCCACCGTGCCCGCCGGGCTCGCCGATGACGTCGCTGCAGACGAAGCTGAAGAAGTTGCCGTAGCCGCCGCCGCCACCGCCACCGCCGTAGCCGCCGGTACCGGCACCGCCGCCGTCAACGCCGCAGAGGATGCCGTGATACGGCTCCCCACCGCCACCACCGCCACCACCGTCGCAGCCATCGGCGCCGTCTCCCTGGAAGTCGCCGCCATCGCCACCACAGGCCTCGCCGCCGGCACGGCCATACACCGGATCGCGCGTCCCCTCGCCATTGGTGACGGTGCCACCACCACCACCGCCCTGGCCGGCTGGCTTGACCTGGCCGTCGGGGCCGGTATAGATCGCGCTGCCGCCGTCGCCACGAGCGCCGCCGCCACCACCACCCGACGACGTCTGGAAGAAGTAGTAGACGAGGCCGACGCCGGATCCGCCATCGCCGCCAAGGCCGCCGCCGCCACCGCCACCGCCGACGTGGGCACCGCCGCCACCGTTGCCGCCCTCGGCACGGTTGCCCTCGAACGTGCTGCCCTCGACGGTGAGCGACCCCGAACGGACGAAGATCGCGCCGCCGGCGCCGAGACCACCTCCGCCGCCGACGCCGCCGTTGCCGCCGCGGGCGTAGAAGCCCTTGACGTGGAGGTTGTAGATCGTCAGCGCACCGGTTCCCGACACGATCGCCGGGGTTCCGCCAGGGTTCACGTTCACGGACGCATCACCCACGGCGAAGGCGCGCATCAGGGTCCCGCCGGAGCGCTCGATCCGTGACCCGTTGCCGTCGACGGTGATGTTGCTGAAGACGATCGGCGTCGCAGTGGGCCCGAACGGGTTGTGCAGGTCGTCGATGACCGACGACATCAAGAACACCCCGTTCGTCGGGAGCTCGATCGTGTCGGCGCCGCTGCCGGCCGTGCACCCGGTCGTGAAGAAGGAGTCGTCGAGGAACGATGGCGCAATGTTCGCGTCGAAGTTCGCCGCGTAGATCGCCTCCTGCAGGGAGCAGTCGCCGTCGTCGTTGACCTCCTGATCGGTCGTGGTGACGGCGATCGTCGCTCCCGCAAGCGCGGTCGGAGCGAGCCAGCCAAGGGACGAGACCAGCACGCCGGTCCCGATCACCGCAAGTGCGGCGCGTCGCCGGCGATGACCCCGCGACAGGACACTCGGGACCACCAGCTCCTCCTCCATCCCGGAACACTCCCCACGTGACCAAAGCGCATCATGCATGGTCGGAGGCTGGCTTGACCGTCACCAGTTGACCGGACGGTGACGATGCGCACCAAGAATCGAAAGGCCCGCCCTTGGGGCGAGCCCTTCGATCAAACGGCGATCGAATGAGGTCAGCCGACTTCGACGGGCTCCTTGGCGAGGTGGCGCTGCATGGCCGCCTTGCGCGACAGGTTGATGCGGCCCTGGCGATCGACCTCGATCACCACGACCATCACCTCGTCGCCGACGGACACGACGTCCTCGACGGTCGGGACGTGGTAGTCCGCGAGCTCGCCAATGCGGACGAGGCCCTCCTTGCCGGGCAGGATCTCGACGAACGCGCCGAAGCCCATGATCCGGGTGACCTTGCCGAGGTACAGCGCACCGATCTCGACCTCGCGGGTCAGGCTCTCGATCCAGGTGATCGCCTTGCGCGAGTTCTCGCCGCTGATCGCGGCGATCTCCACGGAGCCGTCGTCCTCGACGTTGATCTCGGTGCCGGTCTCCTCCTGGATCTTGCGGATCATGGAGCCGCCCTTGCCGATGATGTCGCGGATCTTCTCGGGGTTGATCTTGATGGTGATGATCCGCGGGGCGAACTCGGACATCTCGGTCCGCGCCTCCGGCAGGATCTCCATCATCTTCTCGAGGATGCTCATGCGCGCCGCGTGGGCCTGCTCGAGGCCCTGGCGAATGACGGCCTCGTTGATGCCCCGGACCTTGATGTCCATCTGCAGTGCGGTGACACCCTCGCGGGTGCCCGTGACCTTGAAGTCCATGTCACCGAAGGCATCCTCCTTGCCGAGGATGTCGGTGAGGACCGCGAACTTCCCGTCCGGGTCCATCACCAGGCCCATCGCCGCGCCCGCCACGGGAGCGGTGATCGGCACGCCCGCGTCCATCAGGGCGAGGGTCGAGCCACACGTCGAGGCCATCGAGGTCGAGCCGTTGGAGGTCACGCACTCCGACACGAGCCGGATCACGTACGGGAACTCCTCGGCGGAGGGCAGGACCGGGTAGAGCGCGCGCTCCGCCAGGTTGCCGTGCCCGATCTCGCGCCGGCCGGGCCCGCGCATCGGCTTGTTCTCGCCGGTGCTGTACGGCGGCATGTTGTAGTGGTGGATGTAGCGCTTCTCGGTCTCCGGGCTGATCGTGTCGATCCGCTGGACGTCCGATGACGGCCCGAGCGTGGCGATCGTCAGCGCCTGGGTCTGGCCGCGGGTGAACAGGCCCGAGCCGTGGGCTCGCGGCAGGACGCCAACCTCGACCGAGATCGGCCGGAGCTCGTCGAGGGCGCGGCCGTCCATGCGGACGCCCTCCTCGAGGACGAGCTTGCGCACGGTCTTCTTGTGGATGAGCCCGAACAGGCTCTTCGACAGGCGGGCCTGGCGCCGCGCCGCCTCCAGCTTGGCCGCAGCGGCGGCCTTGTCATCGCGCTGGGTGCGGATGCTGTCGGCGATGCCGTCCTTGAGCGCCTGGACTCGACCCGGCAGGTCGGCCGCGAGCTTGAGCACCAGCTGGGCGGTGGCCTCGGCGTCCGGGAGGGCCCGGTGGTTGGCCTGCAGCTCGATGCCGAAGAAGCGCGACAGGTCACCGAGCTTGTAGGCGTCGGGACCCGTCGGGTAGCCGTCCCGGGCGAGGGTGAGCGTGTCGAAGTAGGTGCCCGGGGTGAACTCGAAGCCATCGAGGGCCGCGGACAGGAAGCCGAGGTCGAAGCCGACGTTGTGCCCGACGATCGTCGAGTCGCCGGCCCAGTCGAACAGCTTCTCGACGGCCTGCTTCGCCGAGGGCGCGTCGGCGACGTCCGCATCGGTGATGCCGTGCATCTGGTTGCCCACGATCGGGCGCGTGGGCTTGACGAGCGTCGACCAGGTGTCGGCGATCTTGCCCTTCTTGATCCTGACCCCGGCGACCTCGACGATGTCGCCGAGCGCCGTGTCGATGCCCGTCGTCTCGACGTC
Organism: Patescibacteria group bacterium; assembly: GCA_035495215.1. Lineage (GTDB taxonomy): Bacteria > Chloroflexota > Limnocylindria > Limnocylindrales > CSP1-4 > UBA5189. The sequence continues at coordinate 24,870 of DATJGH010000056.1, forward strand.
GACGACGACGAGGTCGCGGCCGGTCTCGACCGCGTGGACGAACTCCAGGACGGACTCTGTGCCCGGTTCGATGAAGCCGAGCTTCTTGGGCTTGCCCACGGCCTCGTGGAGCTGCTCCTGGAGGTCGATGAGCGGCTGGATGGCGCGGTGGCCGAACAGGATCGCCTCGGCCATCACCGCCTCGGGCAGGATCTTCGCTCCGGCTTCGACCATCATGATCGCGTCGCGGGTGCCGGACACGATGAGGTCCAGCTCCGACTCCTCGAGCTGGCTGTAGGTCGGGTTGACCACGAACTCGCCGCCGATGCGGCCGACGCGAACCGCCCCGACCGGGCCCATGAACGGGATCTCGCTGATCGTGAGGGCGCACGACGCCGCGACCGTGCCGACGACGTCGGGGTCGTTCTCCTGGTCGGTCGACAGGACCGTCAGGACCACCTGGACGTCGTCCTTGTAGCCCTCGGGGAACAGCGGCCGGATCGGTCGGTCGGTCAGTCGGGCCGCGAGGATCGCTGCCTCGGACGGGCGCGACTCACGCTTGATGAAGCCACCGGGGATCTTGCCCGCGGCGTACATCCGCTCCTCGAAGTCGACGGTGAGCGGGAAGAAGTCGAGGCCGGGTCGGGGTTCGGACCGGTTGGCCGTCCCGAGGACCATCGTGTCGCCGTAGCGAACGGTGACGGAGCCGCCGGCCAGCAATGCGATGCGGCCGGTCTCGATGGTCAGCGTTCGACCACCGAACTGGGTCTCGAAGACCTGTGGCACTGGGTGCAATTCCTCTCTGCCGTGCAGAGGGACCAACCTGGCGGCGAGCCGGTCAGCTGCTGACCCTGCGCTCCTCAGCCCTGTCCGGGCGGAGCGGCGTAGAGGGCTAGCGGCGGAGTCCGAGCCGTCCGATGACGGCGCGGTAGCGCGTGTTGTCCTTCTTCAGCAGGTACGCGAGAAGGCGACGGCGCTGGCCGACGAGCTTGAGGAGGCCGCGACGCGAATGATTGTCCTTCGGGAAGCTGCGGAGATGGTCCGTCAGGGCCTTGATGCGCTCGGTCAAGAGCGCGATCTGGACCTCCGGCGAGCCGGTATCGCCGTCGGTGACGGCGTACTCCGTGATGATCTCCTGCTTCCCTTCGGGCGCGAGCGGCACTCGGTCCTCCGACACGAACAAAACTACGTGTTCTCTTCCACTTCTTTGACTATGACCGGCGGATGGTAGCAGAGACACCCCGAACGAGCTCGATCGAGAGCCGTTCGCCCGTTCGAACCGGGACCGCCGGGGTGAGCGCGACGCGGCCGTCGTCGAGCTCGAGGTTGCGCGACCGGACCGCGCCGCCCGAGGTGCGCACGAAGGCTTCGTAGCGGCCCGGAGGCGGGAGCGCCACCGGGAGCTCGAAGCCGAGCTCGGTCTCCGCCCGCAGCGCCCGCGCCGCCGTGCCCACGACCGACACCCGCCGCCCCAGCAGCCGCTCGGCACGGAGCAGGTCCCCGGCCGCGATGGCGGCCCGGATGTCCGAGCTGCGCACCGGCTCGCCATCGAGCGCGAACTGGGGCACCACGACCACCGCGTAGCCGAGTGTGCGGCCCAGCTCCGCGACGGTCTCCGGCGTGCCGCCGCGCTCGTAGCCGAAGGCCGACTCCGGGGTCATGAGGAAGCCGGCAAGCTCGACATTGTCCGCGATGCGCCTGACCCAGGCCTCGTAGGGCGTCTCCCGGGTCGCCCGGTCGAACGTCTCGATGACCGTGACCTCCACGCCCTCGCCCTCGAGACGCTCGAGGCGCTCGCGCGGATCGCACAGGAGCGGCGGCGCCGCGCCCTTCAGGATCTCGTCAGGGTGGTGGTCGAAGGTGATGACCGCCGGCCGCGCGTCGCGCTCCCGACTGACGCGCCGGAGCTCGCGGAGAAGGTACTCGTGGCCGAGGTGGATGCCGTCGAAGACGCCGACGACCGCGAAGAGGCGCCCGAACGCAGGCTGGAGCGAGGCCGTCCCGGTGACGACCTCCATCAGCGCTGCAGGATCTTGGTCGGCGCGATCCGGGCGCCTTCGCGGCGGCCCACGCCGACGATCAACCCCGCCGCATCGAGCAGCCGCAGCGGCACGCCCTCGTCGGTGCCGCGCATGCCGGCGCTCGGGCGCACGTACCGGCCCTGGCTCGCGTCGGCGATCTCGTCGGCGGTCAGCGAGACGGCGGGCAGTGCCTCGAGGCCCGTGTCCGGGGGCAGCAGGAGCTCCCGGATCCCGCCGGGCCCGGCCGTCGCCGCCGCGGTCCGGATCTCGTCGAGCGACCGGGCGGCGTCGAGGATGAACGGGCCACTCGCCGTGCGGACGAGGGCGCCCAGGTACGCGCCGGACCCGAGCCGGGCCCCGAGGTCTCGCGCCAGCGCGCGCACGTAGGTGCCGGCCGAGCAGGTCACGTCGACCACGGCGATCGGGCGCGCCGGGTCGGTGCCATCCCACTCCACGAGGTCCAGGCGTTTGATCTCGACCTGCCGCGCCGCCAGCTCCACGGTTTCGCCGGCCCGAGCCAGCGCATACGCACGGCGGCCGCCGACCTGGATCGCCGAGAACGCCGGGGGCTGCTGGAGCTGCGGCCCGACGAGCTCCGGCAGGATGGCTTCCAGCGCGTCGCGCGCAGGCGCCGGCGCCGCGACCGGGCTGAGCTCGCCGTCCAGGTCGTCGGTGGTCGAGGTGGCACCGAAGCACACCGTCGCGCGGTAGGCCTTGTCATCGCCCAGGTGGTACTCGACGAGCCGGGTCGCGCTCCCGAGGAACAGCGGCAGCACCCCCGAGGCGAACGGATCGAGCGTGCCGCCATGCCCGATCCGGCGGGTCAGCGCCAGGCGTCTGACCAGCGCGACCACGTCGTGGGACGTGGGCCCGGCGGGCTTGGCGACCACCAGGACACCGTGCATCCCGGGCGCGTCGGGCTGTCGGGGCAAGCGGCCGGCCTCAGGCCTGCGCCGGGCGCTGGACGGCGTCGGCGAGACGCTCCGCCTCGGCAAGGAACCGGCGGCGGGCGTCGGCCAGCGGCGCCGTGATCGTGGCGCCCGCGGCTCGGGCATGGCCGCCGCCACCGAATGCCCCGGTGAGGACCGTGGCGTCGACACCACCGGGCTTGGTCCGCACGGAGACGCGCGTTGCATCCGGGCCGGCCTCCTTGAACAGGACCGCGACCTCGGCCGTCTCCGACTGCGCGAGCAGGTCGATCAGTCCCTCGGAGTGCGAGGACTCGGTGCCGGTCGCGGCGAGGTCGGCGTCGGTGAGGTAGCTGTGGATCACCCGGCCGCCGTCGGTGACGTCCAGCCGGTCGAGCACGCGCCCGAACAGCCGCAGCTGCGCGTCGGGCTTCGAGCGGTACAGCCGGCGTGAGATGTCGGACAGCGGGGCGCCCGCGGCCACGAGCGCAGCGGACACGGCGAGCGTCCTGGGAGTCGAGTTGGGGTGCGCGAACGTCGAGGTGTCCATCACGATGCCGGCCATCAGCGCCGCGGCCATCGAGCCGCCCGCCGCATCCAGGGGCACCGCCAGCTTCGCGGCGAGCAGCGCGACGAGCTCGCAGGTTGCCGCGGCCTCCGGATCGACCCAGTCGCGCGGGCCGCCCTCGGTGTTCGAGGCGTGATGGTCGACGAGGACGCGTGGCAGGCGCTCGAACAGCGCTCTGTGGCGCTCGAGCACCCCGCCGAGGCGGTCCAGCGCGCCACAGTCGCAAACGACGAGCAGGTCGTAATCGGCGCCTTCGTCCGGGTCGCTGACGAACCGGTCCATGCCCGCGAGGAAGTCGTACAACGGTGGCACGGGATCCGTCGAGATGAGGGTCGCGCGGCCGCCGTGCCGCTCGATGATCGCGGCCACACCGAGCGCGGCCCCGAGGGTGTCCGCGTCCGGGTTCTCATGGCACGCGACGAGCGCGTTCCGGGCCCCGGCGATCGCATCGGCAGCCGCGGGCGGCACCGCGCCGAGCCAGGGCGCGAGATCGACGCTCATCGGCGCTTCCGCGGGCCCGGGCGCTTCTCGCCGAGCTGTCGGCCGGCGCGCGCCCGCCTGGGCCTGGCGGGCTCGGCCGCCGGAATCCTCGGCACCGGCGTGGGCAGCGACTCGATTGCCGCCGCCGACTCGTCAGGCGTCGCGGTCGCCCCAGCCTCGAGCTCGGCGAGGAGCTGCAGCACGCGCGTGCCGCGCTGGGCCGTGTCGTCCTCGCGCAGGAGCAGCTCGGGAATCCGCCGGAGGCGGACCCGCGAGCCGAGCTCGTGGCGGACGAACGGCAGCGCCCGGCGCAGCGCCTTCAAGGTCTGCTCGCGCTCGTCGGGTTGGCCGATGACGCTGACCCAGACGCGCGCCGTCGAGAGGTCCGGCGCGGTCTCGACGTCGGTGATGGTCACGAAGCCGATGCGCGGGTCCTGGACGTCGCGCGCCAGGATCTCGCCGATCTCCTGGCGCAGCAGCTGGTCGATGCGGTCGGTCCGTTGGGTCATGCGGGCGCTATCGTCGCCGATCGCGGTCGGCGCGGGGCGGCTAGGCGACGGCAGATCGAGAGACCGTCTGGACGGTGAAGCACTCGAGCACGTCGCCCTCGACGATGTCGGTGGTCGAGGCGAGGCTGATGCCGCACTCGAAGCCGGTCTGGACCTCGCGCACGTCGTCCTTGAACCGGCGCAGCGAGTCGATCTTGTCGGTCGCGATCACCTTGCCGCCGCGCCAGATGCGCATGCTCCCGGCGCGGACGATGCGCCCGTCGGTGACGTACGAGCCGGCGATGACCGAGCGGCCGACCTTGATGATCTTGCGCACCTCGGCGCGCCCCTCGACGACCTCGACCTGCTCCGGCTCGAGCAGGCCCGAGAGGGCCTTCTCGATGTCGTCGGTGAGCTGGTAGATGATGTCGTACAGGCGCACGTCGACCTTCTCGACCTCGGCCATCCGCCGCGCGGTGTCCGTGATCGACGTGTTGAAGCCGACGACGATCGCGTTCGACGCCGACGCGAGCAGGATGTCGTTGTCGGTGATCTCGCCGGCGCCCTCGTACAGGACGTTGAGCTTGACCTCGTCCGTGGGCAGCTGGCCGAGGGCATGGGTGATGGCCCCGAGCGAGCCCGACACGTCGGCCTTGAGCACGATCCGGAGCTCCTTGGCCTGGCCGGCCTGGATCTGCCGGTAGAGGTCCTCGAGCGTCGCCCGGCCGCTGCCCTCGCCGCCCTTGGCGGCCAGCTGGGCGCTGCGGGCCTCGACCGCTGCCCGGGCGGTGCGCTCGTCGGCGACGACACGCAGGATGTCGCCGGCCTGGGGCACCTCGGACAGCCCGAGGATGACCGCGGGCGTCGCGGGGCCGGCCTTCTTCATCCGCTTGCCGTGCTCGTCCTCGAGGGCGCGCACGCGGCCGAATGTCTCGCCCACGACGATCACGTCGCCGACGTTGAGCGTGCCCGTCTGGACGAGCACCGTCCCGACCGGGCCGCGGGCCTTGTCCATGCGCGCCTCGACGATCGTGCCGATCGCGGAGCGCTTCGGATTGGCCTTGAGCTCCTGCAGGTCGGCGACGAGGAGCGTCATGTCGACCAGGTCGTCGAGCCCCACACCCGTCTTGGCCGACACGGGCACGAGCGGGGTGTCGCCGCCGTACTCCTCGATGACGACGCCGGCCTCGGTCAGCTCCGTCTTGACCCGATCGGGGTTGGCGTCGGGCTTGTCGATCTTGTTGAGCGCAATGATGATCGGCACCTTGGCCGCCTTGGCGTGGCCGATCGCTTCGAGGGTCTGGGGCATGACCCCGTCGTCCGCCGCGACGACCACGACGGCGATGTCGGTGACCTTTGCGCCGCGGGCGCGCATGGCCGTGAACGCCTCGTGGCCCGGGGTGTCGAGGAACACGACGCGCCGGTCGCCGCGGGTCACCTCGCTGGCACCGATGTGCTGGGTGATTCCACCGCGCTCGCCGGCGGCGACGGTCGTGGAGCGGATGGCGTCGAGGAGGCTCGTCTTGCCGTGGTCGACGTGGCCCATGACCGTGACGATCGGGGCGCGATCGACGAGTTCGGCCGTGTCCTCCTCGGTGAACAGCTCTTCCTTGGTCGCGAGCGCCGGCGCCTCCTGGCCGTCCTCGCCCGCGGGGGCCGCGCCGGCCACCTGCGCCTCGGCAACCTCGTAGCCGAGCTCGCTCGAGACGAGCGACGCGGTGTCGCGGTCGATGAGCTGGTTGATGGTCGCGAAGATGCCGCTCTTGATCAGCTCGCGGATGACGTCGGCCGGGTTGACCCCGAGCAGCTCGGCGAGCTCCTTGACGGTGATCGTCGCCGGCAGCTCGACCGCGCCGCGCTCACGCGGATCGGCGACCTGGACCGCTGCCTGGCCGAACGCGCCGTCGCGCCGCGGTGGCTTGCGCGGGCCGCGCCGGCCGCGGGTGCCGCTCCTACTGCGTGCCATCGGCTGTCCCCCTGCTCACGATGCGCCGCAGCTCGTCGGCGAGGACCGCGGGGACCGGCGTCGACAGCGCATGGCTGAGGCCGCCGCGGGCGAAGGCCCCGGCGATGCATGTCTCGTCATGGCACACGTAGGCGCCGCGGCCGTTCGCCTTCCCGGTCGGGTCATAGGCGACCGTCCCGTCGGGCGCGCGGACGACCCGCAACAGGTCGCGCTTGTCGCGGCCCTCGTGGCAGGTGACGCAGGATCGGGTCGGAACTGCTCGACGCTCGAGCCCGACCGCCGCGGCGCCTACGACGCCACCTCGCCGGCGGCGGCCTTGGCACGGCGAGCCCGCGGCTTGGTCGTGCCATTGGCGGAGTCGCCCTTGCCCGCCGCCGGCCCGACGGCGACCGGCTCCCCGGCCTCCGCGTCAGGCTCGGCCTGCTCCACGGCGGCCTCGGGCTCCGGCTTGGGTTCGGCGGTCTTGCGAGCGCGGGTCGATGGCTTCCTTGCCTTGGCCACGGGCGCGGCTTCGGTCTCCGTCCCGGCTGCTGCCGCCGCCGGAGCCTCTGCCGGTTCGCTCTCCGCGGTCGGCGCAGGCGCCTCCGCCTTGGCCTCCTCGGCCGCTGCCTTCGCCTCGGCGACGGAGACGTCACTCCGGATGTCGATCCGCCAGCCGGTAAGGCGCGCGGCGAGGCGAGCGTTCTGGCCCTCACGGCCGATCGCCAGCGAGAGCATCCGCTCGGGCACGGTGACGTTGGCGATCCGATGCTCCTGGTCGATGTCGACCGAGAGGACCTGCGCCGGGGAGAGCGCGTTCGCGACGAACATGGCCGGGTCGTCGTTCCAGGGGATCACGTCGATCTTCTCGCCGCCGAGCTCGGCGACGACGGCCTGGACGCGCGCGCCGCGCTGGCCGACGGTCGCCCCGACGGGATCGAGGCCGTCCTGGCGCGACGCGACCGCAACCTTGGAGCGGCTGCCCGCCTCGCGGGCGATCGCGCGGACCTCCACGGTGCCGTTGTGGATCTCCGGGACCTCGAGCTCGAACAGGCGCTTGAGGAAGCCCTTGTGCGTCCGGCTCACGAAGAGCGCGGGGCCGCGCGGGGTCCGCCGGACCTCGAGGACGTAGGCCTTCACGTTCTGCCCGATCCGGTAGTGCTCGAGCGGCGACTGCTCGGTCGTGGCCAGGATCCCCTCGACGCCCTTGCCCATGTCCAGGATCATCGCCCGCGGCTCGACCCGATTGACCGTGCCCGTGGCGAGCTCGCCCTCGCGGTCGGCGAACTGGTCGAAGACAGCGTCGCGCTCCGCCTCACGCAGCCGCTGGAGCACGACCTGCTTGGCCGTCTGGGCGCCGATGCGCCCGAACGTGTCACCGTCGAGCTGCTCCGTCTCGACGAGCTCGCCCGGGCGGGCGTCGGGCTTGAACCGGCGCGCCTCGTCGAGCGTGAAGTGGGTCAGCTGCTGGTCCTCGTCGATCGGATCGGTGGTCGCGATGCGCGCCCGGTAGACGCGGATGGCGCCCGACTCCACGTCGATGTGGACGTGGATGTCCTCCTCGTTGGCGACGCGCCGGTACGCGGCAGCGATCGCTTCCTCGACCGTCCGGATGAGCTGCTCGCGCGAGACCTGCTTCTCCGCGTTCAGCTGGAGCAGGGCGCCGACGAAATCCCGACTCATGTCGTCGCTGCCTCCTCTCCGACACGACCGTTCCGCCGCCGAAAAAAAACGTGGGGGTCACCCACGTCCCAGGCGGCCATTTGTGTTCGCCGGAGTATACATGCAGCGAGCGAAACCCTCCAGAGCGGAAGGCTGGGAAACCCATGCGGGTCGACGTCAACGGGACGCAGCGCCGGTTCGGCGTCGAGGGCTCGTCCGTCGTCCATGACCTCGGTGCCGCCCTTCGCGGCGGGGCCCGCTCTCAGCTCGGGACCGCGGCTGCGACCCCCCCGTAGCGGCGCTCCACGTAGCCCTCGAGGATGTCGATGAACTCGTCGACCAGGGCTTCGCCGCGAAGCGTGCGGTCCAGCCTGCCGTCGATGAACACCGGCGCGACCGGCTCCTCGAAGGTGCCCGGCAGCGAGATGCCGATGTCGGCGTGCTTCGACTCGCCGGGGCCGTTGACGACGCAGCCCATCACCGCCACGGTCAGGTCCTCGACGCCGGGGTAGCGCGACTTCCAGTCCGGCATCCGGTCGCGCAGGTGGCCCTGGATGCGCTCGGCCATCTCCTGGAAGTAGGTCGAGGTCGTGCGGCCGCAGCCGGGGCAGGCGCTGACCTGGGGCAGGAACGAGCGCAGGCCCATCGACTGCAGGACCTGCTGGGCGACGCGGACCTCCTCCTCGCGCTCGCCGCCCGGCGCGGGCGTGAGCGAGACGCGGATCGTGTCCCCGATCCCCTCCTCCAGGAGGATCGAGAGCCCCGCGGTCGAGGCGACGATGCCCTTCATCCCCAGGCCCGCCTCCGTCAGCCCGACGTGGAGCGGGTAGTCCGACTTCGAGGCGAGGATCCGATACGTGTCGACGACGTCGCGGACGTTCGAGACCTTGGCCGAGAGGATGATCCGATCGTGCCCGAGCCCCGTCGCCTCGGCGAGCTCGGCCGAGCGCATCGCCGACTCGACCATGGCGTCGATCATCACGTCGCGCGACTCGCGCGGCTCGGCCTGCCTGGCGTTGGCGTCCATGAGGTCGGTAAGGATCGCCTGGTCGAGCGAGCCCCAGTTGACCCCGATGCGGACGGGCTTGTCGTTGTCGATGGCGACCCGGACGATGGTCTGGAAGTTCTCGTCGTGCCGCTTCGCGCCGACGTTGCCCGGGTTGATCCGGTACTTCGCGAGGCCGCGGGCCATCTCCGGGTACTCGACCAGGAGCTGGTGGCCGTTGTAGTGGAAGTCGCCGATCACGGGCACGCCGACGCCCAGGTCGTGGAGCTTGCGCAGCATCTCGGGGACCGCCGCCGCGGCGCCGTCGTTGTTGACCGTGACCCGAACGAGCTCGCTGCCGGCGTGGGCGAGTCGGGCGACCTGGATCGCGGTCCCGTCGGGGTCGGCCGTGTCGGTGTTCGTCATCGACTGCACGACGACGGGGTGCGCCGAGCCGACCCGTACCCCGCCGACGTCGACGGAGACGGTCTGCCTGCGCGCGGAGCTCACGGGCTGCCGCCGCCCAGCCGGACGATGTCGAAGCCCGAGATCCACAGGATGAACGCGAGCAGGAAGACGAAGCCCACGGCGTAGGTCAGCCGCTCGGCCCGCAGGCTGACCCGCGCCCCGAACAGGCGCTTGATGATCATGACCGCGGACCGGCCGCCGTCGAGCGGTGGGAACGGCAGGATGTTCACGACGCCCAGGTTCACCGACAGGATGCCGGCCACGTACAGGGTGACGATCGGGCCGACGTTCAGGAAGATGTCGGCCAGGGAGACCGCGATGCCGATCGGCCCCGAGGCCGGGGGTGGCGCCGTCGGGTCCTTGATCAGGCCGTCGATCAGCTGGCCAAGCCCGCCGATGATCAGGCCGCCCCAGCGGCCCAGCTCACCGACGGCGATGCCGGCGGAGGTGCCGACGTCGTGGCCCGTGTAGCGGTACGTCTGCGACAGCTGCCCGACCCCGAGCGCGCCGCGGGTGTCGCTGAGCTCTGCCTTCGGCCGGAGGGTGGCGCTGACCGTGGTCGCCGCGCCGTCCGGGTGGCGGACGCCGAGCTGCACCGTCTCGCCGGCGTGCGCCCGCAGTGCGCCCTGCACGGTCTGGGCGCCGAAGAGGTCGAACTGCTGGGCGTTGACCGCGTAGATCTCGTCACCGGGTGCGAGGCCCGCGGTCGCCGCGGGCGAGTCGGGCTCGATGATCCCGATCTTGACGCCGAGCGCCGGCGTGGCCAGCAGCGCGATCAGGAAGAAGATCCCGAACGCCAGCAGGATGTTCATGGCGACGCCGGCGACGAGGATCGCGAGGCGCGCCCGCAACGGCTGGGCCGCGAATGAGCGCGGGTCGTCCGCGGCGTCCCCGTCCTCGCCCTCGAGGCGCACGAAGCCACCGATCGGCAGCCAGTTGAGGGTCCACAGGGTCTCGCCCTTCGAGCGCAGCACCCGGGCCCGTGGCGGGAAGCCGATGCCGAACTCCAGGACGCGGACGTTGAGCGCCTTCGCGGTGAGGTAGTGGCCGAGCTCGTGGATCAGCACGATGCCGCCGAGCACGACCACGAACAGGATGATCGCGACGAGGCCGAAGACGATGCCGTCCATCAGGCCCGTGCCGGTGACGGCGTCGAGGCGAGGCTCGCGCGGACCTCGGCGTCGAGCGCGACGAGCTCGTCGAGGTCAGGCTCGGAGACGGCACCGGTACCGAAGCGCTCCACCGCCGTTTCGAGGAGCCGCGGGATGCCCGGGAAGTCGAGGCTGCCCTCGAGGAAGCGGGCGACCGCAACGTCATCGGCCGCGATCAGCGCCGCGGTCGCGCGCGGGCCGAGCGGACCCGCCTCGCGGGCGATGCGCAGCGCCGGGAAGCGGGCCTCGTCCGGCGCCCGGAAGTCGAGCCGCGCCACCGCCAGCAGGTCTGCGGGTGCAGCCGGCGAGGGTCGGCGCTCCGGGTACGTCAGGGCGTACTGGATCGGCAGGCGCATGTCCGGAGTGCCGAGCTGGGCCTTCAGGGAGCCGTCGACGAACTGGACGGCGGAATGCACGACGGATTGTGGGTGGATCACGACGTCGATGGCCTCATACGGCGAATCGTAGAGCCAGTGCGCCTCGATGACCTCCAGGCCCTTGTTGGCCAGGGTCGCGGAGTCGATGGTGATCTTGGCGCCCATCGACCAGGTCGGGTGGCGCAGCGCCTGTGCCGGCGTGATCGCAGCGAAGTCCTCGACCGGCGTATCGAGGAATGGCCCGCCCGAGGCAGTCAGGATCAGCCGCGCGATCGAGGCGAGGTCCTCGCCGGCGAGGCACTGCCAGATCGCCGAGTGCTCGGAGTCGATGGGGCGCAGCCAGCCGAGCGGGCTCGCCAGCGGGTTACCAGGAGCAGTGGCGCGCCGCGTGGCAGCGAGAGCGCGGGCCCGGGGCATCACGAGATGGCCACCGGCGACGAGCGTCTCCTTGTTGGCGGTGGCCACCACCTTGCCGGCGTCGAGCGCCGCAAGGATCGGGCGCAGGCTCACGACACCGCCCGTCCCGACCACGACCATGTCCACGTCGTCGCGCACCGCCAGCGCGACGAGCGCATCGTCGCCGACGAGGAGCGTCGTGCCCGCGTCGCGCGCCCGCGCGCCGACCACAGCCGCGACGCCCAAATCGGCGAGGGCGGCGACCGGCGGCCGGAAGCGCTCGATCTGCTCCGCGAGCGCGTCGCCGTTCGCCCCGGCGGCCAGGGCGACGAGACGGAACCGCGGGTCGCCGGCGATGACGTCGATCGCCTGTCGCCCGATCGATCCGGTCGAGCCGAGGAGGGCGATGCCGCGCGGTCGCTCGGTCACGCGGCTAGCGGAGGACGGCGACGACATAGAAGTACGCGACCGGTGCCGCGAAGAGGAACGAGTCGATGCGGTCGAGCAGGCCGCCATGCCCCGGGATCAGGTGCCCGGATTCCTTGGCTCCCGCGGCGCGCTTCAGCATGGATTCGACGAGGTCGCCGGCCTGGGCCGCCGCGCCGACGATCAGCCCGAACACCGCGCCGGCGAGCGCCGGCCGCCCGAACGCGACGAGCAGCAGCGCGCCCACGAGCGCGGCCGCGACCAGCCCGCCGACCACGCCCTCCATCGTCTTCGCCGGCGAGACGTGGTGCATGAACGGGCGACTGCCGAAGCGCCGGCCCGCGAAGTAGGCCGCGGTGTCGAATGCCCAGACCACCAGCACGAGCGCGAGGATCCAGGCCCGGTCCTGGCCCAGCCAGCCCAGGATCGCCGAGCGGTCGACGAAGGCGTCCGTCGAGCTGAGGCGGGCGACGAAGCCGAGCATGCCGACATAGAGGGCCCCGAACGTCGTGATCGCGAACACGACCAGGCCTTCCCGCGGATCGAGCCGGGTGAGCGCCCCGATGCCGAGGAGGACGACGCCGATCGAGGCGAGCAGGAGGCCGGAGCCGCCGGGCAGCACCTTGACCGAATCGCCGAGCGCGATGACGACCGCCAGGACGATGCCCAGCAGCGGCATCGACGAGAGCCCGGCGGCCGTCAGCAGGCGGAACGCCTCCCACGCGCCCAGCAGCGTCGCCACGGCGACGACGAGGAGGATCCAGCCACCGCCGAGCCACAACGCGAGGAGCAGCGGCGGGACGAGGATCGCGGCGCTGCGGGCGCGATCTCGGAGCATCCGGTCAGCGCCCGAAGCGTCGGGTCCGGCTGGCGAACTCGGCCAGGGCCGCGTCGAGATCGCCGGGGCCGAAGTCGGGCCAGAGCGTCTCGGTCGTCAGCAGCTCGGCGTACGCCGACTGCCAGATCAGGAAGTTGGAGAGGCGCTGCTCGCCGCCGGTCCGGATCACGAGGTCCGGATCGGGCAGGCCGGCCGTGTACAGCGCGCTGGTGATCGTGGCCTCGTCGATCTCGTCGGGCGAGATGCCGCTGCGGACGATGCCGCGCACCGCGTCGACGAGCTCCGTGCGGCCGGCGTAGTTGAAGGCGATGTTGAGCACCAGGCGACCGCCGCCAGCGGTTGCCTCGAGGGCTGATTCGATCGAGGCGCGGGTCGCCGGCGGCAGCTCGTCGCGCCGGCCCAGGAGGCGGACCTGGACGCCCTGCGCGCGGAGCTCCTCGGTCTCGCTCCGGATGGCCTGCTCGAGGAGGCTGAACAGGCCGACCACCTCGTCGTCCGTGCGAGCCCAGTTCTCTCGGCTGAAGGCGTACAGCGTGAGGACGGGGATGCCCCGTCGGACCGCGTGTCGGAGCACCTCCCGGATCGCCTCGACACCGGCCGCGTGGCCATCGAGCTCCGAGGCGCCGCGACCGCGTGCCCAGCGGCGGTTGCCATCCATGATGATCGCGACGTGCCGTGGGGCGTCCGACCGGGTCTCGGGGCCTTCATGCGCCGCGGTCTCGGCGCGGGCCGGGAGCGCCCCGGCGGTCTCGTGTGCGCGGGGCGGAGCGTCCGTCGGGCGGATCAGCGGCGCACGCGCCACTAGACCTCGAGGACCTCCTGCTCCTTGGCCGCGCCCACCCGGTCGACCTCGGCGACGTAGCGGTCGGTCGTCCGCTGCAGCGTGTCGAGCAGCTTGTGCTCCTCGTCCACGCCGACGTCACCCTCGCGCAGGAGCTTCTTGAGCTGGTCGGCCGCGTCGCGCCGGAGGTTGCGGATCTCGACGCGCGCCTCCTCCATCCGCTTGTGGACGACGCGCACGAGGTCGTGCCGGCGCTCCTCGGTCAGGGTCGGGATGTTGAGCCGCACGACGTTGCCGTCCACGTTCGGGGTCAGCCCGACGTCACTCTTGATGATCGCCCGCTCGATGGCACCGAGCGCGCTGCGGTCCCACGGCTGGATGACGATCTGGTGCGGCTCGGGGACGCTGATCCCGGCGAGCTGGTTGAGCGGCGTCTGCGTGCCGTAGTAGTCGATCGCGATGCGCTCGACGAGCCCGGTGGACGCACGGCCGGTCCGGATGGCCTGCAGGTCCCGTTCCATGACCTCGACGGCACGGGCCATCTTGTGGTCGGCCGAGGTGATGACCTCGTGGTCGGTCATGCCGGCGCCCCGGCAGCCGCCGGTCCCGCGATCAGCGTACCGACGGATTCGCCGTAGGCGACCCGGGCGATGTTGTCGGGGCCGTTCAGGTCGAACACGACGATCGGCAGGTCATTCTCCATGCACAGCGAGACCGCGGCGCCGTCCATCACCTTGAGCTGGTCGCGGAGCAGGTCGGTGTACTCGAGCCGGTCGTATTTCCGAGCCCCCGGGACCGTCATCGGGTCCGCATCGTAGACCCCGTCGACCTTGGTGGCCTTGAGCAGGACCTCGGCACCGATCTCGACGGCGCGAAGCGCGGCCGCGGTGTCGGTCGTGAAGTACGGGTTGCCGGTGCCGGCCACGAAGATCACGACCCGGCCCTTCTCGAGGTGGCGCACGGCGCGTCGCCGGATGTAGGGCTCGGCAATCTCGTTCATGGCGATGGCGCTCATGACCCGGGTTGGCGTCTCCGTGCGCTCGACCGCGTCCTGCAGCGCAAGGCCGTTCATGACGGTCGCGAGCATGCCCATGTAGTCGGCGGTCGCGCGGTCCATGCCCTGAGCAGCCGCGGAGAGGCCGCGGAAGATGTTGCCGCCACCGACCACGATCCCGACCTCGACGCCACGCGCCCGGACCGCCGCGACCTGGCCGGCGATGGACGAACAGACCAGCGGGTCGACGCCGTACGACCGCGAGCCGAGGAGCGCCTCGCCGGAGAGCTTGAGCAGGATGCGGCCGTAGCGCGCCCCAGCCCTGTCCGTTCGAATGCCCGGGGCCGCGGTCACAGATCCTCCCCGAGCGCGTACCGGGCAAAACGACGGACCTGGATGTTCTCCTTGAGCGAAGCGACGGCCTCCGTGACCAGCTCCCGGACTGTCTGCTCCGTGTCGCGGAACGGCTGCTCGAGGAGCACGACCTCCTTGAACCACTTCTTCAGCTGGCCATCCACGATCTTCTCGCGGATCTCGGCCGGCTTGGCTGCCGCGGCCGGGTCCTGCGCGAGCTCCGCGCGCTTCGCGGCCAGCGCATCGGCCGGGATCTGATCGACGTCGACCCACCGCGGTGACAGCCCCGCGACCTGGATCGCGAGGGACCTGACGAGGTTCTGGAACTCGTCGGTGCGGGCGACGAAGTCGGTCTCGCAGTTGACCTCGATGAGCACGCCGACGCGGCCGCCGGTGTGGATGTAGCTCGAGATGAGGCCCTCGCGGACCTCGCGGTCGGACTTCTTCGCAGCGGCCGCGATGCCGCGCTCGCGCAGCAGCAGAACCGCCTTGTCGACGTCGCCAGCCGATTCCTCGAGGGCGCGCTTGCAGTCCATCATCCCGGCGCCGGTGCGCTCGCGGAGGTCCTTGACGGCGTCGGCCGTGATCGTGGCCATGAAGTGTTCGTGCTCCTGTTCGTGCTCGGCGGGCCTCTCCGCCCGCGGTTCGTGCTGGATCCAGGGTCAGCCGAAGTCGGCTGACGGTCCTGCGCCGGCCGTCAGGCCGGGGTGCGGTCGGTGGATTCTGCCTCTGCCGCCTCGCGCGCGAGCTCGGCGGCGATCTCCTCCGGCGTCGCGCCGTCCTCGGCGGGGGTCGCCGGGACCGGCCCGCCGGGCAGGAGGTCGTCGTCGTCGTCCGGGGCGAAGCTCAGCGCGCCGCCGCCGGCAAGGGCCGCGACGAGCTCATCTGTGGCCTGCGTGTCGTCGTAGGTGGGCTCCTCGGGCAGCTCGATCTCGGGCTCGATCGCGCGACTCGCGCGCTCCTGGGCGCCCTCGATCGCGGCGTCCGCCACGAGCGTGCACAGCAGCCGGATGGCGCGGATCGCGTCGTCGTTGGCCGGGATGATGTAGTCGAGCTCGTCGGGATCCACGTTCGTGTCGCCCGTGCCGACGACCGGGATCTCGAGGCGGTTCGCCTCGGTGACGGCGATGCGCTCGCGGTGCGGGTCGACGATGAAGACGGCGCCCGGTACGCGCTTCATCTTGCGGATTCCACCGAGCGTGCCCTGGAGCTTGGTGAGCTCCTCGGTCAGCTTCGCGGCCTCCTTCTTGGGCAGCCGATCGAGATCGCCCGCCTGCTGGCGCGCCTCGAGCTGGTCCATGAGGCCGATGCGCTTCTTGATCGTGACGAAGTTGGTGAGCATGCCGCCGAGCCAGCGCTTGTTGACGTAGGGCATGCCGGCCCGGGTCGCCTCGGCGGCGAGCGGCTCCTGGGCCTGCTTCTTCGTGCCGACGAACAGCACCACCTCGCCGCGCGCGACGGTCTCGCGCACGAACTCGAGGGCGACCTCCAGCCGCTTCGCGGTCTGGGCGAGGTCGATGATGTGGATCCCGTTGCGCTCGGCAAAGATGAACGGGCGCATCTTGGGATTCCAGCGGCGGGTCTGGTGGCCGAAGTGGACTCCGGCCTCGAGCAGCTGCCGCATCGAGATGGACGGCACGGTGGCGTGACCTCCTGGTTCGGTTCTTTCCGCCGCGGACCCTCGTCGGGAGCCGGACCGAAATCGGTACCGGCACCGCCCCGATCGGAACGGTCCGCGTGTGAGCTCCGGTGTGCGCCTGACGACGCGCGCCGGGCAGGTTGACGCCGTGGGCGGGTCCCGCGGCCGGCGCAGTCTAGCACGAGATCGGCGTGGAACCGGCCCATCGTTAGGCGGCGTGACGGTGATGGCGGATGCGGCCACCGGGCTCGACCGCCACCAGGTCGAACCGGAATGGCAACGCGGGCAGGGATGCGCCATCCGGCAGCTGGCCGGCCTCCCGCAGCGCGAACGCGGCCCGATGCAGCTTCGCCCGCTTGCGCCAGTCGACGGTCTCCTCGGCGAGGCCGAAGTCACGCCGCGCCCGCCAGCGAACCTCGACGACCACGAGCGCCGGCGGCGGTCGCGGATCGAGCGCGAGCAGGTCGATCTCCGCCCGACCCACGCGCAGCTGTCGGGCGAGCACCCGCCAGCCGATCGTCTCGAGGTGCGCGGCGACCCTCGCCTCCGCATCGTCACCGGCACGTTGCGCGGGCGTCCGCATCCGGGCGAGTGTCGCCGACACGGCTCACCGGGGGCTTATCTGTCCGAGTCCGCTCCGGTCGGCGTCGAGGTCTCGTTTGACTCGCGCAGGATGGCCTCGGCCTCGGCGATCGCGGCGGCCCCGACCTGCCCGGGCATCTCGGGCAGATCTGGCATCTCGGGCATCCCGAGCATGTCGGGCAGTCCGATCAGGCCGGCACCGAGCCGGTCCTCGCGGAGGCCATCGAGCCTGTCGAGCTCGCCGAGCTCGTCCGCCTGCTGGAAGCCCTCGACCGCCTCGTCGAACAGGTCCAGGCTGATCTGGTCGCCGGCGAGCGTCCGCTGGAGCGCGAGGAAGCTGCGTCGGTGGAACGGCGTCAGCCCCAGCCGGCGGATGGCGTCGCGATGCTCGCGTGTCGCGTAGCCCTGGTTGCGCTCCCAGCCGTAGCCCGGGTAGCGAGCCGCGAGGAGGGCCATCATCCGGTCCCGGATGACCTTGGCCACGACCGAGGCGCAGGCGATCGTGTAGCACTTGGCGTCGCCGTCGACGATCGCCGAGTACGGACCCACGGCCGCTTCGAAGCCGGCGATCCGGTTGCCGTCGACGAGCACGTGGTCGTGGCCACCGAGCCGGCCGATCGCGCGGCGCATCGCGAGATGGGTCGCGTGGTAGATGTTGATCGTGTCGATCTCGCGGACCGAGGCGGCACCCAGCCCGATGGCGACGGCCCGCCGGCGGATGATCGGCGCGAGCCGGTCCCGCTGCTGCGCAGAGAGGGTCTTCGAGTCGCGCACGCCGGCGATCCGCCGGGCATGGGGCTTCATGATCACGGCCGCGGCGACGACGGCGCCG
>DATJGH010000057.1:0-3539 GCA_035495215.1 Patescibacteria group bacterium
CCGGAAGAACTCGGCGAAGCCGCCCTCGGCCTCCAGGTCGCGCCGGACCATGACGCTGTCGTACGTCTCGAGCGCCTTCGCGACGCGGTCCACCAGGGGCCGTGGAAAGCCCAGCGCGGAGCCGACCTCGCGAACCGCCGAACGGGCGCGATACGTGACCAGGTTGCAGACCATGCCCGTGTGCTCCGGGCCGTAGCGCCGGTAGATGTACTGGATGACCTCCTCGCGCCGCTCCGACGAGAAGTCGATGTCGACGTCGGGGTAGGTCGTCCGGCCCTCGTTGATGAACCGCTCGAACAGCAGGTTGTGGGCGATCGGCTCGACCCGGCTGATCCCGAGCGTGTACGACACGATCGAGCTGGTCGCGCTGCCCCGGCCCTGGGCGGGGATCCCCTGCCCCTTGGCGAAGCGCATCAGGTCCCAGCAGATCAGGAAGAACTCGGCGAGGCCGGCCCGCTCGATGACGCCGAGCTCGTGGGCGAGCCGCTTGACGACCTCGGACGTGAGCGGGTGGTAGCGCTTCCGGGCGCCTTCCCAGCACAGCTCCGACAGGTACGAGAACGGGGTTTCGCCCTTCGGCACCGGGAAGCCAGGGAAGCGGTACTGCTCGAAGCCGAGGTCGACCGAGCACGTCGCCGCGACCTCGCCGGCCGTCGCGAGCCCCTCGGCCCATGCCCGGGCGACGCGCTCGCCGGACTCCACCGCGGAACCCGGGGGCAGGGCCGCGAGCTCGGCCGCGGACTTGAGGTACGACTCCCCGTCGGGTCGGCGCAGCGGACCGAGCGTCTCCAGCGTCCGGCCATGGAAGATCGCCGTCAGGACGTCGTGCAGCTCGCGATCCCAGGATCGGGCGTAGTGGACGTCGTTGGTCACGACCACCGGCAGGCCGAGCTCGTCGGCGAGGGCCACGTGCTCGGCGACGAGCCAGTCGTCGTCGGGCAGGAGGTGATGCGACAGCTCGATGAAGAAGCCGGCCGTGGCGGGTGAGTCGCCGGCGCCCGGCGAGACGCGCGAGCCGGCCCGCCCGAACAGCGTCGCGTAGCGCTCGGCCACGGCGCGCGCACCCTCGCGATCGCCGACCCGCAGGCGACGCGCGACCTCGCTCTCGCGCCCGCCCGACAGCGCGAGCAGCCCCTCTGTGTGCCGGGCCAGCAGCGCCTGGCTGAACCGGGGCACGCGCTTTGTCCCGTCGAGATTCGCGCGGGAGACGAGCCGGCACAGGCTCCGATAGCCGGTCGCGTCCCGGGCGAGCAGCACGAGGTGCGGGCCGCGCTGCCGCTCGCCGATGCCGCGCAGGTCCTCCTTGACCACGCTGCGATGACCCGGCAGTCGCGCTCGCTCGGGACGCGGCCGCGCGGGCAGCCCGTCCGCCACCTCGCCGGCGAATCCGGCCGTCGGGCCCGCCGAGAGAGCCGCCGAGCCACGTCCCCGCGACCGCCGCCGCGCCGGGAGGACGACCCCGCCCGGGTCGGGCGCGGCCGCGTCCAGCAGCTCGATCTCCACCCCGATGATCGGCCGGACGCCCACGGCCTCGGTTGCGGTGGCGAAACGCACCACGCCGTAGAGACCGTCATGGTCAGTCACGGCCAGGCCGGACAGGCCCAGGGCGGCCGCTCGCTCGGCCATGTCCTCGACCGGCGAGGCGCCGTGCAGGAACGAGAAGTTGGTGTGGCTGTGGAGCTCGGCGTAGGTGGCTGGCATGTCGCCCGACTGGCTCTCCGGAACCGAGGGGGGCAGGTCAGTATAGAACAAACGTTCTATCAGAAAACGCGCAACACAACCCCGGCGCACCCCGTCTGAGGGCTCGTGGAAATCGACTTCCGCAGCCTGGCCGTCGTCTTGACGAGGACCGCCGCGATGCTCCTGATCGCGGTTCTCCTCATCCTCGTCCTCCTCCCGGCGGCATTGGCGGCGAGCAGCCGGTAGCCACTTCTTCGATCCCGGAGCGTCAACCGGGATCTGGCGAGGCGGGCCCTGTGCCAGCCATCGACCAGTCGGCCGCCTGGTGAGCGGGCGGACGACATCGCGGAGGGACCCCGTCGCTTCTGGGGGCGACGGGGTCCTTTCATGTCCGTACCATCGCCCCGTGCGCCGATCGCGTGCGCTGGCAGGGCTCCTCGTGGCGGGCCTGGGGGCCGCTCTGCTCACCACCGCCTGTACGCCCGGCCCGACCGCCTCCCCACCGGCCTCCGGGGTCGCCGCCGCGAGCGAGCCGGTAGCGGCCTCTCCTGCCAGCTCAGCGGGCAACCCAGAGTCGAGCCCCGGGGCCTCGCTGCCGAGCCAGACCGACACCGCGTGGGGTCGGATCTGGGACGACCTGCCGGCGAGCTTTCCGATGGCGCCCGGGAGCCACCCAGCGACCGACCCGGGCGAGGGCCCATCGAGCGGCCAGCTCGTGGTGGCCGCGGCGCGCCAGGACGTGGTCGCGTTCTACCGGCGGGCGTTCGCCGACGCGAACTTCAGCACCAGCACCGACGGGCCGCTCGAGGACGGACGCGTGACGGTCACGGCGAGCGACGGCTACCTGTGCCGGATCCAGGTTTCGATTCGGGGATCCGACACGCAGCTGTCGAGAGTGATGGTGCTCTACGGCGCAGGCTGTCCATTCGACTGAGCGCCGTCACGGAGGGCTAGTCGTACAGGCGCTCGAGGTGCCACGTTCCGACGACTCGGTCGAAGTAGATGAGCGCCAGCCAGTGCGCCCCGACGACCTTGAAGTAGTCGCGGGCGATGGGCTCGCGCCACCACGACTCGTCGACCCGCCAGCGATTGCACACCTCGACCGGCTCGCGCCGGCCGGACCAGGCGACCGTGAGCTGGCCGTCGTCGAACTCGACGGCGATCTCCGGGTGAGCACGGAGCAGGCGCGTCACCGGGCCGCGACCTCGCGCCAGGCCCAGCGGCGCTCGGCCAGGGGCGCCTCCGGATCCAGCACCTCGACGCGACGGATGCGGTCGTCGCCGTAGGTCAGCGCGAGCCGGGCCAGCTGCCAGGCGAGGCGCGCCCCGTGGAGCGCCTGGGGCACGAACAGGGGGAGCTGCTGGCCGGCCGCCGCGCTGGCGCCGGTGAGCTCCAGCTCGAGCCGGGCGACCGCGGCCGGTGGCGGCTCCCGCTCGAGCCGGGCGAGGAGCAGCCGCTCGATGGCGGCTGGATCGGCGGTTGGCTCGGGGAAGCGGGTCTCGACGGCGAGCTCCGGGACGGTGCCGGCACGGGCGAAGGCGAGATCCAGGACGAGGCGCAGCCGGCCACGCTCCGCCGCGAGGCCGCGCGCGGCGAGGCTCTCGCCCAGGGCGATGGCCAGCCGCCGGAGCACGAAGCGGATCGCCTCCAGCTCGGCCACGGCGGGCTCGATGGGCAGCCCGAGGACCAGCCGCTCCGGCGCGTGGCGGGGCCGGAACGGCTCGACCTCTTCGCCACGGGAGCGAGCCCCGATGCGTGCCCCCTCCTCGCCGAAGCGCGCCACCAGCGCCGACGCGGCGAGCTCCGCGACCTGCCCGATCCGGCGCAGGCCGAAGCGGCGCAGCCGCGCGCGGACATCG
>DATJGH010000058.1:0-16788 GCA_035495215.1 Patescibacteria group bacterium
AAGGCGCGGTACTCGGCCTCGCCCTTGAGCGAGAGGTACTTGGTGATCGCCGCGGTCAGGCTCGTCTTGCCGTGGTCGATATGGCCGATCGTGCCGATGTTCACGTGCGGCTTGGTGCGCTCGAACTTCTTCTTGGCCATCCGACCAGTCTCACTCCATCGCTTGGGGCGTCGCCTCCACCATCGAGGCAAGGCTTCGCCAGTAATCGATCACTTTCGGGGAACCCGCCGGTCGGGGCTGGAGCCCACAATCGGACTTGAACCGATGACCTCTTCCTTACCAAGGAAGTGCTCTGCCGGCTGAGCTATGTGGGCCCGAAGGCTTCGCGATAGTGGAGCCGACGACGGGACTCGAACCCGGAACCGGCGGTTTACAAAACCGCTGCTCTACCAATTGAGCTACGTCGGCAGCGCACGCCGAACCAGGGCCCGCCGCAGCGCCGGGGAATGATAGGTCGGCCCGCGAGAGGCGGTCAAGCGCGGCCGCGCCGGCGGATCAGCCCGTCCTCGCCTCGCCCGTCCGGCCGCGGCGAAGCCCGAAGGTCCCAAGCCAGCGGCGGACGAACGGGATGGAGAACAGGCCGACACCGCCCTGGGCGAGCAGCGCGAGGATGAGCAGCAGCCCCGGCACCGACAGGACCAGCGACGGCACGGCCCAATCGAAGCCGCCGAGCCCGGGGAGCCCCAGCCCGTCCAGGGCGTCGAACGGGACGACGCCATCGACCTCGAGCCCGTTCGCGCCGCGGGCGCCGTTCGGGCCAGGCGGCAACGCGCCGCCGTCGGCCGGCCCACCGACACCCGGCGGCGGCAGGACCGCGGCGCCGGGCGTCGGGGCGGCGGGTGACTGGCCCGGCGCCGCTGCAGGCGTCGGTTCCGAGGTGGGCCTGGACGTTGACCCGGGCAGCACCAGGGTTGGAAGGGGCAGCTGCGACGGCAACGGGACCGCAGTCGGGAGGGGCGCCAGCGTGGGCAGCGGGATGACGGGCGGCGTCGGGGTCGGCGCGGGCGTCGGTGCCGGCGTCGGTTCGGGCGTGGCCGTGGGTGAGACCGAGATCGTCACCGTCGTCGCCGCCGACCAGGCGAGGCCGTCGCCAACGCGGTAGGTGAAGGTTCGGTCACCGGCGAACGAGCCGCCCGATTTGAACGTGAAGCTGCCATCGGCGTTGAGATCGAGCGAGCCGTTGCCGCCGCCGTCCACGAGCTGGGCGCTCAGCGCGTCGCCGTCGGCGTCGGTGTCGTTGGCCAGCACACCCGGAGCCGGCACGCTCAGGGTGACGCCGGTCATCGCCGTATAGCTGTCGCTGTTGGCCACGGGCGCCGCGTTGGTCACCGTGATCGTGACGGTCGCCAGCGTCGAGTCGAGGAGATCGTGGGCGTGGTACGTGAACGTGTCGGTGCCCACGAATCGCGCGACCGCGCGGTAGCTGACCGCACCATCCGCCTGGAGACCGAACTGGGCAGCGTGCGTGGGCCCGGCGTTGAGGACCGCCGTGCTCCCGCCCCCGATCCCAACGTCGTTCGCGAGCACCCCAGGCGCGACGATGGTCAGCGTCCGGTCGTGGCGCACGCTGTAGCTGTCGTCCTTGGCGACCAGCGTCAGCAGGCCGGCCGCCGTGCCGTGCCGGAGCGGGCTGAGGGCCACGAGCACGGCGGCGAGGGCCGGGACGGCAAGTGCCCGGCGGGGCCATGCCGGGACGGGGAGAGCGATGGAGCGCCGGCTCATGCCACGTGGAGTCGCGCGACCTGCGCGGCCGCGGAGGGTTCGGGCAGCGGCGGGTCCTGTGCCGTCTCGATGCCCTCGATGAAGGCAGTGACCAGGTCCTCCTCGAGCTGGCTGCCGGCAGCGTCGCCGAGCCGGCTCAACGCCTCGCGGACGTCGAGCGCCTTGCGATACGGCCGCGTCGTCGTCATCGCCGAGAACGCGTCGGCGACCGCGAGGATCCGGCCGATGTGCGGGATCTCGGTTCCGGCGAGGCGATCGAGGTAGCCGGTCCCATCCCAGCGCTCGTGGTGATGGCGGACGCCCGCCCGGACCAGGTCCACGTTGAGGACGTCGCGGACGATGGCGTCCCCGAGGGCAACGTGCTGCTGGAGGACGGCAAGCTCGGCGCCGGTCAGCCGGCCCGGCTTCCGCAGGATCGCGTCGGGGATGCCGATCTTGCCCACGTCGTGGAGCAGCCCTGCGACACGGATCGCCTCGACGGTCTCGGCGTCGAGGCCGATCCGGCGGCCGATGAACTCCGCGTAGCGGGACACGTCGGCCGAGTGCCGCTTCGTGTACCGGTCCTTGGTGTCGACGGCATGGACCAGGCCCTGGAGGACGTCGAAGCCAGCGGGGGCCGGGGCATCGGCAAGGCCGCGGGATGCCACGAGCACCGTGTCGCCGCCGCTCCCCTTCGCCTCCTCCAGCGTGCGCGCCGCGGTCGCCAGCAGCACCGTCATCGACGCGCCGTGCTCCGGATAGCGCGCGATCGCGCCGCTGATCGTGATCGGCAGCTGCTCGGTGCCCTCGAACTGGAGGCTGACCTCGGCCAGCCGCCCCTGGAGCGCGTGCATGGTCGCCTGGAAGACCCGATCCGGCCCGACCACGCCGACCAGAAGGAACTCGTCCGGTCCCGATCGGCCGACGGCGAATGGCGCGCCGATCGCCGCGTCGAGGACGCCGCCGACCGCGCGGAGGGCCGCGTCGCCGGCAGCGTGCCCATGGTGCTCGTTGAGCAGGCGGAAGTTGTCGATGTCGACGAGCGCGATCTCGAGCCCTCCCCCCGCCGCCTTCGCAGCCTCGATGCGCTCGGCCAGGATCCCGATCAGGGCGCCGTGGTTGAGCAGGCCGGTCAGCTGATCGCGCCGCGTCGCCTCGACGAGCTCCTCGGTCTGCCTGGTGAGCCGGCGCTGGGCGGACCGGAAGATCAGGTACAGGACCGCCGCGGCGACGAGCCCGGCGGTAAGGGTGAGGAGGACGACGTCGCGACGAACGCTGTCGAGCTTCTGGAGGATGGGCGCCGCGTCACGCCAGATGGCCACGACTGCCCGCACCTCACCGTTGGTGCCGAGTGGCAGGAACTCGAGCAGGACATTCGCGGCGCCAGAGGCGGCACCGACGTGCTCTGCGCCCGAATCGGTGATCGTCGCCTGGCTCGCGCCGGTGACCGCAGTGCCGAACAGGTCACCCGCGGTGCCGGTCAGCTCGGCCGCGGTGGCGTCGCTCGAGGCGACGACCCGGCCATCGGGCGTCCTGAGCTCCACGCGGAGGATCTCGGACTGTCGGGTGAGGCTCGCGAGCTCGGCCTCGAGCCGGTCGCGTTCCGTGCTCGTGGGGCCCTGGCCGGCCTCGAGATACCGCGGCTGGACGTACGCGTTGACGAACGCCCGCGTGGTGGCCGCGTCGCTCCCGACGACGGCATTCAGCGTGGCTGTCGAGAAGTGGGTGCCGACGAGCACGGACTGAGCCGTGGCGGTGATGCCGACCAGGACCAGGAAGACGCCGTAGACCAGGATCAGGATGATCGGCCGCGGGATCTTCGGGAGCGAGCCAAACACGATCGGCGTCTCTCCTACCGGACCGGCGACGACGTTCGGGCGAGATTAGGCTCGAATGGGGCGGGTACCCACCGGACGAAGGTCCCGGCCGCGTGGGCGCCGAACGGGCTGTGCGCGGGCGCACCGGCGCCCGCGGCGAAGGGTCAGCCGGCCGCCGGTCGGGCGTCGGGGTCACGTTGCCCGAGCGCCTCGAACAGCAGGATCGAGCCCGCCACGGCGGCATTCAGCGAGCCGATGGCGCCGCGCATCGGGATCCGCACGAACAGGTCGCAGCGGCGCCGGACGACGGGACCCAGGCCGTGGCCCTCGCTGCCCACGACGATGGCGGTCGGGCCGCGCAGATCCGCCTCGCGGGCGCTGAGATTGGCCTCGGCGTCCGAGCCGACGATGCGCAGGCCGCGCAGGTGCAGGTCCGTCAGGGCCGCAGCAAGGTCCTCCACCGGCGTGAGCAGGAGGTGCTCGGTGGCGCCGGCCGAGGCCTTGATTGCCGCCGGGGTCAGCGGTGCCTGGCGCTCCATCGGGTAGACCACGCCGTGCACCCCGGCTGCCTCCGCGCTGCGCAGCAGCGTGCCGACGTTCTGGGGGTCCTCGAGGGAGTCGAGCACGAGCACGAACGGCGCCTCCGAGCGCTCGATGGCACGCGCAAGCACGTCATCCAGCGAGGCAAACCGTCGTGCCTCGACCACGACGGCGACGCCCTGATGGCCGTCGAATCCGGCAAGCGACGTCAGCGAGCCGCCCTCGACCTCGACGATCGGGATGCGCAGGGTCGTGGCGTGGAGGACGATGCGCTCGAGCGCCTGGCGCCGCTGCGGCGTGACGAGCAGTCGTCGAGCCGGGCGGCCTGCAGCGAATGCCTCTTCCACCGGACGACGCCCGGCGACCAGCTCCTCATCGGCGCCGAGCGTGGGCGCCGGCCCGGCGGGTCGCACCTGGTCGGAAGGTCGTATCGGCCCTGCAGGTCGCGCCGGGCCCGGTGTGCCGGCCGGCGGTCGGGCCCTGCCCTCGCCGGCAGGGAAGGCGCGCGGTGTCCGGAGCCAGGGCGGCTTGGCCGGCGGGCGCGGATGCTGGTCGCCGCGAAATGCCCCGCCGGGGCGCGGGGAGCGCTCGGCCCATGGCGGGCCCGGGCGGCGCCGCCGGTCGAAGCCCGGCGGCCCGCCGGGCGTGGGATTCCCCGGAAACCCCGGAGCTGCGCGATCGCGCGTGCGCGACGGCGGCTCGCCGGCAGCGCCGCGACCGCGAGGGCCGGGCTCGCTCCGCGTGTCGCCGAAGCCCGCGCCGAACCGTGGGCGACCCGTGCTCCGTGGACGCGGCGGCCCGTCCGGTCCCGCGGCCCCGCCTGGTCGAGGCGGCCCGTCCGGTCGCGGCCCGAACGCTCGTCGCGCGCCGTCGGCCCCTCGGGGCTTGCCGCCTTTCGGGCCCCTCGCGCCGCCACCGTCGCGTCGCGGCGGCTTGGGTTCGCGTGCCATCAGGCAGTCTCCACGCGCTTCCAGCGTTGCCCGTCACGCGTGTCCTCGACGGCGACGCCCAGGGCGGCCAGCTCGTCGCGCAGCCGATCCGAGGCCGCCCAGTCGCGGCTGGTCCGTGCCGCCTCGCGCGCAGCGAGCAGCTCGGCGGCGCCCGGCGGCAGCCCGGGAACCTCGTCGGGCAGGATCGCGAGAACCCGGTCGAGGTCGCGCAGCACGGCCAGCGCGCGTGCCGCGTCCGCTGTCGAGAGCGATCGCTCGGCGATTCGGCGGTTCAGCTCGCGGACCAGGTCGAACAGGGCGGCGAGCGCCGCGGAGACATTCAGGTCGTCGTCGAGGGCCGCCTCGAATCTCGCCCGCGCGCCCGCGAGGACCTCCTCCAGATCGGCCGCGTCCGTCCGATCCTCGGCGTAGGCGTCGAGCGCCGACTCCACCGTATCGAGCCGCTCGATCGCGGCCGCGGCCGCGGCAATCGACTCGTCCGTGTATTCGAGCCCCTGGCGGTAGTGGACCGCGATCAGGGCGTAGCGCAGCGCGCGCGGCGAGACGCCCGCCTCGAGCAGCTCGGAGACGCGCGCGATGTTGCCGACTCGCCGGGCCATCTTGGCGCCGCCCAGGCGCAGGTGATCGCAGTGCAGCCAGGTCCGGACGAAGGTCTGCCCGGTCGAGGCCTCGCTCTGCGCGATCTCGTCCTCGTGGTGCGGGAAGATCAGGTCGATGCCCCCGGTATGAATGTCGAACGACTCGCCGAGGTGCTTCATGCTCATCGCCGAGCACTCGATGTGCCAGCCCGGCCGGCCCGGCCCGATCGCCGTGTCCCACGACGGTTCGCCCGGCTTGGGACCCTTCCACAGGGCGAAGTCGCGGACGTCGTCCTTGCCGTAGTCGTCGGCCTCGACCCGCTCCCCGACCTTGAGCTGCTCCGGGTCGAGCCGGGCGAGCCTGCCGTACGCCGGCCACGAGCTGATCCGGAAGAAGATCGAGCCGTCGTCGGTCCGGTACGCGTGCCCGCGGTCGAGCAGCCGGCCGATGATCCGGACCATCTCCTCGATGTGCTCGGTGGCCCGGGGCAGCACGTCCGGCGGCGACATGCGCAGCGCCGCGAAGTCGGTCTTGAACCGCTCGAGCCAGCGCCCCGTCAGCTCGCCGATGGGCTCGCCCGCGGCGTTCGCGTTGGCGATGATCCGATCGTCGATATCGGTGACGTTCATCACCCAGGTGACCTTGAGCCCGCGGTAGCGCAAATACCGCACGAGGACGTCGGCGAACAGGAATGACCGGAAGTTGCCGATGTGCGTCGGTCCGTAGACCGTCGGGCCGCAGCTGTAGATGCGGACGTGCCCCGGCTCGAGCGGCTCGAGCGGCCGGACCTCCCCGGACAGCGTGTCGCGAAGCTGGAGGCTCATGCGGCCGCTCCAGCGGTCCCGTCGCCGGAGCGCGCGATCGTGGCGATCGCCTCGGCCTCGATGACCCGGCCGGCGCCGGCGTCACCGGACAGGTTCCCGGTCGACGCCTTGACGCTGACCGCGGCGTCGCCAAGCCCGAGCAGGCGCGCGATCGCGTCGCGCATCGCGGGCAGGTGTGGCGCGAGCCTCGGGCGGGCCGCACGGATAGTCACGTCCACGGAGGCGGGGACCCAGCCTGCGGCCGCGAGACGGGCTGCCACGTCACGAACGAGCGCCGAGCTCGCCGATCCTCGAGGTGTCCGCTCGTCGGCGGGATACAGCTCACCCAGGTCGCCCAGCGCGGCCGCGCCGAGCAGGGCACCGGCCACCGCGTGCAGCGCCACGTCGCCGTCGGAGTGGCCATGCAGTCGCGGCGCGCCGGCGATCTCCACCCCGCCCAGCCAGAGGCCGTCCCCCGGCCCGAACGGGTGCCGGTCGCTGCCGAACCCGGTCCTGGTGCCGGCCGGTTGTGCTCCGGCGTCGTCCGTGCCGGTCATGTGCTCAGCCCTGTCGGGGATGGGCGAAGACCATCCGGCCGGCCACGGTCTGGAGGACGCGCGTGACGGTCACGTCGAGCTCGCTGTCGATCGCCTTTGCCCCGCCCTCGACCACGACCATCGTGCCGTCGTCGAGGTAGCCCACGCCCTGGCCCACGTCCTTGCCCGGCTGGATGACCTTGACGCGGAGGTCCTCGCCTGGCAGCAGTGCGGGCTTCACCGCGTTCGCCAGGGAGTTGACGTTCAACACGCGAACGCCCTGGAGATCGGCGATCCGGTTCAGGTTCAGGTCGTTGGTCAGCACCGCCCGACCGTTTCGCTTCGCGAGCGCGACCAGCTTGGAGTCGACCTCCGGGGTGTTCGGCACGTCCTCGTCGATGACCACGACCGGGGTCGTGCCCGTCTTGCGCATGCGCGCCAGGATCTCCAGCCCGCGCCGGCCGCGCGTCCGCCGCAACGTGTCCGAGCTGTCGGCGAGCCGTTGCACCTCGTCGAGCACGAAGCGGGGCACCTCGAGAGTGCCGAAGAGGAAGCCCGAATCGGCGATGTCGGCGATCCGGCCGTCGATGATCGCGCTCGTGTCGACGAGGATGCGGGGGCCGCCCTCACCACTGCTCGCGCTCGGCCGCAGGAGGCCCATCGACTCGGCAGCGGCGATGAGGTCGTGCCGCTTGGCGACGGTCAAGCCGACCATGGCCAGGCCGAGGAACAGCGAGATCCCGATGGGGGCGGCGGTCCCGATCGGCTCGGGCAGGTTGCCCAGCGGGAGCCCGAGCAGCAGGCCCAGCAGCAGGCCCAGGAAGAGGCCGATGATCGCGGTGACGAACTCGGCCGTGGACAGCTGCTGGACGGCGCGCAGGGCGGCGAGCGCCGGGATCACGGTGAGGTACGGGAGGAGGGTGAATCCGAGCACGATCCAGGCAACGACCCACGCGCCGACGAGCAGCGACGAGCCGGGCGCGTCCTGGAAGACCGCCAGTTGCGCGACAACGAGCGTTATCCCGATGAGCCCCCCGAGGGCGGCTCCCAGGAATCGAATGGTTCGGATCACGAGGGCCTCGATTGCCCCGAATGAGTGCGGGAGTCGCTCAGCCTAGCACCCGCGTTTCCGGCTCAATCATCACCGGCGCCAGCGCTTCGCCGCGCTCGCCGGCCTCGTCCGGATGGCGATCGCCGGGCAGCAGGGCCGCCCGGACCGCGTCACGCAGCGTGGCGGCCGGCACGGCGCGGATGCCCTCGACGCCGCTCGACGCGCGCCCTCCGGCGGGGACGATCGCACGCTCGAAGCCGAGCCGCGCGGCCTCGCGCAGCCGACGGTCGAGCCCGGACACGGGCCGCAGCTCGCCGAGCAGTCCGACTTCGCCGACAGCCACCGTGCGCGAGTCGACGGGCCGGTCACGCAGCGATGACGCGAGGGCGAGCGCGACGGCGAGGTCGAGGCCCGGCTCGGCGATGCTCAGTCCGCCCGCCAGGTTCGCGTAGACGTCGTGATTGCTCAACCCGATCCCTGCCCGTCGGCCGAGCACCGCGAGCAGGAGCGCGAGCCGTGTGGGGTCGACGCCCGAGGCGCGTCGTGCCGGCGTGCCGTAGCCGGCCGGGGCGACCAGCGCCTGGACCTCGACGAGCAGCGGGCGCGTGCCCTCGAGGGTGGCCGCCACGACGCTCCCCGGCGCCGCGCCCTCGTGCTCGGCGAGGAACGCACGACCTGGGTCGGCGACCTCGCGCAGGCCGTCCTCGCCCATCTCGAACACGCCGAGCTCGTCGGTCGACCCGAACCGGTTCTTGGTCGCGCGGAGCAGACGCATCACGCCGCCACGCTCCCCGCCCAGCTCGATCACCGCGTCGACGAGGTGCTCCAGCGTGCGCGGCCCGGCGATCGAGCCGTCCTTCGTCACGTGCCCGACGAGCACCACGGCGATGCCGTCCCCCTTGGCCAGCTCCATCAGCCGCAGCGCCGACTCCCGCACCTGGCCCACGCTGCCGGCCGCGCCGTCGAGCTCGTCCACGGTCATCGTCTGGATGGAGTCGACGACCACGATCGCCGGCCGTGCTGCCCGAGCCGCCTCGACGATCGCCCCGACCTCGCTCGTTGCGAGCACCGCGACCGCCTCGGCTGCCGGGCCGGCCCCGAGCCCGAGCCGCTCCGCGCGCAGCCGGAGCTGGCTGGCGGACTCCTCGCCGGTCGCGTAGAGCACGCCGCCGCCCGCCACGCCGCCGGAGCCGGCGGCAACGCCGCCAGCAACCTGCAGGAGGAGCGTGGACTTGCCGACCCCGGGCTCGCCGCCGATCAGCACGAGCGACCCGGGCACGATGCCGCCGCCGAGCACCCGATCCAGCTCGCGCAGCCCTGTCGGCAGGCGGCTGACCGCCGGTTCGCCGGGCGCGGAGAGCGGGACCGGCGCGACCGCGCCCCCGCCCACCAGCGCGGGCCGGCGATCGCGCGGGCGGGCGCTGACGACGGTCTCGACGAGCGTGTTCCAGGCCGCGCACGAGCGGCACTGGCCCTCCCAGCGCAGGAAGTCGGCGCCGCAGGCCTGGCAGACGAAGCGGCTCTGGGTCCGGGCCACGCCGGACCTACGTGGACGCGGCGACTTCGACGGGGGTCTTCTGCTCCTGTGCCCGCATGACCAGGCCGTCGTCGGCGTTGGCGTCGACCTCGATGGTCGAGCCAGCCGGGTACCGCCCGAGCAGGAGGTGCTCGGCGAGCACGTCTTCGATGTGGTTCTGGATGGCCCGCTTCAACGGCCGGGCACCGAACGCGGGATCCCAGCCGAACTTGATCAGCTGGTCCTTCGCCGCCTGGGTGACCTCGAGCAGCATGCCCTGCGCCTTGAGCTGATCGCGGACACGCTGGAGCTGGATGTCGACGATGTCGCGAATCTCATCCATGGTCAGGCTGCGGAAGACCACGGTTGCGTCGATCCGGTTCAGGAACTCAGGCCGGAAGCTGTTCTTCAGCTCCGCGGACACCTTCTCCTTCATGAGCTCGTACGACTGCTCCTGCCGCCCTGTCGCGTCATCCGCAACCGGCCGGAAGCCAAGCGCCGAGTTCGTCTGCAGCTGCTTGGCGCCGAGGTTCGAGGTCATGATGATGATCGTGTTCCGGAAGTCGACCCGGCGACCCTTGGCGTCCGTGAGCTGCCCGTCCTCGAGGATCTGGAGGAGGATGTTGAAGACCTCGGGGTGGGCCTTCTCGACCTCGTCGAGGAGCACCACGCAGTAGCTCTTGCGGCGGACGGCCTCGGTCAGCTGGCCGCCCTCGTCGAAGCCGACGTAGCCCGGCGGTGCGCCGACGAGCCGGCTCACGTTATGGCGCTCCATGAACTCGCTCATGTCGATCTTGATGAGCGTGTCCTCGCTGCCGAACATGAACTCGGCAAGGGCGCGCGCGAGCTCGGTCTTGCCGACGCCGGTCGGGCCGAGGAAGATGAACGAGCCGATCGGCCGCTTCGGATCCTTGAGTCCGGCCCGTGCCCGGCGGACCGCCTTGGCCACGATGTCGATCGCCTCCTGCTGGCCGACGACCCGATGGTGCAGGGACTCCTCCATGTGCAGGAGTCGCTCGGTCTCCGCCTCGGAGATGCGGGTCACCGGGATGCCGGTCCACATCGCCACGACCTGGGCGATCTCCTCCTCGTCGACCGTCGGGGCGTCGCCGGCGATGGTGGTCTGCCACTCGCCGCGAAGCCCGTCGACCTTCTCGCGCAGGGTCGCCTCGTCCTCGCGCAGCTTGGCCGCGGCCTCGTAGTCCTGCGAGTTGATCGCGCCGTCCTTCTCCTTGGTCAGCCGGTCGAGCTCGCGCTGGGCCTCGCGCAGCTGCGGCGGCGCGGACGCATGGCGGAGCCGGACGCGCGACGCGGCCTCGTCGATGAGGTCGATCGCCTTGTCCGGAAGGTGCCGGTCGGTGATGTAGCGGATCGACAGGTCCGCGGCGGCTCGCACCGCGTCGTCGGTGATCGAGACCTTGTGGTGCTGCTCGTAGCGCTCGCGGATGCCCATCAGGATCTCGATGGTCTGCTCGAGCGTGGGCTCCTCGACCATGACCGGCTGGAAGCGTCGCTCGAGCGCCGCGTCGCGCTCGATGTACTTGCGGTACTCGTCGAGCGTGGTCGCGCCGATGCACTGCAGCTCGCCGCGTGCCAGCGGCGGCTTGAGGATGTTGGCGGCGTCGATGGCACCTTCGGCGGCGCCGGCGCCCACGAGCGTGTGCAGCTCGTCGATGAACAGCACCGCGTCGTTGGTGTTCCGGAGCTCCTCGATGATCTTCTTGAGCCGCTCCTCGAACTCGCCGCGATACTTCGTGCCGGCGACCAGCGAACCGATGTCCAGGGTCAGCACGCGCTTGTTGAGCAGGATGTCGGGCACGTCGCCGGCGACGATCCGATGGGCCAGGCCCTCGGCGATGGCCGTCTTGCCGACGCCCGGCTCGCCGATGAGCGCCGGGTTGTTCTTGGTCTTCCGGCCGAGGATCTGGATGACCCGCTCGATCTCCTTCTCGCGGCCGATCACCGGATCAAGCTTGCCCGCGCGCGAGGCCTCGGTGAGGTTGATGCCGAGCGCGTCGACCGTCGGAGTCTTGGAGCTGCGCTTCGTCTCCTGGGCCGGCCCGACCGAGGACGACTGGGACAGGACGCGGATGACCTCGTGGCGGACCTTGTCCAGGTTCACGCCGAGGCTCTCCAGAACGCCGGCCGCGATGCCCTCGCCCTCGCGGACGAGGCCGAGCAGCAGGTGCTCCGTGCCGATGTAGTTGTGACCGAGGCGGCGCGCCTCGTCGATGGCCAGCTCGATGACCCGCTTGGCCCGCGGCGTCAGCCCGACCTCGCCGACGACCGGCCGGTCGCCGCGCCCGATGATGAACTCGACCGCCGTCCGGACCTTGGCCAGCTCGACGTTCATGTTCTCGAGGACGCGGGCAGCGACGCCCTCACCCTCGCGCACGAGCCCGAGGAGCAGGTGCTCCGTGCCGATGTAGTTGTGGTTGAACCGCTGCGCTTCGTCCTGCGCGAGCGTCAGGACTTTGCGTGCCCGGTCGGTGAACTTGTCGAACCGTTCCATAGCGTCGAACGCCCGTTCCCCTGCGGCGCCTCCTCGAGGCGCTTGATCGATCCTAACACGCGGATTCCCACGTTCAGGAGGCTCCTGGCGAGGAGCCATCACGTCGGTGTGGCAAGTGCTCGGCGGCGCGAGGCGGATGGACGGGGATCGAGGGGATCCGAGTTGCGGCCCGCCCCGCGGGCCTGCAGACGAGGGACTAGGAGGCGGCCTGCTCCTCGTCGCCGGCGGCGCCGCCGGCGGCCTTCCTGTCTGCCTTGCTCTTGTCCGAGGTCTCGTGGGCCTTCGCCTGTGCCTCGGCCGTAGCCTCGGTCTCGTCGGCGACGGCTTCGGCGTCTTTGGCGACGGCCCCGGTCTCGGTTGCAGGCTCGGGCTCGGGCTCGGCCTGCGCGGGCGCCACCGCCTCGGGCTCGGGCTCGGCTGCGACCGCCTCGGTCGCGGCCTCGACCGCTGCCTCCGCGACGGGCTCGTCGGCGGGTGCCTCGGCCGTCGCCTCCATCGCTGGAGCCTCGTCGCCCGCCTCCGCGGCAGGCGCTGCCATTTCGGCCTCGACGGCGGGTGCCTCGGCCTCCGCTTCCACGGCGGGTGTCTCAGCCTTGGCTTCCGCGGCCGGTGCCTCGGCCTCGGCTTCGGCGGCAGCCTCGGGCGCAGCCTCGGCGTCCGCATCTCCGGCGCCGTCTTCGGCCTCTGCCCGGGCAAGCTGCTCGCGAACGCCGGCGAACGCCGCCGCCAGCGTCGTGTCGATGCCGCCCTCCGGCTCCTGGACCGCGTCCGCCGCGCTGTAGCTGCGCGTCCGCTCCCGATCCCGGCCGCGTCGCTCGCCGCGCTCGGTTCGCTCGGCGCGCTCAGGTCGCGGCTGCGCCGGGGCGCCCGCGGCTTCGCCGGCCTCCGGCGCCGGGCGAGCCGGCGCTTCCTCGGCCTGCTTCAGGCTGAGGCCGAGGCGATGGCGCTCGGAGTCAAGGCTGATGATCCGCAGCTTCAGCTGCTGCCCTTCGTGGACGACGTCACCCGGATGGGCCACGCGCTGGTTGGACAGCTCGCTGATGTGGATCAGGCCCTCGAGCCCGTCGCGCACGCGCACGAACGCGCCGAAGTTGACGAGCTTGGTGACCGTGCCGTCGATGATGTCGCCGACCTTGAAGTCGGCCACCGTCGAGTGCCACGGATCCGGCTGGAGCCGGCGGATCGAGAGCGAGATCCGGCCCCGCTCGTGGTTGATGTCGATGACCTCGGCCTCGACCTCTTCGCCCACGCGGTAGCCGCCCTCGGGGTTGTTGACCTTGTTCCAGGACAGCTCGCTCTTGTGGACCAGGCCGTCGATGCCGCCGAGGTCGACGAACACGCCGAACGGCGCGATCGAGCGCACGTGGCCCGTGACCCGCTGGCCGACCTGGAGGCTGCTGAACAGCTCGTCGCGCTTCTCGCGGCGTTCCTCGTACAGCGCAACCTTCTCGGACAGGATCAGGCGGTTGGCCTTGCGGTTGACCTCGAGGATCTTGAGCCGCAGCTTCCGGCCGACGAACGGCTGGAGCTTCTCGGCGATCTCCTGTGCGGCGTCGCGCGGCTGGTCGTTCTGGGGCCGGCGCGGGAAGTCGACGATCTGGCTGATCGGCACGAAGCCGCGGATGCCACAGTCGACGATGAGGCCGCCCTTGTTGTGGTCGATGACCGGGGCCTCGATGATGACGCCCGCCTCGAACTGCTCCTGCATCGAGCGCCACTTCCGCTCGAGGCCGGCGCGGCGGAGCGAGAGGACGACGTGGCCCTCCGGCGACTCCGGCTGGAGCACGTACACCAGGACCGTGTCGCCGATGTTCAGGGCCGGCTGGGCCTCCGTGTTGCGCCCGAACAGCTCGCGGTTGCTGACGACGCCCTCGCTCTTGGCCCCGATGTCGACCAGGATCTCGTCCTTGTCGATCCGGACAACCGAGCCCTCGACGACGTCGCCGTGCTTGAAGCTCTTGATGTCGGCGTCCTGCTCCGCGAGCAGCTCTTCCATGGTCGTCGGCTCGGGGCCGGTCGGTGCGGCCGGCACAGGCGGTTCGACCGTGGCAGGCGGTTCGACCGGCGCGGGCGACTCGGCCGGGGCGGGCTCCTCGGCGACAGCCACGGGCGTGCCTGTTTCGGGGGCGAGGGCTGACTCGGCGGCTTCCTCGGCTGCAGGTTCGGTCGCCTGGCCGACCGCGGTCGGCTCCTCGGCGGCCGCGGCGGGCTCGTCGGCCGACGCCACCTCTGCGTTCGGGCCCACGGGTTCGTCAACTGCTGTGGCGGTCGGGGGCGCCGCCTCGGTCTCGGTAGCGGCGTCGCTCTCGGCCGGCGTCTCCGCGGAGCCAACGGCAGCTGCGGGTGCGTCGTCGTCCGCGGCGGTCGTCGCGGCGCCCGCGACATCCTCCACGGTGTCACCCGAGGTGTTGCTCGAGGCGCTCTCGGTGCCTTCCGCCTCGGTGGCGAGGCTCGGGCTGGTGGCGGGCTCGTCGGCGACGGCCACGGTGCCGACGGTCTCCTCGGTCGCTTCGGCATCCGCAGTTGCGTTCGCCGGCGGCTGGGACCCGCCCTGTTGGTCTTCGGTCAAGTCGATGTGTCTCCTGTCCAGGGGCTCCGCCGGGGAATCGAAACGGCCCAAGCGCTTCGCTCAGGCCGTCGGTCTGCGATCAGGTGGTCCGTAGGATTTCTGGGCCCGCGGTCCGCTCCTTCGTCGTGACGGGATGAGCACGCGCTTCTGCAGTTCCGCCCCGAAGGGCCCGCGGAGTCTAGCACGCTCGTACACGCCGCTACAATCGCGCCGCCGTGCCCGAGCTGCCCGATCTGGCGGTCGTGTCGGACGCCCTCCACGCCGCGCTGACCGGTCGGTCGATCGTGCGTGCCGAGGCGCCCGCCCCGCTTGCCGTGCGCGGCACGCCGGCGGAGCTTGCGGCGCTCGCGGGCCAGGAAGTCCGGGGCATCCGTCGTCGGGGCAAGTTCATCGTGATCGAGCTCGCCCGAGATCGAATCGCGATCAACGCGATGCTCACCGGCCGGTTCCAGCTCGCTGCGCCGGAGGACAGGAAGCCGGCAAATACCGCGCTCATCCTCACCTTCGGGAGTCGTTCGAAGGCGCCGAAGGACGCCGCGGCGTGGACGCGAGGCGCGGCCTGGCTTCCCGCGAGCGACGCCCCGGCCGAGGTTCGCTACCGCGACCCGAGCCAGATGGGCAAGGTGTACCTGCTGCCGGCGGGCGTGGACCGGCCTGTCACCGGTCTTGAGGACAAGCACCAGGGCCCCGACGCCGACTCGCCAGAGCTGACCCTCGAGGCGTGGCGCGAGCGCATCCGCCGGCATCCCGGAGAGCTCAAGGCACTCCTTCGCAACCAGGCGTTCGTCGCCGGCATCGGCAACGCGTACAGCGACGAGATCCTGCACGCGGCCAAGCTCAGCCCGTTTCGCAAGCGCTCGTCGTTGGCGCCCGAGGAGGTGGACGCCCTGTACGCGGCGACCCGTTCGACGCTCGCCAATGCCATCGACGTCCTTCGGGAACGCGTGCCGCCGACGTTCGAGAAGCAGGCGCGCGACTTCCTCGCCGTGCACCGCAGGGGTGGCGAAGCCTGTCCCCGCTGTGGCACGCGGCTGAGCGAGGTGAGCTCGCGCAGCGAGGCGACGACCTGGTGTCGAGGCTGCCAGCGCTGAAGGGTCACTGACACCCGGGAGCTGCACCTGCGCCCCGCGCAAGCTGTCCGCGCGCGCTGTCAACCCTCGCGCATCAGCCGGCGCGAGGCCGCGCGGGCGCGCCCGCGCGCGAGCCCGGGCGCCCGGGCGATCAGTTCGGGATGAGCAGGACCTGCCCGACCCTGAGCTTGGAGGGGTCGGAGATGTGGTTCAGCTTCGAGATCGCGGTCACGGTCGTGTTGTACCGCGCGGCGATGGCACTCAGCGTGTCACCGGGCTTCACGGTGTAGGTCCTGAACGTCGGCTTCGGCGCGGTCGTCGGCGCGGTGGTCGGCGGTGGCGTACCGGTCGGCGGCTGCGTGAGTGCCGGCGTCGCCGGCGGCGGCGTGTCCGTCGGAGGCGGCGGGGTCGGCTCTGGGGTCGGCGTGTTGGCCACGACGACCGGCGCCAGGGACGGCGATGGTGTGGCGACTGCGCCGGTCGCGGGCAGGAGGCCGCGGAAGCCGGAGACCGCGAGCACGAACAGGCCGGCCACGAGGAGCAGTGCGGGGATCGCGGGCCAGCGCCGTCGGTCGAGCAGCGCCGTGACCAGCGTCGACCGGATACCACCGGGATCCTCGACGACCGTGGTCGTTCGAGCGAGGCCCCAGCGGGTCGCGCGCTCGAGCGGAGGGGCGCCGAGCCGCGCCTCCCGCGCCGCCACCGAGGCCAGGTACGTGGCGCACGTCACGTGGCTCTCGGTCAGGCACAGCCGAGACTGCTTCTCGGGCGCGAGCGGGGCGGCAGGGCTGAACGCCGCGCAGCGATGGTCGCGCGAGGGCACGTCGAGTCGCCAGCCGCCGGCCTCGGACATGAGGAACGGACAACCGGCGAGACGGGGCGATGGTTCGGCGAGCGGTGCGCCCGCTTCGGCCGCAGTCATCCGCGGCAGCATAGCCGCTTGGGTTGCCTCCCACCGTCGCGAATTGGCCGAATCGGGCAAACCGAAGCGCTGCGGGCCCCGGAAAGCACAAGATCCTGGCGACGACCTATTTTCCCGAAAGGCTGCCCTCTCAGTATCTTCGGCGCTGGAGAGCTTGACTTCCGTGTTCGGGATGGGAACGGGTATGGCCTCTCCGCTAGCGTCACCAGGATCCTGCTGCTG
>DATJGH010000059.1:0-30967 GCA_035495215.1 Patescibacteria group bacterium
CTCCGTTGGGCCCGACCAGGCAGTGGTCGAGCCGGCCGGCCCCGCGACCACGCGACGCCTCCATCGGCGGGCGATCGGCATTGCGCGCTACCTCGCTGACTCCCTGACCGCCACGCCGCGGGCCCGCCAGCGCGCGGTCGCGGCGATTCGCGGACGCCACGGATCCGCTGCGGCGCTGCCCAGGGCCGCAACCCGGCGGCGGCTCCATCGACGACACATGCTCATCCGGCTGACCACGGACCGGGCGATTCCGC
This sequence comes from Patescibacteria group bacterium, assembly GCA_035495215.1. GTDB lineage: Bacteria > Chloroflexota > Limnocylindria > Limnocylindrales > CSP1-4 > UBA5189. The sequence continues at coordinate 255 of DATJGH010000059.1, forward strand.
TGTCCGTCGCCCTGGTCGTGCTGATCGCAGCGGGTGTGAGCCTCGCGCCCGCGGCAGCGCCTGTCGGCGCGGTTCAGGCCGATGCACGTGCAGCGGGCGGCGTCCGACTGACGGTCGGTGGCGGCGCCGGTGGCCCGAACGAGTTTGACGGGCCGTTCACGGGCGACACGTATGCCGTTGCGGCTGCGCCGGTGGACGACGGCACGCTCTACAAGCCGGTTGCGGTCGACACGAGCGTCGCCTCGTCCGCGGGCATGCTCCGGCACTACACGGTCCGCGGCGGCGACACGCTGACCGCGATCGCGAATCGCTTCGGGGTCTCGGCGATGACCGTGTGGTGGGCGAACCACATGACCTCGAAGGACTCGCTCAAGGCCGGCGAGGACCTGATCATTCCGCCGGTCAACGGGCTCGTCATCACCGTCAAGGCGGGGGACACCCTCGACTCGCTGGCGGCAGCGAACAAGATCTCGGTCGAGGACATCGTCGCCACCAACGAGCTCACCGACACCAACCTGATCGTCGGCCAGGTGCTGGTGCTGCCCGGCGCGAAGGGCGACCCGATGCCCACGCCGACGCCCGCCCCGACGCCGAGGCAGGCCGCCGGCGGCGGTGGCACCGGCCCGGCGCCGCGGGTCACCGGCAGTTGGGCGTGGCCGGTGATCGGCGGGGGCAACTACATCAGCCAGTACTTCCACTACGGGCATTACGGCATCGACATCGCCGCCGACTACGGCACGCCGATCGTCGCGCCCGTTGCCGCGCACGTCATCTTCGCCGGCTGGAAGAGCAACGGCGGCGGCTACCAGGTCTGGCTGCAGCTCAGCAACGGGCTGTACACCACCGAGTACCACATGAGCGCGGTCACGGTGGCGACGGGCCAGGATGTGGCGAAGGGCCAGCGCGTCGGCAAGGTGGGCACGAGCGGCTTTGCGTCGGGCCCTCACGTCATGCTCGAGGTATGGGTCGGCACGCCCTGGGGCTCGGGCTCGTACCGGGTCAACCCGCTTCGTTATTACTAGGCGCAAACGCGACCGGCGGGTCCTGTCGCTGCGCGACGTGCGCCTCCTCGGACCCACGCCCACTGCGTGTGCGACCGTCCAGCGGGGCGCCCGTCGCGACGCGCCACCCGCCCGGCCGCGGTCAGCTTCGGGGCAGGCGCCGCCGGCGGGATTGCCCGGAGCGACAGGACCCGTCGGACGCCGTGCGAAGATGAGGGTGAATGTTCCTCGATAGCGTGAAGGTGTGGCTGCGTGCCGGCGATGGCGGCGCCGGCGCCGCGACATTCCGGCGAGAGGCCCACGTTCCGCGAGGGGGACCGGACGGCGGCGATGGCGGTCGGGGCGGATCGATTCACCTGCGCGTCGACCCCGGCCAGACGACGCTGCGCGACTACCAGCACAAGCACCACTTCCGGGCGACCGCCGGCGGTCGCGGCGAACGCGCGCGACGGCATGGCCGGGCGGGCGAGGACCTGGTGCTCGTGGTGCCGCCGGGTACCGCCGTGTACGACGACGCCGGCGGCGAGCTGCTCGCGGACCTTGTCGCCACGGGCCAGACGGCGATGGTCGCGCGCGGCGGCCGCGGCGGGCTCGGCAACACGCACTTCGCAACCTCGACGCACCAGGCCCCGAAGCACGCCCAGAAGGGCGAGCCGGGCGAGGAGCGCTGGGTCCGCCTCGAGCTCCGGCTGATCGCCGACGTTGGGCTCGTGGGGTTGCCCAATGCCGGCAAGTCGACGCTGCTCGCGGCCGTCACAGCGGCACGACCGAAGATCGCGGACTACCCGTTCACCACGCTCGAGCCGAATCTCGGGGTCATGGACCTCGATCCCGACGATCGGCGGCCGACGATCGCGGACGTGCCCGGCCTGATCGAAGGCGCGAGCAGCGGCGCCGGGCTCGGGCACGCGTTCCTGCGCCACGTCGAGCGGACGCGGGTCCTGGTCCAGGTCGTCGATGGCTCGGATCGCGACCCGGAGTGGGATTACGGGGTGATCCGCGACGAGCTGCGCGCCCACGACCCGACCCTGCTCGACAAGCCGCTGCTGGTTGCGTTCAACAAGGTAGATCTTCCGTCGGCGGCCGAGGCCTGGCCCCTGTTCCGCCAGGCGCGAGCCCGGGACGGCATTCCCGTGGTTGCCATCTCGGCTGCGACGGGCGAGGGGATCGCCGCCTTCCGCTCCGCGCTCGCCGCGCTGCTGCCATCCGCCGACGAGCTGGGTCTGCCGGCCGAGCCGGCCGGCGTCGTCGTCCACCGAATCGATGCGGCGCCTGACCGGGTGTTCATCTCCCGCGAGAGCGACGGCGCGTTCCGGGTCACCGGCAAGCGGATCGAGCGCCTGGCGGCCCAGACGGACTTCGAGGTCGAGGAATCGGCGGAGCGCTTCCAGCGCGACCTCGAGCGCTCCGGGGCGGACGCCGAGCTGCGCAGGGCCGGCATCCAGCCCGGCGACACCGTCCGCGTCGGCGGCGTGGAGCTCGAATGGGAGGCGGAGCCCTGGGCAGCGAGCCGTTGAGCCGGCCTGGCGACGGGGCGGCCCCGGGCGCGGGCGCCGCGCCGCGGAACCTCGGCGTGATGGGCGGCACCTTCGACCCGATCCATGTCGGCCACCTGGCGGTCGCCGAGGAGGCGCGCGAGGTGCTCGGCCTCGAGCGGATCTTGTTCGTCCCGGCCGGACAGCCGCCGCACAAGGCGGCGGGCGACGTCTCGGCGGCCGGGCACCGCGTCGCGATGGTCGAGCTCGCGATCGCGGACAACCCAGCCTTCGAGCTCAGCCGCATCGAGATCGATCGGCCCGGCCCCTCGTACACCGTCGACACGTTGGAAGCGCTCGTGGCGGGCGGCGACCGGTTGACCGTGATCCTCTCGGCCGAGACGTTCGCGGAGCTGCCGACCTGGCATGAGCCGGATCGGCTGTTCGAGGCAGCTCGCGTCGCAGTCGCGCCGAGGTGGGGCTACCCTGCGCCAGACCCGGGCTGGCTGACCGCCACGTTCCCCGGTCGCGAGGACCGCGTGCGCTACCTCGAGGGGCCGCGGCTCGGCGTTTCCTCGACCGCCCTCAGGGCGCGGGTCGCCGCCGGGCGCTCGATCCGGTACCTCGTCCCGCAGCCAGTCGCCGTGTACATCGCGGCCCACAACCTGTACGTCGAACGGAGGCCCGCCAGCTCGTGACCGAACCCGCCCGCAACCCGATCGGACTGCCGAAGCGCGCCAGGAAGGCGGCTCCAGCCTCGCTGGAGATGCCGCCGCTGGAGCTCGCTCGTCGGATCGTGGAGCTCGCCGAGGACAAGAAGGCGGCCGACATCGTCCTGCTCGACCTGACCGGGCTGACGACGGTGGCCGACTACTTCGTCATCGCCTCGGGCGGTTCGGAGCGCCAGCTCGACGCCATCGCCGACGGCATCGTCTCGGGCCTGCGCGACGAGAAGATCCACGCCTTCGGCCGCGAGGGGACGGCCGCATCGCATTGGGTTCTGGTCGACTTCGGCTCCGTGATCGTCCACGTGTTCACGCCGCCCGAGCGCGACTACTACCAGCTCGAGCGGCACTGGGCGGAGGCGAAAACGATCCTGCGCGTGCACTGATCCCGTCCAGGCGTGCGTTGGCGCTGCGCGCGTCGGCTCACGCACGTTTGGGTGCGCTCGCCTTCCGTGCTCGCGCCGCCTTCGCCTGAACGGGATCCGCCCGCGGGCGCATGAACGCGTACCCGCATTCGGCGGGCGTACCGGGGGGCTGGAGTACCGACGGGTCATGTTGGCCGCACGAGGCCAGCCCCAGCATCGGGGCATGTCCTCGGCACGCGACCGCTGTCCCGCCTGCACCAAGCTCCTGATCAGCACCCGGTTCGACGCGACCTTCCGGATGCCGGACCAGAGCGAGCGGCTGTGCTTCGGGATCCCGGGCGGGTTGTGCTCCGATTGCCACCAGCTGTACATCGACCCGGACCTGATCGAGCTGCTCGACCTCGGCCCCGGCCGGTGCACCTTCGCGATCGAGACGGACATCGTCCTCCAGGAGCGGGCCTGGTCGACCTAGCCGGCGCCTGACGCGCCGGTGGCGCCCTCCGTGCGCCGGTGCCCCAGCCGCCCGACCTACGCGGGCGCCACCCGATCGGTGATCCAGAGGTCGAACGCGAGGCGATCGCGCGCGTCCGTCGAGCGTCGGCCGCCGACCCCCTTGACCAGCGCGTCCAGCTCGACGAGCCCCTCCAGCGCGGCGTCCAGCTCCGGCCCGGTCCACGCGCGAGCCTGACGCGCCAGCGTCTCCGCCCGGAACGGAACGAGCCGCATCGAGCGCACCAGCGACCCTGGTGACTCGCCGCGCTCCAGCCGGTCCTGGACCTCGATCAGCTCGCGCAGCCGGCGGTGCAGCACCGCCAGCAGTACCGGCGCCGGCTTGTCCTCGATGAGCCGCTCGAGCAGCTCGACGGCACGCACGCGCTGGCGCATCCCGATAGCGTCGACGAACGCCCAGGTCGAGCCGGGGACGGCCTCGGCCACGAGCGCCTGCACGTCGTCGACCGTGACCGGTTCGTCCTCGGCGTGGCGCAGCGCGAGCTTCTCGAGCTCCATGACCGCGATCCGGCCCTGCTGCTGCCGCTCGACGTCGCCCTCGCGGACGAAGCCACCGATGCGCGTCGCGAGCTCGCGAGCTGCGCCGCCCGCGAGCCGGATGCTTCGTTCGCGTGCCCGCTGCTCGATCCAGGCGGCGAGGGCGTCCTGACGAGGCGCCTCGAACCGCCGCACCTGACCCCCGGCGGCGCGGATTGCCTCGGCGAGGACCTTGCTCGGCGGGTCCTTGGCACCCGACTCGGTCTCCTCCACGATCGCCAGCCCATTGCCCGGAGCGAGCGAAACGAGCGCCTCATTGAACAGGTCGCGCTGCTCGTTGCTCCGGATCAGGCCGCCGGCGCCGCGGAGGATGGCGAGGCTGCCGCCACCGAACATCGTGCCCGTCGCCAGGCGCTCACGGAGCTCGGCCAGGAGGCGGCCGGGTTCGCTGCGCTCGGCGTCCGGTCGCCAGCGCTCGGGCGCGCCCTCGGGGAAGCGCGCGGTATCCGCGCGGAAGGCCTCCACCGCCGCGTCGAGGCCGTACGCGTCGTCGCCCCAGAAGTAGGCGAGGGGGGCGCTGCCGGCTGCAGGCGCAGGCGATGGAGAATTGGAGGGCACGGCTTCGATGGTAGTCGCGAGCACCCGTGGCCTCGGCCGGAGCCGCCACCGCATCGCCGCGCTCGGTTCGGACCTGGACCGAATGACCATCGAGCCGCACTTGCACGCTCCCGTTCAGGTCCGTCCGATATGTCGGCACGCCCCTGGCCCGCAGGCGCTCGAGCGTCTCGGGTGCCGGGTGCCCATAGTCGTTGTCGGCACCGACGGAGATGACGGCCACGCCCGGCCGGGTGGCATCGAGGAATGCCGGAGTCGTCGCGGTGCGCGAGCCGTGGTGGGCGACCTTGAGCAGGTCCACGCGCGGCAGCCCACGCCCGACGAGCGTCGGATCGATGTCCTCTTCCATGTCGCCGGTGAGCAGGAACCGCTGGCCGTGGGTCGCGCCGAGCAGCACCACCGAGGTGTTGTTGATCGCCTTGCCGTCATCGAGTGGCGCACCAGGAACGGTGCCGGCGTCCGGCCACAGGACCGTGAACCGGATGGAGTCGAGCGCGAGGTGGTCGCCGGTCACGAGATGGGCAGGGCGCCCGCGACCGACGAATGCGGCGGCCCACGCCTGGTACCCGGGTCCCCGCCCGGGCAGCCCCGACTCGTACACCTGCCCGACCCGGTAGCGCGACAGCACGATCGCGAGCCCGGCGACGTGGTCCTCGTGCGGGTGCGTCAGGACCATCAGGTCGAGGCGCCGATCCCACGGTGGGAGGCGCTCGTCCAGTGCCTGGAGCAGTCCGCCGGGATCAGGCCCGCCGTCGACGACCATTCGAGCGCCGCGATCGCCCTCGATGAGGATCGCGTCGCCCTGCCCGACGTCGAGCACCGTCACCCTGACGGCGCCATCCGGCCGGTAGGCAATCGAAAGGCCGAGCGCGATGGTCGCTCCGGCGAGGCTCAGCCCGGCAAGCCGCCCCGCGCGCGCTGAGCGGTGCCGGCTCGTGGGCCCCTTCGCCGTCGCAACGTGGCTCGTCGGCCGGGGACGACGCAGCCACCCCAGCAACGCGGGCCCCCAGCGCGCGAGCGCGACGATCGCGCACCCGGAAAGCCCGGCCGCGACCGCGTCCCATGGCGAATCGAGCTGGAGGCTCGCCATCGGCAGGCCCGCGCCCGCCCGGACCGCGGCGACCATCGCGGCGTAGATGCACCAGGCGGGCAGGCCGACGAGGGTGGCCACACCACCGGGCACAGCGGAACCGGCGAGCATCCCAATGCCGAGGGCCACTGCTCCGGCAGCCATGGCAGGCGGCACGAGCGGGACGACCACGAGGTTCACGAGCGGCGCGACGAGCGACAGGCGTCCGAAGTCGAGGAGCACGATCGGGGTCGTCGCCGCCTGGGCCGCCAGCGAAACGCCGAGGATCTCCGCGAGCCAGCGACGAGGCCTGCCCGGGTCCGGGCCGGCGATGCGCGCTGTCAGGCTGGAGCCCCAGGCCAGGATGCCTGCCGTCGCGAGCACCGACAGGCGGAACCCGGCGTCGCCGATGTAGGCCGGGTCCAGCACGAGCAGCGCCGTCACGGCCCAGCCGAGCGCCCCGGCGGCCGTCCCAGGTCGGCCTACCTCACGGGCGAGCAGGGCGATGCCGGCCATGACGCCCGCCCTCACGACCGACGGCGAGGGGCCGACGAAGGCCACGTACAGCACGATCGCGGCAGCCGTGAGGATCGCGCGCCGCCGCCGCCGGAGTCCGCCGGCGACCGCGGCGAGGGTCGACGCGACGATCGCGATGTTCCAGCCGGAGATCGCGACGACGTGGCTCGCGCCCGCAGTCGTGAAGTCCGCGGCCAGGTCACGATCGACGCGATCGCGCAGGCCGATCAGCACGCCCGCGGCGAGTCCGGCCTCCGGCTCCGGCATCGCCCGGGCGAGGCTGTCCGAGGCGGCCCGGCGCCATGCCTCGATCGTGGCGCCGACCGAGCCACCGGCGGGAAGCAGAGCAAGACTGTCCGCGCGCAGCGTGCCGACGGCGCCGATCCGGGCCAGGTACCCGCCGTAGTCATCACCCGGCGGTGGGCGGATTCGACCGCGGAGCTCGACCCTGTCGCTCGGGACGACCGGCGGATACCACGGCAGCGTGGCCGCGACGAGGAGCGCCGGCTCCGTCTGCAGCTCGATCACCGCCGGTCGGGCCCCGACCCGCGGCGCGCCGACGCTGTGCACGACAGCGATCCACGGGCCCTCGCCAGCAGGCAGCCTTCCCGGGCCGCTCGGCGGTGGCGTCGCACCGGCCCTGATCGCGATGGCGAGCACGCCCAGCCCCAACGCGGCGGCACGCCTGGCCGGGCCCGCGCGACCCGAGGCGTGCAGGGCCACCGACACCGCGAGCGCGCAGCTCGCGCCGAGCAGGAGGACGAGCGGCGATGCGGGCAGGCCGAGTGCCAGCGCACCGGCCGCGGCGCCGATCGCCAGCCACGCCGGCCGAGGCATGGCTCAGCCCACCGTGATCAGCGCCCGCAGGCTGTCGAAGGTCTTCTCGCCGACGAGGCCCCGTTCCCGCAGATCGTCGACGGAGCGGAACGGGGACCCCGCCCGCGACTCGAGGATCTTGCCCGCGGTGACCGGGCCGATGCCGGGCAGCGATTCCAGCTCGGCCTGGGTGGCAAGGTTCAGGTCGATCAGCGCCGACTGATTGCCATGCCCACCGCCACCTGCGCCACCTGCGCCACCTGCGCCGCCGCCCGGGTCGTCGCGGGACGGGACCCGGATCTGCTGCCCGTCCGTGAGCGTCGCCGCGAGGTTGAGCTCGGCCGCGACACGCGCCGCCGCCACCCTTGGGCCGAATCCTCCGGCGGCCTCGATCGCATCGCCGACCCGCGCTCCCGCGCCGAGGCGGTAGACCCCCGGCGTGACGACCGCGCCGGTGACGTCGACGACGAGCGTGCCGACGAGGCCGTCACCGGCGCCGACGCCAGGCTCGACAGCGGACGACGTGTCAGCCGGGCCCGTGGCCGTGCCGCTCGGACTGCCCATCGCGACGACCACCGCGAGCCCGCCGATGAGGATCGCGGCGCCCATCGCCGCCATCGCCAGCGGCTTGCCGACGGGACCACCATGATCGACCCCCTGGGCGGCATCACGGGGGTCAGGTGCTGCCTGCCCGGAGGGCGCGTCGAACACGCGCCAGGACGGCGTCGAAGGCTCCAACGGACGCCTCGGCCGGCGGGTTGCGGGCGGGCGAAGACAGGATCGGCGGGCGGCTCGTCCAGTGGCTCGACGGGTATCGACGGGCGACTCGGCGGGCCGGAATCTCGAACGTCCCGTCCGTCGGGGCACATCGTCGGACGGGACGTCGCCAGGAACCCTAGCGACGGACGCTTATTTGCTGCTTATCCCGTACGGCGCAGCCGCGCCAGGGTGTGTCTTGACCCCCAGTGCTACCGTGTTGCAACCGGTTACATGAAACCGGTTACAGCGGATGCCGCCCGTGGCAAAGAAGACCGTAACGATCCGCGACGTCGCGAAGCAGGCTGGCGTGAGCGTGGCGACCGCGTCGCGTGCGCTGAACGGAAAACAGGTGGTCAAACCCGGCACTCGCGACCGGATCCTGGCCGTGATGGATGAGCTCGGCTTCCGACCGAGCCCCGCCGCTCGTCGCCTCAGCCTCGGTCGGACCCTGACCGTCGGCGTCGTTGTCTCGTTCCTCACCCGGCCGCAGGCGGCTGAGCGGCTGCGTGGCGTCGACGCCGTCCTGGCCGACAGCGAGTTCGACCTCGTCATCTATAACGTCGAATCCGTACAGAAGCGGGATCACTACCTGGGTAGCCTCGCTCATTCCCAGCGAACCGACGGACTGGTGGTGATGTCGCTGCCGCCACCGGACGAAGCGGTGCCTGCCCTCAGTCAGACTCCGGTTCCTGTCGTCTTCATTGACGTCCATACCCCATCGGTCGCCCACATGCCGCGCGTCGTCGGCGACGACTTGGCCGGCGGTTCGCTCGCTGGGCATCACCTGCTCGGGCTCGGGCACAGGCGGATCGCTTTCATCGGCGACGCGCTGGAGAGCCCATTCGGGTTCACTTCGAGCCGCGATCGCGAACTTGGCATGACCACTGCGCTCGCCCCTGCCGGCATTGCGATCGGGCCTGAGTCGATCGGACACGGTGCGCACGGTCGATATGAGGCTCGCGACCTCGCCCGCCGCATCCTGCTGAGAGATCCCCGGCCGACCGCGATCTTCGCGGCCAGCGACACGCAGGCCCTGGGAGTCATTGCAGCCGCCCGGGAGCTCGGTCTCCATGTGCCAGACGACCTGTCGGTCATCGGCTACGACGACATCGAGGCCGCTGAGTACGTCGGACTGACGACAATCCGCCAGCAGCTGTTCGAGTCCGGGAGGCGGGGGGCCGAAATTCTTCTGGCGGAGATCGACCGGCGATCGGAGGAAGCGCCGATCGCGTACCTGACCCCCGAGCTCGTGGTCCGCGCGACCACGGCGCCTCCGAAGGAGGGCCGTGGATGAGGGCCTGCAAGCGGCTTGGAAAACGTCACGGACAGCAGCGAGGAGGAGCGTTCATGCTCACCGTCCGATTCCAGAGCGCCCTGGCAGAACGGCCCGCGGCGCGCCTTTCGGTCCTGACTCTCGCGACCATCCTGGTCACCGCGTGCGCCGGCCCCGGGCCAGTGTCGACACCGAGCCCGGCGGCAACTGTCGCCCAGGCCAGCTCGGTGCCGTCGGCAGTTGCCTCGGGCCCTAGCTGCGGGACGGACCCGGTCAAGCTGAACGCCTACTTCGAGACCGGGTTCGACCTGCCGTTCAAGCTTTCTGAAGAGTTCACCAAGCAGTACCCAAACGTCACTTGGGACATCAAGCAGGACCAGTTCACCAACCTCATGAGCTCGACGCCGCGGCTGCTGGCTGGAGATAATCCACCAGACCTCATCCGGCTCCCCTCGATGGTGACCCTGGTCAAGGATGGCCTGCTCAAGAACCTTGACGACTATGTCACCGCATTCGGCTGGGACAAGTTCCCGCCGGCTCAGCTCGCCCAGAACCGAGTCGGGAGCGATGGCGTCCGCGGGTCGGGGTCACTCTACGCAGCCGGTTTGAACTACAGCCTGACCGGCGTCTTCTACAACAAGAAGCTTGCCCAGCAGATCGGCATGACCGAGCCGCCGAAGACCGTCGCCGAGTTCGAAGGCCTGCTGGCCAAGGCAAAGACCGCTGGCCTGCTGCCGATCATGGCGTGGAACGCCACGGCGAGCGGTGGTGGCCTGGCCTTCCCGCTCCAGAATCTCATGGCCGCGTTCGGGCCAACGCAGCCCATCAACGACTGGATCTTCCAGAAAGCAGCAGCCACGATCGACACCCCGACGAACCTGGTCGCGGCACAACACCTCCAGCAGTGGGTCGAGGCTGCGTACTTCCCGAAGGACGTCAACGCCATCGAGTACACCGACGCCAACGCCCGCTTCGGGAAGGATGAAGGCGTGTTCATGTTCAACGGCGACTGGCAGAACGCCGTCTACGACAAGGACATGTCAACGAACGTCGGCTTCTTTGTCTTTCCGCCCGGACAGGCCGGTGGCTCGCTCGCGGCGATGTCAGCTCCGCTCACGTATGGGATCGCGGCCAAGGCGAAGAACGCCGACTGCGCCGCGTTCTTCTTCAACTGGGTGGCGACGAACGAGAAGGCCCGCCAGATCGACGTCGCCGTTGGTGGCTCCAACCCCGGCGGACCGCCCGACCTGGCAGTCCCGCAAGCGACCGCGCCGGTGACGAACGAGACGTTGGCCGCTGGAGCCCAGGTCGCAAAGGACAACGGTGCGATGGACTTCATCGCCAATGCGACGGGCTCCATCTTTGCGCAGGGCTGGACCCCTGAGCTGCAAAAGCTCGTCGGTGGCAAGCAGGACGCCGCCGGCCTGCTGAAGGCGGTCCAGGCCGAATACGCAAAGGAACTCGCCCGGTGACTCATGCCGCCGACAAGGCTGACCCGGCACGAGCGATGCCCGGAGCTCGTGCCGAGGCCATTGATCGGCGGCCCAGCAGGCGGATCCCCTGGGTTCAGGGGATCCGCCGCCAAACCTTCGTTGGCTGGCTCTTCGTCCTGCCGGCGCTGCTCTTCTACGCGGTCTTTGTCCTCCAGCCGCTGGCGCTGACCGTCCAGTATTCGCTGTACCGGTGGGACGGCTTCGGTCCCGCGACCTGGGTCGGGCTGGCGAATTACGTGAGCGTCCTGAGCGAGCCGAAGCTCCTCGAGACGCTCTTCAACGCGTTCCGGCTCGTTCTGTTCTTCAGTCTCATCCCGGTGGCCCTGGGGCTTGTGACGGCAAGCGTGATTCACCGGGTGGCGACCGGGCGGCTCGGGGCCGTGTCGCGGACGGTGCTCTTCCTGCCTCAGGTCATCCCGCTCGTCGCCGCGGGCATCATCTGGGGGCGACTGCTGTCCCTCTCGGGCCTCGTCAACCAGGCTCTCGCGGCAATAGGGTTGGGTGACGTCACCCGGGCCTGGCTGGGCGACTTCGACACTGCGCTCCCGGCCGTCGGCATCATCGGGATCTGGGTCCTGCTCGGCTTCTGTACCGTGCTCCTGGTCACGGGGATGACCAAGATCGACGCCGGCCTCTACGAGTCCGCGAGGCTTGATGGCGCGGGCTGGTTCCAGGAGTTTCGTGCGATCACGGTCCCGAGTCTCCGGTACGAGATCGGTGTGTGCCTCACCGTCACGATCATCGCGGCGCTGGCTGCCTTCGACATCGTGTATGTCTCGACCGGTGGTGGTCCGGGGAACGCCACAGCTGTCCCGGGGATCCAGATCTACATCATTGCGTTTCTCGAACGCCAGGTCGGCCTCGCGTCGGCCCTCGCCGTCGTGCTCGTCATCCTGGTGCTGCTGGTCATCCTTCCGATCCAGCGCTTGAGCCGGGAGGCCGGCCGATGAGGGTCGCCCGTCGCGAGCTCTACGCGGGAAGGGCGCTGCTGGTGGCGCTGGTGGCCGTCACCATCCTGCCCTTCCTCAGCATCTTCACGACCGCGTTGTATCCCTCGGGCAGCGTCCCGAGCGGGCTCTCATGGCCGGCGAATCCACAGTGGGGGAACTTCATCGAGGCCTTCAAGGTTGCCAACATGACCTCGCTCCTGACGTCGAGCGTGTTCATCGTTGCCGCGGTCGTTCCGCTTGCGCTGGTGATCTCCACCATGGCGGGCTTCGCGATCGGGCTCCTTCGGATCCCCGGAGCCCGGTTGCTGCTCCTCCTGTTCGTGTTCGGGCTGACGCTCCCGTTCGAGGGAATCATCACACCGCTCTACTTCCTCGCCCGTCAGATCGGGATCCTCAACACGCGAGTCGCGATCGTGCTGCCACTGATCGGGTTGTTCATGCCCTTCGCCGTGTTCTGGATGCGCGCGCACTTTGTGAACATGCCCGAGGAGATCACGGAGGCGGCGCGCGTCGACGGGGCCAGTACCTGGGACCTGTTCTGGCGCATCCATGTCCCGCTGGCGCGCCCCCCGATCGCCTCGCTCGGGATCCTCATGTCGGTGTGGGCCTGGAACCAGTTCCTGCTCGCCCTCGTGCTTGTCGAGGACCCGGCCCAGCGGACGATGGCCGGCGCCCTCGGCGCCTTCCAGGGCCACTATGCGACCGACATCCCGCTCCTCTGCGCAGGCACGATCCTGATCCTCCTCCCGACCCTCGTTGTCTTCATCCTGTTCCAGCGCCAGGTGATCGCCGCGCTGCTGCAGGGGTCGGTGAAGGGATGACGAGGCGCTCCGCGCATGACGCGGTGCCGACGCGCATCCGGCTCGAAGACGGCCGTCGGGTCGAGGGGTTCGTGGACGCAGGATACGGCGCCGTGATGGATGCCTTCGTCGCCAACTTCGAGGAGCGCCGGGACGTCGGGGCCGGCTGCGCCGTGTACGTGGACGGTCGACCGATGGTCGACCTGTGGGGTGGCCTTGCCGACGCGCGGACCGCGCGGCCGTGGGACCACGACACCGCTGCGGTCATCTTCTCTTGCTCGAAGGGCGTGCTGGCGATCTGTGCCTACCTGCTCTCGCAGGAGGGCCGGCTCGACCTGGACGCGCCTGTAGCCCGCTATTGGCCAGAGTTCGCCGCGTCCGACAAGGCGGCTGTGACCGTTCGCCAGGCGATGAGCCACCGGGCCGGGCTGCCGGCCCTGGACGTCGACCTCACCCGGGCCGAGGTCCTCGCCTGGGACCCGGTGGTCCGCGCGATCGAAGCCCAACGGCGGCTCCACCCGCCGGGCGCGGGTCACGTCTACCACACGCTCACGTATGGCTGGCTCCTGGGCGAGGTGGTCAGGCGGGTCTCGGGGCGTTCACCCGGCCGGTTCTTCCGTGAGGCGATCGGCGATCCTCTCGAGCTCCACACCTGGATTGGCCTGCCCGAGGAGGCGCGCCGCTTCGTGGCCTGGATGGAGCCGCCCCTTCCCGACGATGACTCGGTCGATGCTGGCGAGGCGGCAAGGCTCGGCGGTGGGGACTCCGTCGTTGCCCGGAGCGCGTCCATGGGCGGGGCATTCGGGTTTCCGGTCGAGGATGGCGTCGTCTCGTTCAACGCGACGGATATCCAGGCTGCCGAGATCCCCGCGGCCAACGGCATCAGCACCGCGGAGTCTCTCGCGCGCTTGTACGCGGCCTGCATTTCGAACCTTGACGGTGCACCGCTCCTCTCCGCCGTGTCGCTGGAAGATCTCCTCGCTGTCCAGTCGTCCGGGCCGCAGCTCTCGGGCCTTCCGGACGATGGAGCGCGCTGGGGAACGGGCTTCCAACTGGCATCGCCGCCCTCCCAGCCAATGCTCGGGCCGACGAGCTTCGGACACGCCGGCGCGGGCGGCCAGCTGGGATTTGGCGATGTCGATCACCACGTCGGATTCGCTTATCTGAGCAACCAGATGGGCGGCTACGGCGATGCACGGGCACGTGAGCTGACGATTGCCCTCCGCGCCGCGATCGGCGCATGAGCGGACGGCACGCGATGGCATCACCGAGCGTCGCTGCTCGCCCCCAGCTCGTGTCGTACCCGGACTCGCTCGGCGGGGACCTCGGCGCGCTCGGGACTTTCCTCGACGGGCCACTCGATGGGTTGTTCCGTGGCGTCCACATCCTGCCACCGTTTCCGTCGTCCGGCGACCGTGGCTTTGCTCCGCTGGTGTACGAACAGATCGATCCCCGGTTCGGGACCTGGGCCGATATCCAGCGCATTGGAGCCCGTCACGACGTGATGCTCGACGTGATGATCAATCACATCTCACGCCAGAGCCCGGAGTTTCAGGACTTCCAGCGCCTCGGCCGACGATCGCCCTCTGCCGATCTGTTCATCACCCTCGACAAGGTCTGGCCGGACGGTGACCCACCCGCGCGCGACGTGGCGCAGATCTTCCTCCGCAAACCGGACGCGCCGTTTTCGACGGTCACGATCGAGGAGACCGGCGCCGTGGAGCGGATCTGGACTTCGTTCGGGTCAGCTGACTGGTCGGAGCAGATCGACCTCGACGTCACATCCAACGCCACGCGCACGCTCGTCTCTGGTTGGCTGCAGTTCTTCGCGGAGCAGGGCATTCGGCTGATCCGGCTCGACGCCGTCGGGTATGTGATCAAGAAGCCTGGAACCTCGTGCTTCATGGTCGAACCCGAGATCTACGAGTTTCTCGACTGGATCACGAGCGTCGCCAACTCCTGCGGACTGGTGGTCCTGCCCGAGGTCCATGATCGATACGCGACCCATGAGCATCTGTCTGCTCACGGCTTCTGGACATACGACTTCGTGCTGCCCGGTCTCGTTCTCGACGCCCTCGCCACTGGCAAGGCACAGCGCCTCGCGGCCCACTTGTCTCGCTCGCCGGACCATCAATTCACGACGCTCGATTGTCACGACGGCATCCCCGTTCGCCCCGATCTCGACGGGATCCTCGAGCCGCGTGAAATGCTCGATCTCGCCGGGCGCATCCAGGGTCGCGGCGGGAACGTCAACCGGATCCTGTCAGATTCCCACTCGGCCGAGGTCGACGTCCACCAGTTGAACTCCACCTTCTACTCCGCGCTGGACTGCGACGACGATCGCTACATCGCCGCACGGGCGATTCAGCTGTTCGCCAGGGGTGTTCCACAGATCTACTACGTCGGTCTGCTGGCCGGCGAGAACGACGAGGCTGCCGTCGAGCGGACCGGCGACGGCCGCGCGATCAACCGCCACGACTACACGATCGAAGAGGTCGATGCGGCCTTGCGCCGTCCAGTTGTCGGTCGAGTGCTCGAGCTCGTGCAGCTTCGGAACCGACACCCCGCGTTCGACGGCACGCTCGGTGTGGCCGGCGACAACAGTTCCCTGCGGCTGCGGTGGCGGAACGGCGACGCCACATGCGATCTGGATGTCGACCTCGCCTCTGGTCGCGTTGCGGTCACCGAAGCCTGACGCGAACTGCCGACGTGCGCCGTCAGCCCTCCGACGAGGAGTTCGAGCGTAAGGCCGGCTGAGCTTGGCTCGGTTGACCTTTCAGAGCTGCTCCCAGTCGACCCACCGCAGGCCGTCCCACCACCGGTGCCAGGTGCGGCCGTCGCGCCCTCGCGCGTAGACGTCCAGTCGCTCGGCGCCCCACGATGACGAAGCCGGTGTCGACGAGGGATCCAGCTCGCCACCGAGCGACTCCCACGGGTGCCAGTACGAGCGGTCCCAGTAGCGGTTGTACAGCTCGCCGTCGTCCATGACGGCGAAGACCTCCATCTCGCCCTCGCTCCAGGCGACGACGCTCGGGCCGGATGCCAGCGAACCGCCGAGCGACTCGGGCTCGGTCCACGCGCCGGCAACCTGCGCTGCATGCCAGAGGGCCCGGTCATCGTCGACCCAGAACAGGTCGAGACGGCCGGGTCCCCAGGTGGTTGCAGCGAGACCTCGAGGTGCTCGAGGCGGGAGGTCCTTCTTTTCGGTCATGTCCAGCGACGATAGGAGATCGTCGGCCGGCACGAGCGGCGTGCTCGGGCCGACCTCAGCAGGCGAGCGCACGGCCGACAGTCCGCTCGGACGTTCGGACCTTGGTGCGCTCGACCTCGGTCGTCGGATCGAGCGAGCGCGCCGCGCCGGCGAAGAGGCCGCTGAGACGGCGGGCACCGCCACCGAGGCCGCGGCGCCATGCCGCGATCTCGGGCTTCGAGCCGCGGTTCCTCCGAAGCAGCCGCGCGACTTCGGCCTCCTCGAGGAGGTTCTGCTGGTGGATTGCTGCCATGTAGGGAGCGAGTGCATGCACTGGGAACTGTTCTCCGATCAGGGGTGTCAGGTGGACGGCTGACGCGGCGCTCGGCTAGCGAGCGTGGTCGTCACCGTAGGTCGGGCGGGAATCGGTCCCGAACGTGAGGGCGAAGATGCCAAGCACGGTGCCGATCCCGATCGACATGATCATTGCGATGAAGGGAGCCATCCGGCACCTCCGTTCTCTTCCGTAACCCCTTGTGAGGTCTTCTCTGGTTACGGTGTGTACATTACCCTCTTGCGCGTAACCTGTCAACCGCAGTAGAGTGGTTATCCCAATGAAAAGCAGGCGTTAGCAGACATGGCAAACATCTCCCCGGCAGAGCACTCCCACGGCATCGATCTCGAGTCCGCGCTCGACTTCCTGAACACGCTCCACCCCGGCCACGACCGAACCGACACGCAGCACCAGACCGACGAGCACCTGGAGAAGCCGGCCGACGCGGCCGTCTGGTTCCTGGAGCACGAGCTCGTCCATCCCGACGCCGGCATCCGCCTCGGCGACGCCGACCTCGCCCGCATCCGGCGCGTCCGCACCGCCCTGCGCGAGGTCGTCGACGCCGTGGTCGAGGGGCGAGCCCCCGAGCCCGATGCGGTCCACCTCGTCAACGCGACGCTCGAAGCTCGCCGCCCGACCCGCCTCGAGCTCGACGGCACGGCCCTGCGCATCGGTCATCGCCACGCCGAGACCCCGGTCGATGACGCCCTCGCGCTCATCGCCGAGGCGATCATCGAGGAGCTGGCCACGGGCCGGCCCGAGCGGTTGCGCATCTGCGCCAACGACCGCTGCCGCTGGGCATTCTTCGACTCCTCGCCGACGGGCCGCCGCCGCTGGTGCGACATGCGCTCATGCGGCAACCAGGCCAAGGCGGCCCGCTACCGGGCCCGCCTCAGAGAAGAGGCCGAGGTCGACGCGAAGCCAGCCCGCGCGAACTAGGGCGCGGCGCCCGCCAACCCCGCACCGCTGCGGGCCCGCGCGACCGCGGGGGACACGTCGCTAGTCGCGGACGACGAGGTTCACCAGCCGGCCGCCGCCGGCCTGGATGATCCGCTCCGGCGTACGGCCGGCCAGGACCTGCTGGATGCGGGCCGATGCCAGCACGGCCCGCTCGATCGCCGCGGCGTCGGCATTGGCGGGCACGACGACCCGGTCGCGGACCTTGCCGTTGACCTGGACGGGCACCTCACGCGTCGACTCGGCGACGGCCGACTGGTCGACCTCCGGCCAGCGCTCGGCGTGGATCGAGCGCCAGGTTTCCCCGGCCGCCGTCAGTCGCCGCGACCACAGCTCCTCGGCGATGTGCGGCGCCGCGGGGGCGAGCATCAGGAGCAGCAACCGGACGGCCTCGTCCCACTCCGCGCCGCCCGCAACCGGCGAGCCGCGATAGCGGAACAGCGCGTTCGACAGCTCCATGAGCTTGGCGACCATCGTGTTGAAGTGGAATGCCTCGTAGTCGGCGGTGGCGTCGCGCAGCGTGCGGTGCGCCGCGGCCCTGATCGCGGCCCGCGCGGCGGTTTCGTCCTGGCCGTCCGGCAGCGTGCCCGCCTCGGGGTCGCCGGGCTCGCGGTAGTGCGGGTCCAGGGTCAGCGCCCAGACCCGGTTCAGGAAGCGATGCACGCCGCCGATGCCGGTCGGGCTCCACGGGCCGCCCTGGTCCCACGGGCCCATGAACATCAGGAACAGCCGGACCGTGTCGGCGCCGTACTTCTTCACGAGGTCGTCCGGGTCCTGGACGTTGCCCCGGGACTTCGACATGCGCTCGCCGTCGGCGCCCAGGATCTGGCCCTGGTTGAACACGCGCCGCCACGGCTCGTTCTGCTGGACCAGCCCGATGTCCCGCATCATCTTGGTCCACTCGCGGGCATAGAGCAGGTGCATCACCGCGTGCTCGGCGCCGCCCGTGTACTGCTCGACCGGGGTCCAGCCCTCGACCACGTCGCCGTCGAACGGCGCATCGTCGTGGTGGGGCGAGAGGTAGCGATACCAGTACCAGCTCGAGTCGACGAACGTGTCCATCGTGTCGGTCTCGCGCCGGGCAGGCTCGCCACCGATGGGACAGGGCACGTTCAGGAAGGTCTCGTCGCGCGTCAGCGGGTTCACGCCGCTCGACCTGTAGTCGACGGTGTCGGGAAGGCGAACGGGGAGGTCCTCCTCCGGCACCGGCACCGCGCCGTGGGTGTCGCAGTAGATGATCGGGATCGGGGTGCCCCAGTAGCGCTGGCGGCTGATCAACCAGTCCCGGAGGCGATACGTGACCGCGGCCTTGCCCTTGCCGCGGGCCTCCAGGTCGGCCACGATCCGCCGCCCACCTTCATCCGCCGGCAGGCCGGTGTACGCGCCGCTGTTCACGAGGACCTCGTGCTCGGAGTGGGCAACGTAGGCGGCGCCGGCGAGGTCCACGTCCTCCTCGCCCGCCGGCGCGACGACGCGCCGGATCGGCAGCGAAAAGCGCTGCGCGAACTCGAAGTCGCGCTCGTCGTGCGCGGGCACCGCCATGATCGCGCCCGTCCCGTAGCCGCCCAGGACATAGTCGGCGACGAAGATCGGGATGCGCTCGCCGTTCACCGGGTTGACCGCGTCGGCGCCCAGGGCGACCCCGGTCTTCTCGCGCTCTGTCGACAGCCGCTCGATCTCGGTCTGCGCCTCGGCCCGCGCGACGTAGGCCGTGACCTCGGCGCGCCGCTCCGGTGCGGTCAGCGCGCTCACCAGCGGGTGCTCCGGCGCGAGGACCATGAACGTCGCGCCGAAGAGCGTGTCCGGGCGCGTGGTGAACACGCGCAGCTCCTCGCCGCCGGCGTGGTGCCCGGAGGCGGCGGTCTCGAACGTGATCTCGCCGCCTTCGGATCGCCCGATCCAGTTCGTCTGCATGATCCGGACCGGATCGGGGAAGTGGATCTCCGAGAAGTCGAGCAGCTCGTCGGCGTACTTCGTGACGCGCAGGTACCACTGGTCGAGCTCGCGCTTCTCGACCTTGGCCCCGCACCGCCAGCAGCGGCGGTCGGTGCCCTCCACCTGCTCGCGCGCGAGCGTGCCGTCGTTCGGGCACCAGTCGACCGCCGACTTGGCCCGGTAGGCGAGGCCTGCCTTCAGGAACTGGAGGAAGAACCACTGGTTCCAGCGGTAGTACTCGGGGTCGGCGGTGACGACCTCGGAATCCCAATCGAACGTCGCGCCCATCGTCCGGAACTGCCGGCGCATGTTCTCGATGTTCGACATCGTCCAGTCGCGCGGGTTGATGTTGTTCCGGATGGCCGCGTTCTCGGCGGGTAACCCGAAGGCGTCGAAACCGATTGGCAGGAACACGTTCAGGCCGTGCATCCGCCGGAACCGGGCGAGCGCGTCGGTTGGCGTGACGATGTACCAGTGCCCGATGTGCAGGTCGCCGGACGGGTACGGATACATCGTCAGCAGGTAGTAGCGGTCGCGCGGCTTCGTCAGGTCTGTGCGGTAGGTGCCGAGCTCCTCCCAGCGCGCCTGCCAGCGCGGCTCGATCGAGGCGGGGTCATACCGCTCGATCCGCGTCCGCTGGTTCGGGTCCTGGGTCTGGGTCATGGGTTCGGCAAGGCTCCTGGAATCCGGGCGCCGCCCTTGGGGGGCCGGCCAATCAAAAACCCCCTGCCTCGATCGGCAAGGGGTCAGGATAGCCAGCGCACCTTCGTGCGCCCGGCTATCCGGTGGTAAGTGCGAGGTCGGTGCCGCTGGCCTGGTTCATCTTCGTGGCGATCCCCTTCGGGCGAGTTGGTGGAGCTAGGGGGATTCGAACCCCCGACCTTCTGAATGCCATTCAGACGCTCTCCCAGCTGAGCTATAGCCCCACGCCGGAGCGCGGAGTATAGCCGAGGGCGGGCCCGAATCCCCCTCGAGGCCGGCTCTGGTGGGCCCGCCATCAGTACTGGTCCCCTAGTGCGTCCAGGCAACGGACATCCGGCGAGGGCAGGGTATTCTCGACGGTGACCCAGCGTCCCAGGTAGCCCGGGGGTTCGAAGGTAGATCCATGTCGCTGCTAGAACGGCAGCAGGCGCGCGAGGCCGCCGAGCGGAGCACCACGGAGCCGCAGCGCGACGCCGACGTGCCCGCCAACGGCGCGGTCGCCGACGCCCCACCGGGAACCTTCGTCCCGGCGATCATCAAGCCCGCGGAGCCGGGTAAGCCGGCCATGCAGCCGCTCGCGCGCAATGCCGCGCGCGAGGAGCTCCTCCACGACATCCGGGTCCGGATGCAGTCCCAGATCATCAGCGCCTTCGACACGCTGCTCGACGGCACGACCACGGACACCCGCGGCAAGATCGAGGGCATCGTCGATCGCGTCATCTCCGAGAACAACTTCGCGGTCACCCGCGACGAACGGGTCCGGCTCGTGCAGGAGATGCTCGACGAGGTCACCGGTTTCGGGCCGCTGGAGCCGCTGCTCAACGACCCCACGATCACCGAGGTCATGGTCAACGGCCCGGACCACATCTACATCGAGCGGGCCGGCAAGATCCATCGGGTCGACTCGTTCTTCCTGAACGAGGAGCACGTCCTCCGGATCATCGACCGGATCATCACGCCGCTCGGCCGGCGCGTCGACGAGATCAGCCCGCGCGTGGACGCCCGACTGCCCGACGGCTCGCGCGTCAACGCGATCATCGCGCCGCTCTCGTTGATCGGGCCGGTGATCACGGTCCGGAAGTTCTCGCACACGCCGTACACCGTCGACGACCTGACCCGCTTCGGGACCGCCACGCCCGAGATGTTCCAGTTCCTGCGGGCGTGCATCGAGGCACGGCTCAACGTCTTCGTGTCGGGCGGCACCGGCTCGGGCAAGACGACGTTCCTCAACGTCCTCTCGTCGTTCATCCCGAACGACGAGCGCATCGTGACCATCGAGGACGCCGCCGAGCTGCAGCTCCGGCAGGAGCACGTGATCACCCTCGAGGCGCGACCGGCGAACATCGAGGGCGAGGGCGAGATCACGATCCGGAACCTGCTGCGGAACGCGATGCACATGCGCCCGGATCGGATCATCGTCGGCGAGTGTCGTTCGGGCGAGGCCCTCGACATGCTCCAGGCGATGACCACCGGCCAGGACGGGTCGCTCTCGACCGGTCACGCCAACACGCCGAAGGACATGCTCCGGCGCCTCGAGACGATGGTGCTGATGACGGGCTACGAGCTGCCGCTGCGGGCAATCCGCGAGCAGATCGCGTCCGCGGTCGACCTGATCGTGCACACCGCCCGACTCAAGGACGGCTCGCGCAAGGTGGTCAACATCACCGAGGTCTACGGCATCGAGGACGACGAGATCCTGACCCAGGACGTCTTCGCCTGGAAGCAGACGGGGGTCCAGGACGGCAAGATCCAGGGCGAGCTCGCGCCGACCGGCATCCGGCCCACGTTCATGGCCCAGTTCGCGCGCAATGGCGTCGAGCTGCCCAAGGGCGAGTTCGGCATCCCGCCGGAGGACCCCAAGAAGCCGGTCCTGCCGCAGAAGGGCCGCTTCGGGCTCAAGGACTCGGCCGCGATCGCCGACGAGTCGGTGCTCGAGATGGGCCTCGGCAAGGCGGTCTCGGCCGGGGGCATGGTCTATGTCTCGTCGGTCGGCCCGATCGAGCCGGAGGGCAAGCGGATCGTCCCGGGCGGGATCAAGGAGCACACCCGCCAGTGCCTGGCCAACCTCAAGGCCAGGCTCGAGGAGAGCGGCACCTCGCTCGACAAGGTGGTCTGGGCGAGCTGGTCGTTGAAGGACGCGTCGGACTTCGACCTGTTCAACGAGGAGTGGCTGCGCTGGTTCCCGGCGGGCGGGCCCGTTGGCCAGTCGACGCTGATGCCGCCGCTCCAGCGGCGGGCCGGCTTCCGGGTATCGCTCGGGGCCATCGCCGAGGGCAGCAAGCCCCACAGATGAGCATCGGCCCGGCGCTGCCCGGCCGGTCCCGGCGCGCAGCGCCGCCTCGTTCCCGGCCCACGCGACGCACTGAGGTGCGCCCGCCGCGCTAACGAGCCGAGCGCCGAACCTCGATGGTGGCGTACCAGGTGCCACACGCCGAGTTGGTCGCGTCGGGCAGGAGCTGCGTGGCGCACGCGCTGATCGCCAGCGTCCAGATCCCCTCGCCGGGCCCGAGGATCGACAACGCCGCGGTCTCGTCACCCCAGCCGATCTCGCAGTCAGGCTCCAGCTGGAAGCGGTCCCCCGCGATCGACCCACACTCGACGCTCGGCCCGTCGACGCGCCACCCGGCGGGGAATCGGAAGACGAGGGGATCACCCGCCGAGGCGATCGAGGCCGTCCTGGGCAGGCGGCCGAGGTCGGCGAAGCACGGATTCGCGAGCTCGGCGTACCCGGTGCCGAGCACGAGTCGGATGTCGCAGCCGGGCACGACGTCGAGGCTCCGGTCGCCCCTGCTGAGCTGCGCAGTCGGTGCATCGAAGGGCAGGATCTGGATCGGCCACGTCGTCTGCAGCGTGACGCCCGGAAAGGACAGCTCGGCGCGGAGGTCGGCGTCGCGCCCCCGGTAGCGTGCGAGGTCGAGCGCGAACCGGTTCTGCATCGCGGACCCCTCGCCGCCCGGGGCGCCCCCGAAGTCCTCGAGCGTGAGCGCATCGTCTGCGGTGGCGAGGTCGATGGACCACGCGCTCGCGCAGGCGTCGCCGACAGTCCGGAGCTCCGCGAGCACGTCGCTCCGAAGCTCGGTCCGGCCGGCTGACGAATCCTGGAGCACGATCGCGGGCGTGGGTTCCACGCCCGGTTGGGTCCACTCGAAGGCATTCCGGGCGCCCACGATTCCGCGCCCCTCCACGATGAGTCGGATCTCGGGCAGAGCCCGAGCGAGGGGCAGGCATGGAACGGCTGGCGTCACGAGTGGCGCGGCCGCGGTGGCTGGGGCAGGCGATGGCGGGGCGGAGGCCGCCGCAAGCGGGTGGCTGGTCGGCGAAGGATTGGGACGGCCGCCGAGAACGCCGGAGCCCGCGGCGATGATGATCACCAGCACAACCACCGCGGCGGCGGCGCTCAACCCGGGGCGGCCCCGGCCCCGACCCCGCGCGAGCACGGGCTGCGCCGGCAGCTCCTCGATCTCCGCGCCGCCCCACGGGGCCGGGTCCGTTTCCCACGGCCGCGGCGTGCTGCCCACGCGGCGGTCGTCACGGCCCCCGGCCGCGCTCCACGGGCGCCCGCCCGGCCCACGCCGGTCACGTCCGAGTGTCACGATTTGGCGCGATGCGACATCCGGCGGTCCTCCCAGCCGATCCGTCGCATCGAAGCGTCCGGCTCGGCCCGCGATCGGTCGAGTATCGCCTACGCCGATCCGCTCGCTCGCGGGGTCTGCGCGTCACGATCGACGATCGCGATGGGCTCGTGGTTTCGGTGCCGCCCGCCGCACGCCGCGGCTGGGCGCAGCCGGAGGCCCGGATCGAAGCATTCCTGGTGGAGCGCCAGGCATGGGTCCTCCGCCACCTGGATCGACAGGCACGCGAGCGCGACGCGGCCCGGGCTCGTGGCGGGGCACGCGATGGCGGCCTGGTCCTGTACCGCGGAGAGCCGCACCGGGTTCGGGTCCGTCGCGATGGCGCCGTCGGGCGGCGGTCCACCGTGGAGCGCAGCGGCGCCGAGGAACGAGACGAGCTGGTCATCAACGTCGCCGCCGCGGAACGCCGGCCCGTGGACCGGATCCTCGCGACGTGGTTCCGCGAGCGCGCCGCGGACGCGATCGAGCAGGCCGTCGCGGCGCACGCCGGGGCCCTCGGCGTGGAGCCGGGCAGGATCGACATCCGCGACCCCCGGAGCCGGTGGGGGAGCGCGTCGCGGAAGGGCCGGCTGATGTTCTCGTGGCGGCTCGTCCTGGCGCCGCCGGGCTCGCTCGAGACCGTGGTCGTCCATGAGCTCGCCCACTTGCGCGTATTCGGGCACGGACCGCGGTTCTGGAGCCTCGTGGCGGCGCGGCGGCCGGCGCATCTCGCCGATCGGGCCTGGCTCCGGCGCAACTCCCACGCGATCCACAGCGCTCTCGAGACGTGGCCGGACGGACCAGCAGAATCCGGGGAGGCGGCGAGGGATCGCGGCTGATACCTGTCAGGGGAAGGGATCAGCGCATCTGGTGGGCCGGGGCAGAATCGAACTGCCACAGCCGAAGGCGAGGGTTTTACAGACCCTTGGGCTCACCACCTGCCCAACCGACCCACGCGGCTGATGCTCGAGCGGGGTCCGGTCGGGACCGGCGGGCCGCGGAGCGGCGGCTAGTCTGCCAGTTTCGCGTCCACCTCGTCGAGCAGGCGGCGCACCTCGTCGACGAGCGGCTTTACCCGCACGGGCTTCGGCAGGAACCCGTCGCAGCCAGCCGCCATGGCCGCCTCGACGTCCTGCGGCAGCACGCTCGCGCTGACGAGCAGGATCGGCACGGCGGCGAGCCGGGGCGACTGCCTGATCAGCGGGATGAGGTCGAGGCCGTCGCCGTCCGGCAGGTGCCGATCGAGCAGGACGAGATCCGGCGACCCGTCGGCCAGCCACGCCCGCGCCGCGTCGAGCTCCTCGGCGACGTGGAGGCGATAGCCCGCGCGCTTGAGGATCGCCTCGAGCAGGGCCGCGTTGCGGGGCTCGTCCTCGACGGCGAGGATCAGCGGCTCGGTCATGTTCGCGCCCGCACGCAGGTCAGGCGGTCGCGGGGTTGCGGGTCACCGGACCGTGCCCCGGTCGGCTTCCCGTCTCCAGCCAGCCCCGCAGCGAGCTCAGGGCGTCGTCGCCGCGGACGAGGACGCCCTGGACATTGCCGTTCAGCTGTGCCTTCAGGTCAGGCGCGAGGCCGCCGGGCGCGGTCACCCAGATCGGGATGGTGGCCGTCGCCGGGTCACGCCGGAGCTCGGCCGTCAGCTCGAACCCGTCACCATCCGGCAGCAGCGCGTCGAGCAGGATCAGGTCCGGCTTCTCGTCGACGGCCCGCTGGCGTCCCGAGGCACCGTCGAGCGCGGCGATGACCCGGAAGCCCTCGGGCTCGAGCGCGTGGCGGTAGCGACCCAGCGCATCGCGATCGGCGTCGATGACGAGCACGGTGACGGTCCGGGTTCGGACCTTCGTCGTGAACGTCAGGCGCCCGATGGCCTCGAGCAGCAGCTCGCGGGAGACAGGCTTGACCAGGTAGTCGATGGCGCCGAGCGCCAGGCCGAGCTCGCGATCGTCCACGATCGAGACGACCATCACCGGCACCGACCGGGTCGCCGGATTTGCCTTGAGCCGCTGCAGGATCTCCCAGCCGTCGAGGTCGGGCAGCATGATGTCGAGGATCACCGCATCCGGCCGGATCCTGGTCAGCCAGGCGAGCGCCTGCCGGCCGCTTGCCGTTGCGACCACGCCGTAGCCGGCGCCCTCGAGGTGCACGCGGAGCAGCTCCTGTGCCGCCGGGTCGTCCTCGATGACGAGCACGCTCGCCTGGCCGGCGGGCAGGACGGGCGGGGCCTCGGTGACCTCGATCGGCCGCCGCAGGGGCAGGCGAACCGTGAAGGTGCTGCCGACGCCCACCTCCGAGACAACGCTGATCCTGCCGTGGTGGGCCTCGACCAGCTGGCGGGTCAGCGCCAGGCCGAGGCCGGTGCCCTCGTGCCGGGTCTTCATGTCGCCCGGGTCCGCCTGCTGGAATGCCTCGAAGATACGCTCGAGATCGGTCGCCGGGATGCCGTGGCCGGTATCGGTGACGGTGATGACGACGTCGTCCCGGGGGCCCTGCTCGACCGAGACGCGGATCTCGCCACCGGGACCGGTGAACTTCACCGCGTTCGACAGCAGGTTGAGGACGATCTGGCGGACGCGTGACGGGTCGGCCTCGAGGTTGACCTCCGCCAGGTTGAGCGAGAGCCGCTGCTCCTTCTGGTCGGCGAGCGGTTGCATGGTCGAGGCGGTCTGCCGAACCAGCTCGTGGAGCGGGAACTGGATCGGCTTGAGGTCGAGCCTGCCGGCCTCCACCCGGGCGAGGTCCAGGACGTCGTTCACGAGCTCGAGCAGATGCAGGCCGGAGCCGTGGATGTGGTCGGCATAGCTCCGGACCGTGGACGGATCCGCCTCTTCGCCGTCCCCCTCGGCGAGCAGCTCCGAGAACCCGATGATGGCGTTGAGCGGCGTCCGCAGCTCGTGGCTCATCGCCGCGAGGAAGTCGCTCTTGGCTGCGCTCGCCGCCTGCAGCTCGTCGATCAGCTTCTCGCGCTCGGACACGAAGGCCTCGCGCTCCGCCGAGCGGGCCGCACGGTCGACGAGCAGCCCGATGAGCTCCACGTCGTCCTCGGCGAACAGGAAGTTCGCGGGCAGGTCCATCTCCAGCCGGCCCTCCGGCCAGCGCTCCGAGTTGAACGGGAAGGACACCCGCCGCCCGTCGGGACCGACCGCCGGCGTGTCGCCCTCCAGCACGACCTCGACCCGGCTGGCGCCCGAGGCGTGCCGCGCCGCCTTGATCAGCAGCTCCCAGATCTGCGCCACCGGGGCGTCCGCGGGGAGCAGGTTCAGATCGCGCACGAAGTCGTAGACGATGCCCTGCTGGCTGAGCTTGCGCAGGGTGCGCGGCGGTGCGAACGCGGCCAGGTAGCCGACCGCCGACAGGAGCGCGACGACGCGGATGACGATGTTGACGGCGGCCATGGCGTCGGACCCCTGCGGGAACACGACGCCCGCAGCAAGGATGATCACCAGGGCGGCCCCGAAGAGGCCCGTCGCCAGCGCCGCCGTGGCCAGTCTCGTGCGCGACGCGCCGGCCCGACTCCGTGCAGCGAGCGCGAACGAGATCGATGCCGCGGCCTCCAGCACCAGGAAGTAGGCGAGCAGCGCGAGGACGATCGCGACGACGGCGGGCGACCGTTCCGCCGCGGCTCCAGCACCGCCGCTGCCGATCGCGTTCGTCGCCGCGAGGGCGATGACGCCGCCCGTCACGCCGATGAAGGCCGCTGCCGATGCGAGCAGTGCCGGGCGCGGGATGTGGCGCACGAAGCTCGCCAGCCACAGCACGAGCACTGGCTCGGCGAGCAAGGCCGGCAGGGTCAGGAACGCGACGATCCCGCCGAGCGCGGGCAGGATCGCGCGGACGGGAGCGGCCGCCAGGACGATCGTCAAGCTGCCGAAGACGAGCAGGATCACGAGGCGCACCCGATCCCGGTGGCGCAGGTAGTCGAGCAGGGCAAACCCGAAGATCGCGAAGAACGCGACGTCGAGGGCGATCGTGAGGAGCGCGTCGAAGGTCATGCCTCAGACCGCCGCGCGGAGCGCTTCCAGGGCGCGCCCGCCGAGGGTGCGCGCCTCGTCCCTGTCGTGCTCGACGATGTCGGTGAACAGGCGCACGAGGTCCGGGTCGAACTGGGCGCCCGCGAGCGCCTCGATCTCGTCGAGCGCCGCGGTGACGCTCCTCGCGGGCCGGTATGGCCGGTCGTGGACCATCGCGTCGTAGGCGTCGACGAGGCCGACGATCCGGGCCCCGAGGGGGATGTCCTCGCCGCGCAGCCGGTCCGGGTAGCCCTGGCCGTCCCAGCGCTCGTGATGGCTGCGGATGATCGGCGTGAACGCCGAGGCGGCGACGAGGGGCTGGCAGATCCGCTCGCCGATCAGGGGGTGCTGGCGCATCTCGTGCCACTCCTGCGGCGTGAGCGGGGCCGCCTTCGTCAGGATCGCGTCCGAGACCCCGATCTTGCCGATGTCGTGGAGCAGCGCACCGAACACGACGCCCTTGAGCGCCGGCGGCTCGAGGCCCGAGCGCAGGCCCAGCTGATGGGCGAACCCGGCGAGGCGCTGGCAGTGCTGCTCCGTGGTCGCGTCCTTGGCCTCGACCGCGTTGGCAAGGGCCGCGATGACGCCGTGCGCACCGACCACTTCGGCGGTCGCGCGCGCGAGCCGGAGCACGCTCCGCATCCGGGCCATCAGCTCGGCCTCGTCATAGGGCTTGCGCACGAAGTCGTCGGCGCCGGCGTCGAGCCCGGCGACGACCTCGCGAGCGGAGGTCTGGCCGGTGACGAGGATGATCGGCAGGGCGACGGTGCGGGTGTCGGCTCGCAGTCGGCGGCACACGTCGAGCCCGCTCATGCCCGGCAGCCCGATGTCGAGCAGGAGGAGGTCCGGGTTCTCCTCCATCGCGGCGCGCAGGGCATCGCGGCCGTCGCCGACCGCGAATGAGCGATACCCGGCACGCTCCAGCAGTCGTGCGAGCAGCGCCTGGTTGGCGATGTCGTCCTCGGCGATGAGGACCAGCTCCCGATCGGGGCGCAGGGGCATGGCAGGCCTTCCTGAGCCGGTCGATTCCCTGCAGCCGGGCAACTCCCGGCCACCGGGCGTCCCCGGTGCCCCAAATCTGGCCCTCGAGGGCGTTTACGGGCTACGGTACGAAGGTAACCCGGGTCACGCGCGGCGGCCGCCGGTCGGTGTGGGAATGGTGGAGATGAGGGGACTCGAACCCCTGACCCCCGCGATGCGAACGCGGTGCTCTTCCAGCTGAGCTACATCCCCACGCGGTCGCGGAGTCTAGCACCGGGCCATTTCGTGGCTTCGATCCCGAGGGTTTGCGTCAATTCGGCACTCATGCGGGCACTGGTCAGCTGGTTCCTGTCGAATGCTTCGTCGGCTGATCAAGTGACAAGGCCCTGGACAGACGCACGCGGAATTTGAATGGAGGCGCAGATCTCGCTGGTGTAGATCGATGACGAGTGCCCGGGTGCGTCTCATTTGACAGAAACGGAGTCGCAGAAACCGGCCGTGCTCGACGGTTGATTTATTCGAACATTTGTTCGATACTGGTCGTCCGATGCCCGCACCCGATTCGGATCTCAGCGCAGCCCTGGCGACCCTTCGATCGCGTTGGGGGGCGGCCGCGCCCGGGTTCGCGGGCGACGTCGTCGGTGCGCTGGCCACGGTGCCACTCGAGGAGGGCGTCTTCCCGCAGCCCGATCCCGATCGAGTCCTCTCCACCGGTTTCGCCGAGCTCGACGCCATCCTGGGCCCCGGCGGTGTTCCGCGGGGCATGGGTGTGGCGCTGCGTGGTGACCCCTCGAGCGGGCGGACCACGCTCGCGCTGCGGCTCGCCGCGGCGGCCCAGGCCGCGGGCTCGATCGTCGCCTGGCTGGACCTCGCGGCCGCGCTGGATCCCGTCGAGGTCGTGGCCCGGGGGATCAGGCCGGAGTGGCTCGTCGTCCTGACCCCGGCCGATCCGGACGAGGGCCTGTCGATCGCCGGCTCGCTGCTCGCGGGGCGAGCCGTCGACCTGCTGGTCATCGACCTGCCGGCGCGCGACCGGAAGGGCTCGAACCCGATCCTCGGCCGCGCCTTCGCCGATCGACTTGGCCGGCTGGCGGCGCTGGCCCGGCGTGCCGGGATCAGCCTCGTCGTGCTCGAGCCACCGGACGTGGCCAGCACCGGCGGACTCGCCGGCGCGGTCGGCGAGGCGACGGGGATCCGGCTCGAGCTGTCCCGCCGATCGTGGATCCGGCTCGGCCGGGACGTGGTCGGCCAGCGAACGGAGGTGGTCGTCGCTCGCAGCCGGGCAGGCCCACCGGGCCGCCGGACGACCCTCCGGATCCTGTACGCGGACGGCGGCGAGCGCGACGCCTGCCTCCGCCGTGAAGAGCTGCTGAACCCCTGGCCGGTTCAGCCGGCCCAGCCCGTTGCCCCCGTGATCTCAGTGCCCGAGAGACGGTATGCGACTTCTTCATCTCCATCGCCCACATCTCCTCCTCGACTTCGCGAGGCGCCGACAGCCCTCCGGCTCGTGGCCGGCGGGGCCGGTGATCCTGGGCGGCAAGCCCTGGTCGAACGGGGTCGTGCTCGACGCGGATCCCGCGGCGAGAGCGCTCGGCGTCCGGCGCGGGATGCCGCTCGGGTCGGCGCACCGGCTGGCGCCGGAGGCGACCTTCCTCGACGCCGAGCCCGAGGCTGACCGAGCCGAGCTCGAGGCCGCCTTCGAACGGCTGGCCGCGTTCAGCCCGGCCGTCGCCGGGACCTCCGACCCGGCCGAGGTTTCGTTCGGGCTGCTCGAGGCCCAGGTCGACGGGCTCGAGGGCCTATGGGGACCCGAGCCCGTCATGGTCGAGCGGATCGCCGCCGCGCTCGACGCGGCGCTTGCCGGCAGCCCTCGCGCCGGGATCGCCGGCACGCGTTTCGCCGCCACCGTGGCCGCGCTCGCGGCCCGGCCGGGCGCCCTGGTCTCGGTGCCGCCGGGCGAGGAAGCCACGTTCCTGGCGCCGCTCCCCGCGTCGCTGCTCACCCCCGACCCCGATGTCCGCGCGCGGCTGCGCCGCTTCGGCCTGCGCCGGATCGGGCAGGTCGCGGAGCTCGCCGCGTCGGCGCTGGTGGCGCGCTTCGGCGAGGAGGGGGCACGCATCGGGGCTCGCTCCCGTGGCGAAGAGGTCGAGCC
>DATJGH010000060.1:0-3193 GCA_035495215.1 Patescibacteria group bacterium
CTCGAGAACGTCTTCACGCACTCCTCCTGGGCGCCCGATCGTGCGTCGTCGTACGAGCGGCTCGAGTTCCTCGGCGACAGCGTGCTCGAGCTCGCGATCGCCCGCGCGCTCTACGACGACTACCCGGACTTCTCCGAGGGCAGGCTGGCGAAGATCCGCTCGCACGTCGTTTCGCGGGCGAGCTGCGCTGTCGTGGCGAAGGAGCTGGATCTGGGGACGCGGCTGCTGGAGCGGGGCAGCGACCTTATCCCTGAGGAGGAGCTCCAGCGGTTGATGAAAAACCGCAACGTGCTCGCGGCGCTGCTCGAGGCTTCGCTGGCCGCGCTCTTCCTCGAGCACGGGTTCCAGAAGATCGAACCGGCGGTCGTCGAGGCCTTCGCGGGCCGGATCGAGTACGCGCTGACGAGCCACGTCGACTTCAAGACCGAGCTCCAGGAGGCGCTTGCCCGGCGGGGAAAGGCGGTCAGCTATTCGGTGCTGAACGTCGAAGGCGCGCCGCACGACCGCACCTTCACTTGTGCGGCAAACATCGACGGCGACCAGGCCGGAGTCGGGCAAGGACGCTCCAAAAAGGCCGCGGAGCAGGCGGCGGCTCAGCAGGTGCTCGCTAAGCTCGGCATCTCCTAGCGCCAGGCGGAGATCAGCGTGACTGGCCGAACAACCGGCAAGCCCTCACAGCAGGCCTTCGTGGTCCTACGCCAGGTGGGAAGGGACGAGTGGCAGCTTCTCGGCGAGGTGCCCCGAAAACGAGGTCTGCCTGCGCGAGCGGCACGCACGCAGGCGATCCTGGATGCCACGGGTGGGTCGGCGCGGGCCGGTGAGGTCTACGCGGCGGTACTCCGCAGCGAATGGAAGCTTGCATTGGACTGGACTCCACCAGCGGAATAGCCAGCGGGTCCGTGCTGACCGTCGGCCGGGCCGGGCGATCGAAACGCCTGCAAGTACCGTTGTTCAATCGGCCTTGCAGCCTCATACGGCGTACTCGTTCTCGCCCAGGCAGCGCTCGTCTTCGCACCAGGGCAGCCGCTGCGGCTCGTCTCCTCGCGAGCCCTTGGCCTGGCGATCCCGGCGGCCGCTCTCGTCGCCGGCGTCACCATCGCGCAGATCGGCGGAGGAGAGGACTTTCTGACCGCGCTCGCGGCGGTCGCGACTCCGCTACTCGCGGCCGGCGCGGGCTGGGCGCGGGGTTGGCGGCTTCCATGGTTGCCGGCACTCTGCGTGCCGCTGCTGTACGCAGTCGCGTGGCTACGGCCCGAAGCTTGGTCGGGCGACCTTGCCGGGGTCGTGCTGATCGCAGGCGCCTGCTTGGCCATCACGGGCCTTGTCGCCGGCGTCGCGCCGCGGTCGTGGCTCACGGCCGGGCTTGTGTTGCTCGTCGTACTCGACGTGATCCTCGTCTGGGGCGACCGGCAGGTCGAGCCGACGATGAACGCGCTTCAGGCTGCGGCGCCGCCGACGATCGGGCGCCCGCTGCCAGAGCTGCAGCAGGTGGACTTCGGCTCGGCCACGATGGGCTGGCTCGATTTCGCCGCGCCGGCGCTGCTGGGACTGCTCGTCCAGCGGCGATTCGCTGCCGGGGTCGCCACTGGACTCGCGGCCGGCCTTTGGGGGCTGCTGCTTCTGGCGACATCGCCGATTGCAGCGACCCCACCGGTGCTGGTCGGTCTGATCGTGGGGCGGACCCGCCGCGGTCGTTTGCCAATCCCGTCGCCTCCTCTAAGAGCACGCACCAACGGATGGATCCACCCGAGGCGATTGGACGCGCCCAAGCCGCCAGGCTCGTGAGCGAAGACGGCGGCGTTTCGTTTAGGTCGCGTATCCAGGTGCCGATGAACCCGGCAGAGTGGGTACGAACGGCACCAGCGCGGTCGGAAAACGGGTTTGGCTTGCACCCTTCTGTCTGATCATCTCCCCGGCTCTCGGCATCTGGGCCGGCGGGTCGATGCCAAACCCGCCTGGCAACGGACCCGGAGCAGGACAGGTCGCCGTCGGCGTCGCTGTCCCCATCTGCCTGACGTTCTTCGCGAGCCTCGTCGCGCGTATTAGGGCTCTCGAAACCTCGATCTGGGCGCTTGCGTCTGTTGCGTTAACAGGCGCGCTGATCCTCTTCCTCATGTATTTCGTCGAGTACGTAATTCGCCCGGCCTAGCATCGGGAGTCTCCCCTGTGTGGTCAGGCGCCGCGAGGGTGTCACCTCTATTCCGGCAACCTTCCTACGGGTGTCGGTCGCTGCGTAACACGGCCTGCGTGGCAGAGCGCCCCAAGTAAACAGGAGACTTACGTTCGCGAGTGACGCGAATGACGCCTGAAGGAATCTACGCCCATGGCAGACGAGCCCAGTTCGGCGGCCGCTCCCGCCGGAACCGCTCGACCGTCGCGTACGCCTGCCTCCAGTCGGAGGTCGCCTCTGCCACGCTCGCGCCGTAGCGCGCCGCGAGCTCCGACACCGGGTAGTGACCTCCCGGGCCTGAGCGCGAACCGACCATCAGGATCACACACGGCCCTTCGCCCACGCCGACGAAGGCATGCTCGGTCCACGGGGAAGCGTGGAAGAAGTCCCAGGGCCGCAGGCGTCGCTCCTCGTCCTCGACGAGCAGCCCGCACTCCCCTGAGAGGACGAGGAACGCCTCCTGGTTCGACTCGGCGTGGTAGAGGCCGGTCTGCCCGGACTCCAGGACAGTGACGTTGATCCCGAGCTGGGCGAACTCGACCGGCGGGTCGCCGTACTCGTTCTCGAAGCCGCACCTCGCGCCCCTCCTCTCCGAGTTCCACCACTCGGCGTCGCGGACGTTGACGACGAACCAGCCCTGGGTGACGGGCGTGAGCCCTGATCCGAAGTCCTCGAGCTGTGCTTCGGGCACGGACGCGATTCTCGCACCTCGGGACGGGTCTCCGCTGTGGGCCTGCGTTCGGGACTGACCCCTGACGCGGCCTAGGCAGAGATCGATGAGTTACGCGTCGCCGAGCCGTCTACAGAACTACATCTACCGGCAACCCGGGAGGCAGCATGAGGTTTCTTCTCACTTCCGCTGGCATCAAGAACACGAGCATCCACGACGCGCTGGTCGACCTACTGGGCAAACCGATTGCCGAGTCCAGCGCCCTCTGCATCCCCACCGCGGCGTACGGGCACCCCATGGCCGGTCCTGGCGCGGCATGGCGGTTCATCAGCGGACAAGAACCCAGGTGCCCC
>DATJGH010000061.1:0-55098 GCA_035495215.1 Patescibacteria group bacterium
TCCGTGGCCGCGACCATGGCCTTGGCCGTGCCCGCGACCCGCAGGACGGCCGCGCCGCTGTTGGCCGGACCCGCGGCCGTGGCGGCCTGGACCGTCGAGTCGTACTGCTCGAAGACCGCCCGCCGCGATGCGAGATTCGGCGATCCAAGCAGCGCGAGGAGCACGGCGCCGGGGTCCATGCCGCGCTCCGGCAACTGGTCGCTGGCGACGATCGGCGCGCCCGGCGCCGGCGCCAGCCGGCGGCGTTCCGGCGGGGCGGCAATCCGGTCGTGGACGATCGCGTCCGAGGTGAGCGCTCGGGCCGGGATGCGCGCCAGCTCGCGACCCTCGCCGCGGACGACGATGTCGCCGTCGTCGGTGACCCGACCGATGATCGCGCACGGCAGGCCCCAGCGGGCGCACACCTCCGCGACCGCATCGAACCGCTCCGGCCGCACGACCGCGAGCATCCGCTCCTGGCTCTCGCTGATCATGACCTCGAACGGCTCCATGTCAGGCTCGCGGCGAGGCACGGCGCCGAGATCGACGTCGACCCCCGTGCCGGCCCGGTCGGCGGTCTCGGACGTGGCGCAGGTGATGCCGGCCGCGCCGAGGTCCTGCAACCCCTCGACGAGCCCTCGCTCGATCAGCTCGAGCGAGGCTTCGATCAGGAGCTTCTCGGCGAACGGATCGCCGACCTGGACCGACGGCCGCTTCGAGGGATCGTCGTCGGCGAACGTCGCGGAGGCGAGCACCGACGCGCCCCCGATGCCGTCACGGCCGGTCGCGCTCCCGAACAGCACGACGAGGTTGCCCGGCCCGGGCGCGGCCGCGCGGGTCAGGAAGCGCTCCTCGAGCACGCCGATGGCCATCACGTTGACCAGCGGGTTGTCCTGGTACGAGGCATCGAACACGAGCTCGCCGCCGACCGTCGGCACGCCCACGCAGTTGCCGTAGCCGCCGACGCCCCGCACGACGCCGTCGACGAGGTGCCGCGTGCGCGCATCCGCCGGATCGCCGAAGCGCAGCGCGTCGAGCACGGCAATCGGGCGTGCGCCCATCGTGAAGATGTCCCGAAGGATCCCGCCGACACCGGTCGCTGCGCCCTGGTACGGCTCGACCGCGCTCGGGTGGTTGTGCGACTCGAGCTTGAACGCGACCGCCAGGCCGTCGCCGATCGACACGACGCCGGCATTCTCGCCCGGCCCCGCGACGACGCCCTCGCCGCGTGTCGGGAGCGTCCTGAGCAGCGGCTTCGAGCTCTTGTACGAGCAGTGCTCGGACCACATGACGCTGAACATCGCCAGCTCGAGGTCGTTCGGATCGCGCCCCAGCCGCTCCCGGATCGCGCCGAGCTCGTCGTCCGTCAGCCCGAGCGCGCGATGCAGCGCGACCGTCGGCATCGGGTGCTCCGGCTCCGCCACCGGCTGCTCGGCGCCCCGCTCGGCCACGATCATCGAGCGCCGACCAGGACCGGCTGCGCGGCGGAGGTGCCCATCTGCTCGGCGCGCGCGGCCGCCTCGACGAGCGACCGCAGGATCGGCAGGCCGTCCTCGGAGCCGAGCACACGATCAGACGCTCGCTCCGGATGCGGCATGAGGCCCGCGACGTTGCCGCGCGCATTCATGACGCCCGCGATGGCCCGCATCGAGCCGTTCGGGTTCGCCGCGTCCGCTTCGGTCCCGGCGGGCCGACCGTCGGCGTCGACGTATCGGAACAGGACCCGGCCATCACGCTCGAGGCCGTCGAGCGTCGCCTCGTCGGCGAAGTAGCAGCCCTCGCCGTGCGCGATCGGCATGCGCAGGGGTCGGGCGTCGCCGATGACCGACGTGAACGGGGTGTCGAGGCGCTGCGCGGAGATGCGCACGTCCCGGCCGAGGAACCGGAGGCCACGGTTGCGCAGCAGGGCGCCGGGTACGAGGCCGGCCTCGGCGAGGACCTGGAATCCGTTGCAGATGCCCAGGACCAGCCCGCCGTCGCCTGCGAACGCCGAGACCGCGCGCATGACCGGGCTGAACCGCGCGATCACGCCCGCGCGGAGGTAGTCGCCATAGGCAAAGCCCCCGGGCAGGACGACCGCGGCGACGCCGTCGAGCGAGCCCTGCTCGTGCCACAGCGGCACGGCCTCGGCGCCCGCCAGCTCGAGCCCGCGCAGCGTGTCGCGGTCGCAGTTCGAGCCCGGGAAGACGACGACGCCGATGCGCGTCAACCTGTGGCTCCGGCGTGGATGTCGACCCATTCGATCGCGAACGACTCGATCAACGGATTCGCGAACAGCTCGCTCGCAAGTCGTTCGACCGTCGCCCGCGCCTCGACCTCGGTCGGCGCCTCGACTGTCAGCTCCAAACGGCGCCCGACGCGAACGCCCGAGACGCCCTCGACGCCGAGGTGGCCGAGGCTGCCCTCCACCGCGCGGCCCTGCGGGTCGAGGATCCCGTCCTTCGGCAGCACGTTGACCGCGAATCGGAACTCGCTCATGCGATGACGTCCTCCGCGAGGTAGCGCTCGAATCTCGCTCCCGTGATGCGCTCGAACGCCTCGATGTAGCGAGCCCGGGTGCCGCCGACCACGTCCGCCGGGAGCTCCGGCCCCGGTGCCGTCTTGTCCCACGGCTGGCCTTCGAGCCAGTTGCGCACGAACTGCTTGTCGAAGCTCACCTGCGGCCCACCCGGAGCGTAGGCGGTGGCGTCCCAGAACCGGGACGAGTCGGGCGTCATGACCTCGTCGACGAGGATCAGCTCGCCGTCGATCAGGCCCATCTCGAACTTGGTGTCCGCGAGGATGAGGCCGGCGTCGGCGCATCGGTCGGCTCCGGCCGCGTACAGCCGCAGCGCGGTGCCTCGCGCCCGGTTGGCGAGGTCGCGAGCGACACTGGTCCCGAGCGGCTCGGGAGCTCCATGGGGCGCCCAGCCGGCGAGCATGGAGACCATCGACTCGAAGTCGATGTTGACGTCGTGCTCGCCATGCTCCGCCTTCGTGGCGGGGGTCAGGATCGGCTCGGGCAGCTGCTGGCTCTCGCGGAGCATCGGCGGCAGCGGGATTCCGCAGAGCCTGCCTTCGCGCAGGTATTCCTTCCAGCCGGAGCCGGAGAGATAGCCCCGGACCACGATCTCGACCGGCAGGACCGAGGCGGCACGACAGATCATGGTGCGGCCGCGCAGCTCGTCGATGGGCCCGACGTCGCGAAGCTCGGGGATCTCGTCGACGTCCGTCCCGAGCAGGTGGTTCGGCACGATCGCGGCCGTCTCGTCGAACCAGAAGCGCGACAGAGCGGTCAGCACGCGGCCCTTGTCCGGGATCGGCGTGGGCAGCACGACGTCGAAGGCGCTGATCCGGTCCGAGGCGACGAGCGCGAGCCGGTCGTCGTCGATGCGGAACAGGTCGCGGACCTTGCCCGACCGGAGGAATCGGTCAGCGGTGAGCATCGGCGGTTGCCTTTCGCGGGGCGCGGTCCGCGGGGCGCTCCGGTGAGCGCTCGGTCGGGATGAGCAAGTCGAGTCGGGCGATCACCTCCGGGACATGGGTCAGGTAGCGGCTGTCGTCGAAGCATGCGTCGAGCTCGGCGAGACTGACGGCCCGGGCCAGGACCGGGTCGAGGGCGAGCACCTCGCGCAGCGGCCGGCGCGCGTTCGACGCCTCGAAGGCGGCTCGCTGCACGATCTCGTACGCCTGCTCCCGCGGGAGCCCGGCACGCTCGACCAGCACCAGCAGCACGCGGGACGAGGCGTGAAGCCCCAGGCCGCGCTCGATGTTTTCGCGCATCCGCTCCGGCAGCACCACGAGATCGCGGATGAGCGTCGCGGTCTTCTGGAGCAGGTAGTCGAGCAGGATCGTTGCGTCGGGCAGGATCACGCGTTCGGCGGAGGAGTGGCTGATATCGCGCTCGTGCCACAGCGGCTGGTTCTCGAGCGCCGTCCCCGCGTAGCCGCGGAGCACGCGTGCGAGACCCGCGACGCGCTCGGACAGGATCGGGTTGCGCTTGTGGGGCATCGCGGACGAGCCCTTCTGGCCGGCACGGAAGGCCTCCTGCACCTCGCCGATCTCGGTGTGCTGGAGGTTCCGGATCTCGGTCGCGAACCGCTCCAGGCTCCCGCCGAGGATGGCCATGGCGGTCAGGAGCGCCGCGTGGCGGTCCCGCTGGACGATCTGGGTGCTGGCGGGATCGACACGCAGCTCGAGCTCGGCCATGACCTCGGCCTCGACCTCGGGCTCGAGGTGGCTGTACGTGCCGACCGGGCCGGACAGCTTGCCGGTCCCGATCTCGTCGATCGCCTGGGCCAGCCGGCGCCGCCCGCGATCGACCTCGAACGCCCAGCCCGCGAGCTTCAGCCCGAAGGTCGTCGGCTCGGCGTGGACCGAGTGGGTCCGGCCCATCATCACCGTCGCGGCCTCGGCGCGGGCACGAGCGACCAGGACCTCGAGGAGCCGATCAGCGTCGCGCAGGAGCAGCTCTCCCGCCGCCCGCAGCTGGAGCGCGAGACCCGTGTCGACGACGTCGGAGCTCGTGAGGCCGAGATGGAGATAGCGACCCTCCGTGCCGATCGACTCGGCGACCTGCGACACGAAGGCGATCACGTCGTGGTCCGTGGTCTTCTCGAGCTCGTCGATCCGGTCGACGTCGACCCTGGCCCGCGCCTCGATCGCAGCGAGCGCCTCCTGGGGCACTCGGCCGCGGCGCGCCTGGGCGCGGCTGACCGCGAGCTCGACCCGGAGCATGTGCTCGAAGCGCGACTCGTCCGACCAGATCGCGCCCATCTCGGGCAGCGTGTAGCGGCGAATCACGCGCCCGCTCCGACCGGGACCGCGGGTGCCGGGGGCAGCGTGGCCGCGATGTCGTGGCGGCGCTGGAGGCCGTCCCAGGAGATGAGGTCCGCCGCTGCCTCCGCCGCGTCTCGCGCCCGCGGCAGGTCCGGCCCCCGCCCGACGACCGTGAGCACGCGGCCACCGTTCGTGCCGTAGCCGCCCTGCGGCCGGCCGATGGAGCCGCCATGGAAGACGAGCGCGCCCGAATCCCGGGCTGCATGGATGCCCTCGATCGGAAGCCCGCGCTTCGGCGTCCCTGGATAGCCCTCCGAGGCGAGCACGATTCCGACGGTCGCTCCCGGCAGCACCGGGAGCCTGCCCGACCATTGCGCCGCGAGGTCGCCGAGGTCGCGCGTGGCAGCAGCCGCGAGCACCGGCCCGAGCGCCACGGCCAGCCGCGGCAGGATCACCTGCGCCTCGGGATCCCCGAGGCGGGCGTTGCATTCGAGGAGCACCGGGCCGTGGTCGGTGAGCATCAGGCCTGCGTACAGGAAGCCGACGAACGGCGTTCCCCGCCGGGCGAGCTCGGCGAGGATCGGGCGGTGGACGGTGTCGAGGACGTCCGTCACGCCTTCGTACGGCAGGTCCGGGAGCGGCGAGTAGGCGCCCATGCCGCCGGTGTTGGGACCCGCGTCACCGTCGCACAGGCGCTTGTGATCACGCGACGCGGGGAGCGCGATCGCATCGCGGCCGTCGCAGATCGCGATGACGCTCGCCTCGAGGCCCGTCAGCCGCTCCTCGACCACGAGCGCCGGCCCTTCTCCGCGCCCTTCGAGGTACGACGGCACGTGGTCGATCGCGCGGCCTGCGTCGTCGTAGACCGTCACGCCTTTCCCGGCGGCGAGCCCGTCCTGCTTCAGCACGACACCCCGGCCGTCTGCGCCGAGCTCGGCCACGAACGCACGTGCCGCCGCTTCCTCCCCGTCCGCGAACGCCCGAGCGCGGGCCATGTGCACGCCCGCCGCCTCGGCGACCTCGTGGCAGAAGGCCTTCGAGGTCTCGATGCGCGCCGCCGCCACCGACGGACCGAAGACACGGATCCCGGCCTCCCGCAGGGCATCCGTCACCCCCGACGCGAGCGGCGCCTCCGGACCGATGACCACGAGCTCCGCGGACGCGGCCCGAGCCGCCGCGACGACCGCAGGGCCGTCGAGCGGATCCTCGGGCACGCAGCGGACGAGCGGCTCGGCGCCGATGGCCGCCGAGCCGGGCGCGACGACAACCTCGTTCATGCCCGGCTCGCCGGCGAGCTTCCAGGCCAGGGCGTGCTCGCGCGCGCCCGAGCCGACGATCAGGGTGCGGGTCGGCGCCGTGCTCATGCCACGCGCACCGGCTGGCGGCGCATCGGGCGCCAGGCCCGCTCGATCGTCTGGGTGCGTTCGGGTCCGACCGAGACGAGCACGATCGGCACGCCCGCGAGCTCCTCGACCGCGCTGACGTAGCGGCGGGCGGCGTCGGGCAGGCCCGCCAGCGAGCGCACGTCGTGGATCGGCTCCGTCCAGCCCGGGAAGTGCTCGTAGATCGGCGTCGCGCGGGCGAGCACCGATGCCGACGAAGGCCACCGGTCGACCCGCCGTCCGTCGATCTCGTACGCCACGCACAGCGGGATCGACTCGACCCCGGACAGGATGTCGATCTTGTTGAGCATGATGCTGCTGACCGAGTTGACCGCGACGGCGAACCGAATCGGTACTGCGTCGAACCAGCCGACCCGGCGCGGTCGCCCGGTCGTCGTCCCGATCTCGTTGCCGCGCTCGCGGATCCGATCGCCGGTCTCGTCGAGGAGCTCCGTCGGGAACGGGCCGGAGCCCACGCGCGTGGCATAGGCCTTCATCACGCCCATGACCTCGTCGACCTGGAGCGGCCCGATGCCGCCGCCTGTCGTGGCGCCGCCCGCGACCGCGTTGGAGGACGTCACGAATGGATAGGAGCCGTGATCGAGGTCGAGGAGCGTGCCCTGGGCGCCCTCGAGCAGCACGTGCTCGCCGCGGGCCAGCGCCGCCTGCACGAGCCAGGTCGTGTCGTCGAGGTGCGGGGCGAGACGCTCGCCCCAGGCGGCGGCTCGCTCGACGAGTGCATCGAGGGCGAACGCCTCCGCGCCGAGCACGGCGAGGAGCACGTTCTTGTCGGGCAGGAGGCGCGCCAGGCGCTCGCGGAGGACGCCCCGGTCGAGCAGGTCCTCCATGCGCAGCCCGATGCGCCACGCACGATCGGCGTACGTCGGTCCGATGCCGCGCCCCGTCGTGCCGACCCTCGCGCCGTCGAGACG
Source organism: Patescibacteria group bacterium (assembly GCA_035495215.1). Taxonomy (GTDB): domain Bacteria; phylum Chloroflexota; class Limnocylindria; order Limnocylindrales; family CSP1-4; genus UBA5189. The sequence goes on from DATJGH010000061.1 coordinate 7,052, forward strand.
CGCCTCGCTCGCGCGGTCGAGGGCCACGTGGTACGGCATGATCACGTGGGCCGAGCGGCTTACCCGCACCCTCGAGACGTCGATGCCCCGGGACGTGAGCATGTCCAGCTCGCCGATCAGGGTCTCGGGATTGACGACGACCCCGTTGCCGATGACCGAGGTGATGTGCGGGTACAGCACGCCCGACGGCACGAGGTGGAGCTTCAGGACCTCGTCGCCCTTGACCACCGTGTGGCCCGCGTTGTCGCCACCCTGGTAGCGAACGACCATCGACACCTGCTCGGCCAGGAAGTCCGTCGTCTTGCCCTTGCCCTCGTCGCCCCACTGCAGGCCCACCACGATCGAGGCGGGCATCAGCACAGTCCTCTTGCCGCGGCGACCGCCCGTGTGGCGTGGGATGCACCAGGCGGCGAAGAAACGCGCGGAAGTCGCCGCCGCCTGGGCGCTCTGCCCCTGGCCGGTGCCTCGGATGCCACAAGCGGCGAACGAACGCCGGTGCGCGTCAGATGCGGGGCCATTCCTCCGCCGCTTGGTGCATCGGGTGCCACAGCCAGGGAACCGCGGCGAGAACTCCCGAGAATCGAGAAGTCCCGGGCCTCTCGGCTCGGGACCTGGTTGCAAATCTCCCGCGGGTCGCCGCCGGCGTTGCGGCGAGGGTTCTGCCGGTCGCTCGGCCGCCTCACGGGACGGACCACGCGCCCTGATCGCGCGATCGCAGGACCTCCCCTGTCCGGGCTGCCTTGCCGCTACCCGGGAACGGTCGGGAGTATAGCGGCCCGGGACCCATGGCTTGGCGCCTGTCGGATGGGATGGACCTCCAGATGCGGCGGTTTCCCTATTGCCGGCACCCCCGGGGGAACAGCGACCATCCGCTCGGCTCCGTTCCGAGGAAGGTCAAGATCGGGTGACGGAGTCGCTCCAGGGAACGGCGGAGGTCGCCCGCCGTTCTCCCCTGACTTCTCCGCTCCGGACCGCGTCCCCCACGCCCGTCCGGAGCACCTTTTTTTCCGGGGAAACGAACGATCGCCTCCCGCGTGCGTCGGGAGGCGATCGATGGCTGGCGATATTCGGAGCGATAAGTCCCGTCGGAAGCGTTCCGGCTCGAGGCCGATAAATCATGGTTGCTCGGTTCGTGACTCCCAAACGGGATCTTCCTCGCCGACCCTTCGTCAGCTGCGAAGTCCGTTCGGGGGTCCGTGGCCGACGCCTCGAGTGGCCCCCGGTGCGCCGCGTCCCGACGTGCTCCGAACCTTACGTCCCACCTTGCACGGGTGGAATGGGCGGGTGGTCCCGTAAACGGCGCGTCGATGGTCGGTGGCGCGCACGCACCACACCACGGACCTTGGTACCGGAGCATCCAGGCACCACGCCGAGCGCCCGGCAACGCGCGCGCCTGGGCCTGTTCCTCAGCTGCTCGCGGCGGAGACGGCGCGCTTGCGCCTGGGTCGGGTGCTGCGAGCTGGACCGGGTTCGGGGATCACGTCGGACGCGGACCGGACGATGACCGCGCGGAGCTCCTCGAACCGCCGGACCGCGGTGCGATTGGTCTCGATGAGGTCGGGCAGTCGCTGTGCGATGTACGCCGCGTCGTACGCCGCCGGCTCGTTCGCGGCGCGGTCGAACGCGGCAAAGATCCCGGCGAGCCACTCGAAGTCAACCCAGACGCCCTGGTCGTTTGCCTGCTCGCGGGCCGCACGGGCGCTCGGAGCCAGCAGGCCCCACCAGATCCGGGTGGCCGGACCGAGTGAGTTGTACATGAGCTTGCGACCGCTGATCATCGTCCACAGCCATTCGGATCCGGGCCCGAGGATCACGAGGTCCTCGAGGTTGATCAGCTTCATATCCGCCCTCCTCACTACCGACTCGGCGGACGGTCGATGGCGGGATAGGGCGACACAAGGCGAGGTCGCCAGGGACCCATTGTGACCGCAGCGCGGTCTGCGCCTCGAGGCTCAAGCGGGTCACGGCCTGCAGCTTCGAGATGGCCTCGGCGGCGCTCTCCTTGTCGACCTTGGCGATCGCCCGTCATCCGTCGTGCGGGTATGTCCCATCGACGTCGGAATCGGACTCCGCGGTCTCAGCGCGAACACGTGGCGATCGATCGGACTTCTGCGCCCGACTGGATCCTCAGGGCTGCACCGCCCGGGCTGGAGACAGGTCGCAGTCTGGTGTCGTGCACAGGGTCAACGCGAGGTTGTCGAGGCCCTCCGCGAGCGGGGTGAACCCGACTCGTCCGTCGAGCTGGCGCGCGATGATCCCTGCCGGCAGGCCCCTGACCAGCACGGCAGCGCCGGAGTCGCCGGACGAGACGGTGCGGTCGCCCACGATGATGCACGGGAACATCGTGTCCGTCGCGTTCTCGTATGGCTCGATCGCGATCACGGTCCCGGAGCGATAGTGCTCCCGACCGTCGATCTCGAATCGGTCGCCGACCGCGATATCCGGGCAGGCGAGCGGTCGGGTGCCGGAATCGATCGTTCGGTAGCCACCGGCGCCCAGGTCGACCATGTTGAGGTGGCCCCACGGGATGCGCCCGGGCGCCAGGGCGAGCGTCATGATGTCCGAGGGGGCGCAGAAGCGACCCTCCGGACAGTCGGCCAGCTGGGCGCGCGGGCCGATGACGCCGATCACCTGTCCGTCGGCGTCACGAAGCGTGAGGCCTGGATTGCCGCAATGCGCGCTGATGACGAGCACGATCGTGGACTCGTGGCGGGCGTAGAACCCTCCGGCGCATTCGACGATGAAGTTCTGGCCGGCCCACACCGGCGGCTCGAAGCGCGCGGTGGTGCGCGCGGTTTCGTTTCGATCCTCGATCGCCACGGCCGCCCAGGACCCGACGAGCACGAGCACGGTTGCGGCGAGGACGATGGTGGTCGCGCGGACGAGCCGGGCCTTCATACGCATCGTGGCGAACGTAGCACCGGCTGAGAGGGGCCGAAATCCTGCCTTCGGGCTATTCCCGCGCGGCGCAGGTGGATCTGCCCGCTCGCGCTGGTGAGCGGTGGTAGATCGTCGGATAAGCGCCGCTCGCTACCTTGCCGATACCCGCCGCACGCAGGGTCGGCCCGTGACCCGTCGGCCGACCGAACAAGGAGCGATGGACCGTGAACAAGGTCCTCCTGGCCGGCCGCCTGACGCGCGATCCCGAGATGCGCGCGCTTGCCTCCGGCAAGCACGTCACCCAGTTCACCGTGGCGACGACGGAATACGCCGGCAACGGCAAGGAGCGCGGCGAGTTCCACAACGTGGTCACCTGGGACCGCCTCGCCGAAGTGTGCGGGCGCTACCTCGGCAAGGGGCAGCAGGTCGCCCTCGAGGGCCGGCTGCAGACCCGGACCTGGGATGACGACAAGGGCCTCAGGCACTGGAAGACGGAGATCGTCGCGAGCACCGTCGAGATGCTGTCCGGCCGCAAGAAGAAGGACTACGCGGCCGAGTCCGCGGTTGATGGCCTCGAGGCGGCGGCCGAACAGGACGGAACGACTGCCGCGACCGACGACGCCCCGAGTGTCCCCGCCGATGAGCCGATCCCCGAGGAGCTCGCTGCCTGAGCGAGCTTCCAGCTCCCATCCGCCCGGACGACGTCGGCCCCTCCCTCCTCCGCCGTCCGGGCGGGCCTACTCGGCCGCGTCCTCGGTCCGGTACAGCGTGCGACGGGACAGGCCGGTCGCCACCGCCACGCGACGGGCCGCCTCGCTCCTGGTCAGGCCGCCCGCGACCAGCCCATCGACCTGGGCGCGACCGTCCGCGAGCGCGATGCGGCGCTCGTCACGGGAGAGCGCGGTGGCCGTTGACGGGCCGATGACGATCACGATCTCCCCGCGCGCCGGAATTGCGCGGTCGCTGACGGCGTCGGCGAGCTCGGCGAGGGGCGCGCGGACGACCTGCTCGTGCAGCTTGGTGAGCTCGCGGCACACCGCCGCGGGTCGGTCGCCGCCGCAGGTCTCGACGAGGTCACGCAGCGTCCCGGCGAGGCGCGCCGGCGCCTCGAAGATGACCGCGCCGCGGTCGTCGCCCGCGATCCGGGCAAGCCGATCCCGACGCTCGCGACCGGTTCGCGGCAGGAAGCCCTCGAAGCTCCAGCGGGGACCCGCCACGGCGCTCGCGGCAACCGCCGCGAGGACCGCAGATGGACCCGGGATCGGCACGACCCGGCCGCCGTCGGCGGCCCACGCTCGGACCAGGTCCTCGCCGGGATCGCTGATCGCCGGCGTGCCCGCGTCGGTGATGACGGCGAGGTCCGCACCCCCGCGCAGGTGCTCGAGGAGCGCGGCCAGGCGCGCAATCCCGCTCTGGGCGTGGTAGCTCGTCATTCGGGTCCTGATCTCGTATCGCGCCAGGAGCCGCCGGCCGATCCGCGTGTCCTCCGCGGCGATCAGTGGCACCGTCCGCAGGGTCTCGAGCGCTCGCAGGGTGACGTCGCCGAGATTCCCGATCGGGGTCGCGACGAGGTAGAGCGTGCCGCGTTCGTCCGGCACGCGATCAGGAGTGGGTCGAGCCCGGGCGCCGCCTCGGGTACAGGTAGTCGACGCCCGCCGTCCGGGGCCCGAGCTTGGCGACAGGCGGCACCTGCCGCTTGAACTCGGAGGTCGCCACCAACCGCTCGACGCGCTCGACGAGCGGCCGCTCGAAGCCCATCTCCACCAGCTCATCGGTCGAGCGCCGCCGATCGATCCGCCAGTAGAGGATGCGATCCAGCAGCGGATAGCTGAACGAGCCCTCGGCCTCGTCGGTCTGGTCCGGCCAGAGGTCGGCGCTCGGCGCCTTGGCGATGACCTGGTTCGGCACGCCCATCGCCGCTGCCAGCTGACGAACCTGGCTCTTGTACAGGTCGCCGATCGGGTTGAACGCGCACGCGTTGTCCCCGAACAGGGTGGTGTAGCCGATCAGTGACTCCGTCTTGTTGCCGGTCCCGACCACCAGCCCGCGAAACGCAACGGACCGGTCGTACAGGACGGCCATGCGCGTGCGGGCCATGAAGTTGCCCCGACGGACGGGCGTGGCGTCGGCGACCGCCTCGCCGCCGGCGCCCGCCTGGCCATCGCGCCCGAAGTAGCCGTCGACCATCGCCGTGATCTCGACCAGCTCGCTCGGACAGCCCAGTTCGGCGACGATCGCCTCGGCGTCGCTGCGCGAGGCCGGCGACGACGTCCGGTACGGCATCAGGATGCACAACAGCCGGTCGGCGCCGATCGACTCCGACACGAGGTACGCGACGAGGCCCGAATCGATCCCGCCGGACAGGCCCAGCACGCAGCGCTCGAAGCCTGCCTGGCCGAGCTGGCCGCGGATGAACCCGGCGATGACCCGCCGGGCGACGTCGGTGTCGATCGCCAGCTCGTCCGGCAGCTCGAACAGCGGCCGGCCGGCGTCGTCGACAGGCAGGGGTCTGGCGGCGCTCACCGGCGGTGTGACCGCAGCCGAATCGGCTCTTCCGGGGCACGGGCGGCCACTCCATCCTCGCCGGGCGCGCGCAGCGGTGGCGGAATCATCGGCCGGCGGGGCACCTTCGGGCGACGGCTCGGTGAGGGCAGGGGCGCCATCGGCGCCACATCGAGGCCCGGCTCGGCGCCCGGCTCGGCCGTCGAGTCCGAGGCGAGCCCGGCGCGCTCGGCGATGATCCGCCCGAGCTCACGCGCCTGGAGCTCGAGCCGCTCGTCGCGCAGGAGCGGCAAGGCGATCCGCTCGCGGCGGACGTCCTCGAGATTGACGTCGACGAGGTACAGGCCCTCGTCGAAGAGCGGCGCCGAGAACAGCGGCTCGCCCGACGGCGCGACCACCTCCGAGCCGCCCCAGAACGTGACCGACTCGTCGACGCCGACCCGGTTGACGAACACGACGAACGACGTGGTCAGCTGGGCGTAGGTGCGCATCAGCGTCCGCCACGACGTCGCGGTGCCGAGGCCGACGTCGTTTCGCGCGGCGAGATCGCGGCCGGGCGACGACGACACGTTGAGCAGGAGCTGCGCGCCGTCGAGGGCGAGCAGCTGCGGCGTCTGGAGGTGCCAGAAGTCCTCGCAGATCGCGATGCCCACGCCCACCCCAAGACGGGACGGCACCGCCCGGACGACGTCGCCGGCGGCGAAGAAGCGGCGCTCGTCGAACAGCCCGTACGTGGGCAGGAACACCTTCCGGTGGACGTGCCGGATCTCGCCGTCCTCCAGGAGGGCCGCGGCGATGAACAGGCGGTGGTCGCCCGACTCCTCGACGAACGAGACGCACGCCGAGAGGCCCCGCGTCGCGGCCGCGAGCGCTGCCAGCCGCGGATCGTCCAGGCGCATCGCGACCTCGGCCGCGAGGTCCTGCAGCTGGTAGCCGGTGAGGCCGAGCTCGGGGAACACGACGAGGCCCGCGCCGCCGGCCCGAGCCTCCTCGAGCAGGTCGCGATGGCGGGCGAGGTTCGCGTCGAGCGCGCCGAGGCCCGGGGCGGTCTGGGCGAGCGCGATTCGGAGCATGATCGGGACGAGGATACGCCCCTCCCCGACCGGCCCACGCCGCCCAGGGAGGGACCGGAAACCCGCGGGATTTACGCTCAGCGAGCACCTGATGCTGTCAGGAATCCCGGGTGACGCCCGCTGATTCGGGTGCTAGTCTGCCCGCACTCGCGGCCGAGGCTCATCGTCGGCACGCGTGCGAGTCACCCCGCGATCTTGGGACGCGCGTCCCGACTCGACGCGGGGCAGCTGTGGAGGAGAGCCAGCATGACCCGTCCTTCTGGACGATTGCCACGATTCGCGACGTTGTTCGCGGGCGTGGTGCTCGTCGCGGCCGCCTGTACGCCGGCGGCCAGCACCGCGCCAACGGGCGCACCGCCCACGACCGGGCAGACCCAGGGCGCGAGCGCCGAGCCGTTCGACGGCACGTCGTTCCCGCAGACCGCCATCGACTGCAGCAACCGGCCGAAGGATTACACCGGCCAGATCAGCCAGATCGTCGCTGTCGACCGGCTGACCGTCGAGTTCCATCTCTGTGACGCTGATGTCTCGTTCCTGTCGAAGCTCGCGTTCGCGTCGAGCGAGATCCAGGACTCGGACTGGCTCAAGGCGCACGCGCCCGACAAGAGCTACGTCCGCAACCCCAATGGCACCGGTCCATACATGCTCAAGGAATGGGTCGAGGGTGACCACGTCACGCTCGAGGCCAACCCGAACTACTGGGGTGACGCGCCGAAGGCCAAGACCGTCGTGATCCGCTGGTCGACCGAGGCCGCCTCGCGCCTGCAGGAGCTGCAGGCCGGCACCGTCGACGGGATCGACAACGTCGGGACCGACGACTTCGCCACCGTCCAGGGCGACTCGAACCTGCAGCTCAAGGAGCGCGAGGCGCTCAACGTCCTGTACCTCGGCTTCAACGTCGACCAGGCGCCGTGGAACAACGAGAAGGTTCGCGAGGCAGTCGCGATGGGCATTGATCGCGCGCGCATCGCGGCGAACTTCTACCCGGCGGGCTCCGAGGCGGCGAAGTACTTCACGCCGTGCGCCATCCCGGCCGCCTGCGGCGGCAGCGAGTGGCCGGCGTTCGACGCGGGCAAGGCCAAGCAGATGCTGACCGACGCCGGCTTCGACTTCTCGAAGACGTACAACTTCCACTACCGGACCAAGGTCCGCAGCTACCTGCCGAGCCCGACCGAGGTCGCGACGGACATCCAGTCGCAGTTCAAGGACAACCTCGGCATCAACATCAAGCTGGTCGTCGAGAAGGACGACACGTTCCTCAGCGACTCGTCGCTCGGGAAGTTCCCGATGATCCTCCTCGGCTGGGGCGCCGACTACCCGGACGTCACCGACTTCCTCGACATCTTCTTCGGCACCGGCGCCGACAAGGCGTTCGGCACCCACTTCCCGGACATCGAGCAGCTCCTGACCCAGGGCAAGACCCAGCCGAGCGTCTCCGACCGCGAGGCGACCTACGGCAAGGTCAACGACCTGCTCGTCCAGCACGTCCCGATGATCCCGCTCGTCCACGGTGGCTCCGCCACGGCGTGGAAGGCGGACGTCCAGGGCGCGCACTCCTCACCGATCGGCAGCGAGTACCTCGCGGTGATGACCCCGGGCGACCGGGATCAGCTCGTGTGGATGCAGAACAGCGAGCCCTCGGGCCTGTACTGCGGTGACGAGACCGACGGCGACGCGCTCCGGATCTGCGAGCAGATCTTCGATTCGCTGTACACGTACGAGGTCGGTGGTCTCAAGACCATCCCGTCCCTCGCCACGAGCTGCGACCCGAGCACGGATGGCAAGGTCTACACCTGCCATCTCAAGGACGGCGTCAAGTTTGCCCAGGGCGGCACGCTCGACGCCAACGACGTCGTGCTGTCGTTCCAGGTCCAGATCGACGCCGGGGATCCGCTGCACACGGGCAACCTGCCGGGCCAGTGGTACAACCAGTACCTGTTCGGTGGCTGCCTCAACGCGGAGCCCGCGACGTGCGACCCGATCGCACCGGCATCGCCCGCTCCGTCGTGATCTGAGCGGACATCGTCGAACCGGAACCAACAGGCGAGCGGGGTGGCTGATGCCACCCCGCTCGCCTATCTGCTAGGCGCCATGCGGTGACGACCTACATCATCCGGCGGCTTCTCGTCACGATCCCGGTCCTGTTCGGGATCATCCTCGTCGTGTTCATCGTCGGGCGGCTGCTGCCCGGCGATCCGTGCCACATCCTGCTCGGCGAGCGCGCCTCGAATGCCGTGTGCGCGGCCTTCAACCACGATTTCGGCTACGACCGGCCGGTCCTCCAGCAGTTCGGCGACTACCTCAGTGCGCTCTCCCACGGAGACCTGGGTCGGTCGCTGCGGACGAACCTTCCCGTCGGCGATCTCCTGATCAGCCGGCTGCCGATGACGGTCGAGCTGTCGTTCTACGCGCTGCTCTTCGCGACGATCGTGGGCATCCTCCTCGGCGTCCTGTCGGCGTACCGCCGCAACTCCGCCGTCGACGTGGTGACGATGGCCATCGCCAACCTCGGCGTGAGCATCCCCGTGTTCGTGCTCGGTCTCCTGTTCGCGTTCCTGTTCGCGATCGTGCTGAAGGACACGTTCTTCGCACTGCCGCCGGCGGGCCGGCTCACCGCCGGCGTGTCGGTGGTGCCGCTGGCCGAGCGATGGGGGTTGACCGGCTACGCCGGCCCGGTGCGTGCGATCGTCGACTTCGTGTCGAACATGTACACGTTCAACGCCCTGCTGAGCTTCCAGTGGGGGCTGCTCGCCGACGGCCTGCGCCACCTGATCCTGCCGGCCGTCGCGCTGGGCACGATCCCGCTCGCGATCATCGCCCGGATCACGCGGTCGAGCCTGCTCGAGGTGCTCGGCCTCGACTACGTCCGGACGGCGCGGGCCAAGGGCCTCGCCGAGTCGGCCGTCGTGCGCAAGCACGGCCTGCCGAACGCGATGCTGCCCGTCGTCACGATCATCGGCCTCCAGGTTGGCGGGCTGCTCGCCGGCGCCGTCCTGACCGAGACGATCTTCGGGCTCGCCGGCGTCGGGCGCGCCCTGTACGACGCCATCACCTCCCACGACTTCGCGGTGATCCAGGGCTTCGTGTTCGTCATCTCCGTGGGCTTCCTGCTCGTGAACCTGCTCGTCGACATCAGCTACGCCTACCTCGATCCGCGGATCCGCCTCTCATGAGCACCGATCGATGAGCTCCGTCGCGTCGCCCGCCGACCTCATCGCCGACCAGCTCGCGACCGCGCGACCGGCCTCGCTCTGGCGCGACACGATCGCGAACGTCCTGCGCCAGCGGAATGCCCAGATCGGGCTCGTGGTGCTTGCCATCCTCGTCTTCTTCGCCGTCTTTGCGGACCAGCTCGCTGCGTTCGGCCCCGACGACGTCCTGCTCGGCCACGAGGATGGCGTGAAGCGCCTGACGGCGCCGTGCGTCCACCTCCTCGGCTGCGCGCCGACCCAGGTCGAGCACTTCTTCGGCCTCGACGGGAATGCCCGCGATGAGTTCAGCCGGGTCATCCACGGAGCGCGCATCTCGCTCTGGATCGGATTCGTGACCGTCGGCTTCGCGATCGTCATCGGCGCCCTCATCGGCCTCGTCGCGGGCTACGCCGAGGGCGTCCTCGACACGGTCCTGATGCGCACGATGGATGTCATCCTCGTCTTCCCATCGCTGCTCCTCGCAATCGCGATCGTGGCCGCGCTCGGGCCGAGCCTGCTGAACGCGCAGATCGCCATCGGCATCGTGGCCATCCCGATCTACGCCCGGGTGATGCGCGCCTCCGTGCTCACGGTCAAGGAGAACGGCTTCGTGACGGCATCGCGCGCCCTGGGCGAGGGCGCAGCGGGCCTGATCTTCCGGCGCATCCTGCCGAACGCCGTCACGCCGATCATCGTCACCGGCACGCTCGGCATCGCGACCGCGGTGCTCGAGGTGGCCGCACTGTCGTTCCTCGGCCTCGGCGCGCAGCCGCCCCTGGCGGAATGGGGCTCGATGATCGGCCTCGACCGCAAGTACCTCTTCACCGCGCCGCACCTGATCCTGTTCCCGGGCATCTTCCTGTCGATGACAGTGTTCGGCTTCAACCTCCTCGGCGACGGCCTGCGGGACGCGCTCGATCCCCGGCTGAACCGATGAACCTCGACGCGACGGACCGGGACGGCGCCACCGGCAACGGCGCCGGGACGGACGCGACCACGACGACGAGCACGCTCGGGCCGTCGCTCGCCGAGACCACGATCGAGGAGATCGCCCCGGCCGAGAGCCGCCGCCGCCGGAAGCCGCGCGGCGAGCGCCCGCTGCTCGAGGTGGAGAACCTGCACACCTCGTTCCGCACCCGTGACGGCATCGTCCGCGCGGTTGACGGCATCGCGTTCAACGTCGACCGGGGCGAGATCATGGGCCTGGTCGGCGAGTCCGGCTGCGGCAAGAGCGTGACCTCGCTCTCGATCATGCGCCTCGTCCCGCCGCCCGGCCGGATCGAGGCGGGCACGGTCACCTTCGCGGGCCGTGACCTGCTGACGCTGCGAGCGGAGCAGATGCGATCCATCCGCGGCCAGCAGCTGGCCATGATCTTCCAGCAGCCCACCTCGTCGCTGAACCCGGTGTGGGACGTCGGGCGGCAGATCGGCGAGACCCTCGAGATCCACAAGGGCATGGGTCGCAAGCAGGCGCGGATGCGTTCCCTCGAGCTGCTCCGGGTGGTCGGCATCCCGGACCCCGAGCGACGCCTGCGCTCGTACCCCCACGAGCTGTCGGGTGGCATGGCCCAGCGCGTGATGATCGCGATGGCGCTCGCCTGCGAGCCGGACCTGCTGATCGCCGACGAGCCCACGACGGCGCTCGACGTCACGATCCAGGCGCAGATCCTGGACCTGCTCCGCAACCTCCGCGACGAGCTCGGGACCGCGATCATCCTGATCACCCACGACCTCGGCGTCGTGGCCGAGATGTGCGACCGCGTCGCGGTGATGTACGCCGGCGAGATCGTGGAGCAGACCGACGTCGTGCGGCTGTTCCGCGACCCGCGTCACCCGTACACGCGCGGCCTCATCGGGTCCATCCCGGTGCCGGGCGAGGTGGACCACGAGCTGGCGGTCATTCCCGGCAACGTACCCAACCTCATCGACCTGCCGGGCGGCTGCCGCTTCGCGCCGCGCTGCCTGACCCGCATCGAGGAGGACGTCACCCTCGCGCCGGACCACCATCCCGAGCTGCGGGCGATCGAGAGCGGCCACGATGTCCGGTGCTGGCTGTGGCACGACGAGAGCGGCGCGCTGCTCCCCGCGCGGCCGGGCCGGAGCGGCCCCGTCACAGCAAGTGTCACCGCCCCGGAGATCGCGGTATGAGCGCGCTGCCCCACGACGCCACCGCCACCGCCCGCAGGATCGAGGCACAGCGGGCAGGCTCGAGCGAGCCGCTCCTCGTCGCCGAGCACCTGGTCAAGCACTTCCCGATCCTCGGCGGCGTCCTGCGCCGGCGCGTCGGCTCGGTCCAGGCCGTCGACGACGTCAACCTGTCGATCCGGCGCGGCGAGACGCTCGGGCTGGTCGGCGAGTCCGGGTGCGGCAAGACGACCGTCGGGCGGCTGCTCATGCGCCTCATCGACCCGACCTCCGGACGGATGATCTTCGACGGCCAGGACATCACCCAGCTCCGCGGCAGGGCCCTGAAGCCGTATCGGCGGCGCGTGCAGCTCATCTTCCAGGATCCGCTGGGCTCCCTCGACCCTCGAGCCCCGATCGCCGACAGCATCGGCGAGGGCCTGCGCATCCATGGCATCGGGACGCCGGCCGAGCGACGCGAGAAGGTCCGCCGGATGATGGACCTCGTGGGGCTGCAGTCGTACCACGCACGGCGCTACCCGCACGAGTTCTCGGGCGGCCAGCGCCAGCGCATCGGCATCGCCCGTGCGCTGGTCCTCGAGCCGGACCTCGTCGTCTGCGACGAGCCCGTCTCGGCCCTCGATGTCTCCATCCAGGCCCAGGTCCTGAATCTCCTCAAGACGCTGCAGCGCGAGCTGAACCTGACCTACCTGTTCATCGCCCACAACATGGGCGTGGTCGAGCACATCAGCGACCGCGTGGCAGTGATGTACCTGGGCAAGGTGGTCGAGGTCGCCGAGCGGACGGACCTGTTCCGCGATGCGCAGCACCCGTACACCCAGGCGCTCCTCTCCGCCATCCCCCTGCCCGATCCGGAGCTCCGTCGGAAGCGGGTGATCCTCAAGGGCGACGTGCCGTCGCCGGTGAACCCACCGAGCGGCTGCCGGTTCCACCCGCGCTGCCAGCTCCGCGCGGAGCTCGGCAATCCGGAGATCTGCGCCGCGCAGGAGCCGGCGCTGCTCCAGATGGGCGATTCGGAGCACGCCGTCGCGTGCCACTTCCGAGGGGCCGGGCTCGCAGTCGACGGGGCCACGACCGTCGCGGCCGGGGCAGGCCTCGCCGGCGTGGCCAGAAGCGGAAGGGCGACCTCGTCGGTCCCGCCCGGCGACATTGCCGCGAGGCAGAGCCCAAGCGACTGATTCGCCTCAGCGAGCGCTGCCGGCGCCGGGTCGCGCCGCGCCGGGTCTAGTTCGGCTTCGCGCCCGTGTTGCCGCCGTCGCCCGAGGCACCGGCCCCAGCGGCGGGCGGGACCTCCTCGATCGACGGGATCAATGCCTGGTCGATGTCGCCCTCGGGGATCTCGCCCATGAGCTCCGCCGCCGACTTGTGGGCGACCCGGAGGGCCGCCTCCGGGGTACCGTGGCGGACCGGCGCGTCCTCGATGTGCGCGACGCCGACATCCGACTTGATGCTGTCCTCGGCGTAGTGGCACGCGGCCTTCTGGTCGGTCCCGCCGACCTCCCGGAGCGGCGGGTCGATGGTCCGGCAGTTCTCCGGCTTGCCGAGCCGTTCGTACAGCCAGCAGCGGGTGTGGAAGCGGCAGCCAGCAGGCGGGTTGGCCGGGCTCGGGACATCACCGGTCAGGATGACGCGGCGGCGCTTGCGCTCCATCGTTGGATCGGGGACCGGCACGGCCGAGAGGAGCGCGCGGGTGTACGGGTGCGCCGGCGCGGCATAGATGACGTCCGGCGGGCCGATCTCCACGATCTTGCCCAGGTACATCACGGCGACCCGATCGCTGATGTGCTTCACCACCGACAGGTCGTGAGCGATGAACAGGTAGGTCAGACCGAGGCGATCGCGCAGGTCGGTCAGCAGGTTCAGGACCTGGGCCTGGATCGAGACGTCGAGGGCCGAGATCGGCTCGTCGCAGACGATGAACTCCGGCTCGACCGCGAGTGCCCGGGCGACGCCGATGCGCTGCCGCTGGCCGCCCGAGAACTCGTGCGGGTAGCGGTTCACGTACGACGGGTCGAGACCGACCATCTTGAGCAGCTCCGCCACGCGTGCGCGCTTCTCCTCACCCTTCGCGAGCTTGTGCGTATCGAGCGGCTCGCTGACGATCGCGCCGACGGTCATGCGCGGGTCGAGGGAGCCGTATGGGTCCTGGAAGATGATCTGCATCCGGCGCCGCAGGCGGCGCAGCGGGCCCGACTTGAGCGTGGTCAGGTCCACGCCGTCGAACCTCACGCTCCCGGCGGTCGGCTCGCGGAGCCGGATCATCGCCCGGCCGGTCGTGCTCTTGCCGCAGCCCGATTCGCCGACCAGGCCGAGCGTCTCGCCGCGGCGGACCTCGAAGCTGATGTCGTCGACCGCCTTGACGGTGCCCTGGACCGTCTTGAAGATGCCCGCCCTGATCGGGAAGTAGACCTTGAGGTTCTCGATCTCGACCAGGTTGCGGCCTTCCTTGCCGACGCCGGCCCTGGTTTCGCGCTCTGCGGCAGTCGTCATGCGATCCAGCCGCCCTTGTCGGTGGCCCAGCAGCGAGCGTAATGGCCGGGTTCCTCGCGTTGCGTGAGCTCCGGCTCGTGGTCGCGGCACGCGTCGCGGGCAAAGTTGCAGCGCGGGTTGAAGCGGCAGGCGTCGGGCACGTTGATCAGCAGGGGGGGCAGGCCCTCGATCGTGCGCAGCCGGTCGCCGCGCACGTCGTCGAGTCGAGGGAGGGAGTCCAGCAGGCCCCACGCGTAGGGCATCCGGGGCCGCTCGAAGATCACGTCCACGCTGCCCGTCTCGACGATGCGTCCGGCATACATGACGTTGACCCGGTCGCACATGCCGGCGGCGATGCCGAGGTCGTGGGTGATCAACAGGACAGCCGTCCCGAACTCGTCGGATAGCACCGAGATGAGCTCCAGGATCTGGGCCTGGATCGTGACGTCGAGCGCGGTGGTCGGCTCGTCGGCGAGGATGAGCTTCGGGTCGCACGACAGCGCGATCGCGATCATCACGCGCTGGCGCATGCCGCCCGAGAACTGGTGCGGGTAGTCGTTCAGCCGGTCCCGGGCGCGTGGGATGCCGACCTTGCCGAGCAGCTCGACGACGCGGTCGTAGGACGCCTTCTTCGACAGACCCATGTGCTGCCGGATCGCCTCGGCAATCTGGTAGCCGATGGTGAGGGTCGGGTTCAGGCTGGTCAGCGGGTCCTGGAAGATGAACCCGATCTCCTTGCCACGCAGCTTGCGCATCCCATCGTCGGACAGCTTGAGCAGGTCGACGCCGTCGAACACGACCGAGCCGCCGACGATTCGGCCCGGCGGGTTCGGGACGAGCCGGGTGAGCGAGAGCGCGGTCACGCTCTTGCCGCAGCCGGACTCGCCGACGAGCCCGAGCGTCTCGCCGTAGCCGAGCTCGAAGGAGACGTCGTCGACTGCGCGGACGACGCCGTCCGGCGTGAAGAAGTGCGTCGAGAGGCCCTTCACCTCGAGCAGGTTCTTCGACCTGGCCGCCTTCGTCTCGCGCTGCTCGCGCGTGATTCGAGCGGCCTCGTCCGGCGTCAGCTCGAGACTGACAGCCTCCTCCACCGAGGAGCGCTCCAAGCTACTGCTTGCCCTTGAGCTTGGGGTCGAGCGCGTCCCGCAAGCCATCCCCCAGGAAGGTGAAGCTCATGAGCGCCGTGGCGATCAGGATGCCGGGCAGCAGGGTCAGCCATGGATAGGAACGGATGAAGCCCTGGCCATCGGCGATCAGCGTGCCCCACGAGGCCCGCGGCGGCTGGACGCCGATGCCGATGTAGGCGAGGGTCGCCTCCGCCAGGATGGCCGTCGGGATGCCAAGCGTGACGGCGACGATCACCGGCCCGATCGCGTTCGGCAGCAGGTGCCGTACCACGATGTTCCGGTCGGACACGCCGATCGCCCTGGCGGCCTCGACGAACTCGGTCTCCTTGAGTGAGAGCAGCTGCCCCCGCACGAGGCGCGCAACCGTCACCCACGAGGTCAGGCCGATCGCCACGAACACGAGCAGCACGCCGTTGAGCGCACGCCCGAACGCCGTCTCCCGGAACGCCACCGACAGCAGGATGATGAACAGCAGGTCGGGGAAGGCGTAGAAGATGTCGGTGATGCGCATGAGGTAGGTGTCGATGCGGCCGCCGAACCAACCGGCGATCGCGCCGAGCGGCACGCCGATGAACAGCACGACGAGCTGGACGACGAACGCCACGGTCATGCTGACCTGAGCCCCGTCGAGCAAACGGCTCAGGATGTCGCGACCCAGCCCGTCCGTGCCCAGGGGATGGGCCATGCTCTGGAACGGCGCCAGCGGGATGCTGTTGTTCGCAGTGATCGCCTCGAGATCCTGGACCTGGTACGGCCACGGGGCGAGCAGCGGCCCGAAGATCCCGGCAAACAGGAGGAGGAACACGCCCAAGGCCCCGAGGAGGGCGAGCTTGTTCTTGCGCAGCCGCCCGAAGGCATCGCGCCAGACTCCCTCGCTGCGCCGGGCTGTCGTCGCGACGCCCGGCAGGGATCGCGTCTGAGTGGCCATGGTCCCCTCTAGCTGTAGCGGATTCGGGGATCGATGTACGCGTACATGATGTCGACGAGGAAGTTCAGGAAAGCGACGGCGAACGCGTAGATCACCGTCGTTGCCATGATCATCGAGTAGTCCCGGCCGCCGATCGCGACGATGTACAGCCGGCCGATGCCCGGAATGCCGAAGAAGTTCTCGATGATGAACGAGCCGGTGACGAGGAAGGCGAAGATCGGGCCGAGGATGGTCACGACCGGGATCAGCGCGTTGCGGATCATGTGCCGGATGACAACTGCGCTCGCCCGGACGCCCTTGCTATGGGCCGTACGGACATAGTCCTTCCTTGTCACCTCGAGCATCGAGGCGCGCGTATATCTCGCGATCTGGGCGATCTGGTAGCCGGCAAGCGCAACGACAGGCAACACCCAGGTGTCCGGCCCCTTCCAGCCTCGCGACGGGAACCAGTTCAGGCCGACGCTGAAGACCACGATGAGGATGATCGCGAGCACGAAGCTCGGCGTCGCGATGCCCAGCATCGAGATGGTCGTCGCGACGTAGTCCGGCCAGCGGTTGTGGCCGAGCGCGGCGAAGATCCCGAGGGGGATGCCGAAGCCGACCGCGACGATGAAGGTCATCACCCCGAGCTGGACCGTGATCGGCCAGCCGCCGCCGATGATGTCGTTCACGCCGCGGTTGCGGTACTGGTATGACGGCCCGAAGTCGAGCTTGAGCATGCCGCCGAACCAGTTGATGTACTGCTGCCAGATGGGCTTGTCCAGCCCGTAGATCTCGTTGAGCCGCTGGACGGTGCCGGCGTTCAGCGCCTTCTCGCGGTCCCAGGGTCCGCCCGGGACGGCGTGCATCAGGGTGAAGGTGATCAGGGAGACGACGAAGAGGACGGGTATCAGCCAGAGGATCCGTCTGATGACGAAACCAACCACTTCAACTCTCCGTGAGCAACTGGTCCTGTTTGCGGAAGTCTGCCACTGGATGTGTGGGCCGACCAGTGGCCGGCCCACACATTGTGGCTGTCAGTGCTGATGCCCGGGGGGCGTCAGTCGTGCTTGAGGATCTTGATCGTCTCGAGGAAGACGTCACCGATGTTCTGGTGGTCGGACGAGGTCGCGGTCAGACCCGAGACCCACGGCCGGACCAGGTAGCGCGTGACGCCATAGCGCAGGAACAGCACGGATGCGTCATCCACGGCGATTCGCTGCGCCTCGATGTACTTCGCTTCCTGCTGCGCCGGATCGGCGATCGTCGCGGCCTCGTTGAACGCCTTGTCGAAGGCCGGGTTGCAGTACTGGCTGTTGTTGTTGCCAGCGCCGCAGACCAGCAGGTCGAGCTGGTTCTTGGCATGCGGGAAGTCAGCACCCCAGCCGTCGCGGCTGATGTTGTACTTGCCCGCCGGACGCTCCTGGAGGAACGTCGGGAAGTCCGTGCACGAGATGTCGAACGAGGTCTCGGCAAAGCCGAGGCCGGTCCGCCACGCTTCGGCCAGGAACGCGACGCGCGGCAGGTGGCCGGCGTTGCAGTTGTAGCCGAACTTCAGGACGCCCAGGTCGGCCGCGGTGACTGCACCGTCGCCGTTGGTGTCCGTCGTGCCGAGCTCCTGCAGCGCAGTCGCCATCGAGGCCTTCGCCTTGGTGACGTCGTACGGGTACGGGTTGTAGTCGGCGTCGTAGCCCGGGATACCCGGCATGACCATGCCGTTGGCAACCTGGCCGAGACCGCCGAAGGTGAGATCGATGAACTGCTGCTTGTTGACGGCCTGGGTGAGGGCGATCCGGAAGTTCTTGTTCGCGGTCGCGCTCTTGCCGTCTGACGTGCCGCTCTCAGCCGGGCACTTGTCGGCACCCGCCTGGCAGTTGGCGTAGTCGTAGTACGTGATCGCCTGCTGCGGCAGGTCCTGGATGAGGTCCTTGAGCTCCGGATCATCCGCCACGCGGCGGACGCTGGTGCCCGGGACGACGACGGTGTCGAGGTCGCCCTGCTCGAAGGACGCGAGCGCGGCCTCCGGGTCGCCACCGATCAGGTACTGGACCTTGGTCAGGGTCGGCTTGGTGCCGGCGCTGCCATCCCAGTTCGGGTTCGGGACGAGGTCGATCTCGGCGTTGTGATCCCAGCTGTCGACCTTGAACGGACCGGACGCGACGAGGTCAGCTGCCTCGGCGTATTTGGTCCACGATGCCGGATGGGGCACGAAGACCCACATCGCCATGATCGAGCCGAAGTAGGTGGCAGCCTGCTTCAGGGTCACCTTGACGGTGCTGTCGTCCGGCGCTTCGACGCCAGTCTTCTTCAGCAGGTCGGTGATCTTGGCGTCGTCGGTCGGGGTGGTCCCCGTGCCGCAGCCGAGGCTGGCGCCAAGAAGCGCCTCCGCACCCGAGAGGTCGCACGCGATGTACGAGTACGGGTTCGCGAGGCGCGGGTCGAGCAGCCGCTGGGCAGCGAGAACGAAGTCACCCGCGACGATCGGGTCGCCGTTGGAGTACTTCAGGCCCTGGCGGAGCTTGAAGGTGAAGGTCTTCCCGTCTGCGGACACTTCGGGGAGTGCCTCGGCGAGGGCGGGGACCAGCTTGAGGTCCTTGTCGTAGTAGAGCAGCCCGCGGCTGGTCGCGTCGATCACGGCGATCGACACCGAGTCCTGGGCGGCCTGCGGGTCCATGGTGGCCGGGTCGGTGTCTGACAGGTACAGCTTCAGGGTCTGATCTGGAGCCAGATCACCGCCGGTGCCACCGGACTCGCCAGTCGTCTGGCTGCCGGGGACGCCGGACGCACCACCCGTGGCGGGGGGTCCGGGTTGGCAGGCAGCGAGAACGATCACCGCCGCGCCCAAAAGCGCGACGAGACGCTTCGTCATGAGTCTCCTCTCCTCTATGCCTTTTCCTGGGTACCGCGCGCGCGTGCTTCGGCCAAAGGGTCCGTCAGGGGATGGAGCGGATGGCGCGTCAATCCTCCTAGCTGCGCGCATTCGCGGCTGGCCGGGATTATAGGCAGGCAATCTCCGGGCATGTCAACGAGCGCAAAGCCCCGTTCGGCCTCACAGAAATGCGACGATTTCGCAACATGCGGGGGCGATTCGTGCCCGGCCGGGTCAGTCCGGGCAAGGGGTCCAGTCGCCGACGGCGGGCCGCCAGCGGAGGTTCGGGTTGCGTGCCGCGCCGGCCTCATCGAGCCGCTTCACCGGCGCCGAGTGCGGGGCGGTCCTGACGATCTCGGGGTCGGACTCGGCCTCGCGAGCGATGGCGACCAGGGCATCGGCGAACGCGTCGAGCGTCTCGATCGACTCGGTCTCCGTGGGCTCGATCAGCATCGCCTCGTCGACGGTCAGCGGGAAGTACACGGTCGGGGCATGGAAGCCGTGGTCCAGCAGCCGCTTGGCGATGTCGAGCGTGCGGACACCGGTCTTCTTCTTGATCGACGTCGCCGACGCGATGAACTCGTGCTTGCACACGCCCGGGAACGGGATGTCGTACGCGCCCGAGTCGGCGAGCCGCTGCTTGAGGTAGTTCGCGGCGAGGACCGCGTCGTCGGTGATCTCGGCCAGGCCGCTCGCGCCGTGCGTGCGCAGATAGGCATACGCGCGCACGAGGACGCCGGTGCTGCCGACGAACGAGCGCATCCGCCCGATCGACGTCGGCCGCTCCCCCACCCGCTCCAGCCGGAACGAGCCGTCGGCCTCGCGGAGCACCCGCGGCGCCGGCAGGAATGGCTCGAGCTTCTCGCCCACCGCGACCGGGCCGGCGCCGGGGCCGCCACCGCCGTGCGGCGTCGAGAACGTCTTGTGCGTGTTGATGTGCATCACGTCGAAGCCGGCCTCGCCGGGCTTGAACCGGCCGAGGATCGCGTTGAGGTTGGCCCCGTCCATGTAGGCGAGGGCACCCGCGGCGTGGACCGCCTCCAGCAGCTCGCCGACCTCCGACTCGAACAGGCCCATCGTCGACGGATTCGTGATCATCACGGCCGCCGTGTGCGGTCCGAGCGCCGCCCGGAAGGCCTCGAGGTCGGTCCTGCCGTTCGGCGCGGCCTTGATCGTGATGGTCCGAAGGCCGGCCATGGTCGCGGTCGCGGGGTTCGTGCCATGCGCCGAGTCCGGCACCAGCACGTCCGTGCGCTCCATGTCGCCCCGGGAGCGGTGGTACTCGCGGATCATCAGGATCCCGGTCAGCTCGCCGTGCGCGCCGGCCGCGGGCTGGAGGGTGACCGCGCGCATCCCGCTGATCTCGATCAGGATCTGCTCCAGCTCCCACAGCAGCTGGAGGGTGCCCTGCGCGATGGCGTCGGGCGCGAGCGGGTGGAGCTGGGCGAAGCCGGGCTGGCGGGCGGCCCACTCGTTGACCTTCGGGTTCCACTTCATCGTGCACGAGCCCAGCGGGTAGAAGCCGGTGTCGACCGCGTGATTCATCTGCGACAGGTTCACGTAGTGGCGGACGGCCTCGGGCTCGTTCACCTCGGGCAGGCCTGCCGGATGCTCGCGCCGGTGCTCGGCCGGCAGCCGGTCCAGCGCATCCGCCGGTGGGTGCGGCACCTTGTCCGAGCCCCGGCCGGGCTTCGACAGCTCGAACAGGGTGGGCTGCAGGCGCGGCCCGCTGGCGCTCACGCCGTGGCGACCTCAGGCCGAGCGCCCGCGGAGCTCGGCTCGGCCTTCGGTGAGCCCACCGCAGGCTCGCTTCTCGCCTGATCGTTGAGGACCTCCCCGATCTCGCGCGCGAAGTTGGCGATGTCGTCGCCGGTGGTCACCTCGGTGGCGCAGACCAGGAGGGCATCGGCGAGGCCCGGCTCGTCGGGCACCGCCTCGGCCAGCACGAGCCCGGCGAGGACACCCCGGTCAAGGAGCTCGCGGTGCACGGCCGGGGCATTGGGAACCCGGACCGCGAACTCGTTCAGGTACGCGCCCGCGTGCACGCGCGCGACCCCCACGGAGGCCAGTGCCGCTTCCAGCTCGGCGGCGCGCGCGGCACCCAGCGCGGCGACGTCGCGCAGGCCGTGCGGCCCGAGTGACGCGAGCCACACGGACGCGGCCAGGGCGAGCAGGGTCTGGTTGGTGCAGATGTTGCTGGCTGCCTTCTCGCGCCGGATGTGCTGCTCGCGCGCCTGCAGCGTCATGACGTAGGCGCGCTTGCCGTCGACGTCGGTGGTCATGCCGACCAGCCGTCCCGGGATCTGCCGGACGAGCTGCTCCGTGCAGGCGAGGATGCCGAGGTACGGCCCGCCGTACTGGGCCGGGATGCCGAGGGCCTGGCCCTCGCCCGCCGCGATGTCGGCCCCGTACGCGCCCGGCGGCGCGAGCACGGCGAGCGACACGGGCTCGACGACGGCCACGAACAGCGCGCCCGCAGCGTGCGCGAGATTCGACGCTTCGCGCATCGGCTCCAGCAGCCCGTAGAAGTTGGGCTGGGCCACGACGACGCCGGCGACCGGGCTATCGGCGTCGGCGAGCCGCCGCTCGAGCTCGGCCAGGTCCGTCGTCCCGCCTCGCGGCCCGTCTGCGACGAGTGGGATCTCCTCGAGCTGGAGGCCGGCGCCATGGAAGTACGTCCGCAGGACCTCCCGGTAGTGCGGGTGGACGGCCCGCGAGACGAGCACGTGGCCGCGGCCCGTCGCGCGGCAGGTCATGAGCGCGGCCTCCGCCGTCGCGGCGGCACCGTCGTAGTGCGACGCGGAGACCACGTCCAGCCCGACGAGCTCCGCGATCAGCGACTCGTACTCGTAGATGCTCTGGAGCGTGCCCTGGCTGACCTCGGGCTGGTACGGCGTGTAGGCCGTGTACCACTCGCCTCGGAGCAGGATCTGGTCGACCATGGGCGGCGAGAAGTGGCGATACGCGCCGGCGCCGAGGAAGGCCGCGAGGTCGACCCTGTTCCGGCTCGCGAGACCGCCCAGGCGGCGCATCAGCAGCTGCTCGGGCTCCGGCGGATCGAGGCGGAGCGGGCTGGAGCGCAGTCGCTCGGGGATGTCGGCGAACAGCTGGTCGACGCTGTCCATCCGGAGCGCCGCCAGCATGCGCTGGCGATCGGCCGGCGTGTGCGGGCCGTAGGCCAAGGTCGGTCAGGCCTCCGCGGTCAGCTTCTCGTAGGCCGCGGCGTCGAGGAGCTCGCCGAGCTGGCCTGCGTCACCGACCTTGACCCGGATCATCCAGCCGTCGCCGAACGGGTCGCTGTTCACCAGCTCCGGCTTCGAACCGAGATCCGCGTTGACCTCGACGACCTCGCCCGCGACCGGCGCATACAGGTCGCTGACGGCCTTGACCGATTCGACGACCCCGAAGGTCGCGAACTGCTCGACCGCCTTCCCGACCGCCGGGAGATCGACGAACACGACGTCGCCCAGCTGGCTCGCGGCGAAGTCGGTGACGCCGATCGTGGCCGTGTCGCCCTCGACGCGGACCCACTCGTGGTCCTTCGTATAGCGCAGGTCCGGCGGGACCATCTCGGGCGTGCCTCCTTGCTGGCAGGTGGCGGCTTCGACCGCGAGGGCCGCGCTAGGCCGGCTTCGGTCGCTTGTAGAACGGCAGCGGCACCACCTCGGCGGCGACGGGCTGCTCCCGGATCTCGACGGCCAGTATCGTACCCGGCTCGGCATCGCCGGGCGCGACGTAAGCCATGGCGATGGGCTTGCCGAGGGTTGGCGAATGGGTGCCGCTGGTCACGACGCCGGTCCGCCGCTCGCCGGCCAGGACCGGGTAGCCGTGGCGGGCGATGCCCCGGCCGGTGATGACCGCCCCGACGAGCCGCTTCTCCGGGCCCGCCTCGGCCACGTGAGCGAGGGCCTCGCGCCCGACGAAGTCGCCGGGCTTGTCCAGCTTGACCACCCGGCCGAGGCCCGCTTCGAACGGATTCGTGTCGCGCCCGAGCTCGTTGCCGTAGAGCGGCATCCCGGCCTCGAGCCGCAGCGTGTCGCGCGCGCCGAGGCCGCAGGCGACGACGCCGGCAGCCTCGCCCCCGGCCGCGAGGGCCTCCCAGACTGCCGGCCCGCGCCCCCAGTCGACGAAGACCTCGAAGCCGTCCTCGCCCGTGTAGCCGGTACGAGCCACGAGCGCGGGGATCCCGGCGACCTGGCCCTCGGCGATCGCGTAGTAACGGAGGCCGTCGAGGTCGACGTCGGTCAGCGGCGCGAGCACCCCGGCCGCGCGCGGACCCTGGATCGCGACGAGCGACGTCGCGAGCGACCGGTCATCGAGCACGGCCCGCCAGCGCACGAGGCGCGATGCGAGCTCGTCCGAGACGACGCTCGCGTTGCTCGCATTGGCCACGACCAGGAACCGCTCCGGCCCGAGCCGGTACACGATGAGGTCGTCGATCACGCCGCCGTCCGGGGCGCAGATCATCGAGTACTGGGCACGACCGACGGCGAGGCTGCGCGGATCGGAGACGAGCGCGGCAGCCAGCGCGTCGCCGGCGTCGTCGCCCTCGACGAACAGCTCGCCCATGTGCGACAGGTCGAACAGGCCGGCGCGCTCGCGGACGGCGCGGTGCTCGTCGAGGATGCCGGTGTACTGGACCGGCATCAGCCAGCCCCCGAACTCGATCAGCCGGGCGCCGAGCGCGCGGTGGATGTCGATCAGGGCGGTCTCGTGCAGGTGCTCCGCGCTGCCTGCTTCCGAGGCCGGGGTCGTCGTCGCGGACTGCTCCGTCATCCTCCCGGGTCCAGGCTAGGACGACGCCGCCGCCGGCTCGCGCGGCGCCTGTCCCGACACTGGGCGGAGCGTCGCGAGCCGCGACTCGGCCGTCGCCACGAGATCGCGCTCGGTCTGGAAGCTGAGCAGCGCGCCGGCTTCGGCGAAGGGGACCCAGCGCACCGCCTCGAACTCGTGGTCGTGCCGCGACAGGTCACCGCCAGTTGGTTCCATCAGGAAGTAGTGCACCGTCTTGTGGATGCGCAGGCCGTCCTGAACGAACGTGTACTCGATGGACGGCAGCGGCGCCACGATCCGGACCTGGAGGCCGGTCTCCTCACCGACCTCCCGGAGCGCCGTCTCCTCGGTCGTCTCGCCGCGCGACGGCGTGCCCTTCGGCAGCGTCCAGGTCATGCCATCGCGGCCGCGCCGGCGCATGCCGACGACCAGGGACGGGCGATCGCCTTCGGTGCTGACGACGACCCCGCCGGCAGAAGTGGCGCGCGAGGTCCTCAGGCGCGCCACGGCGCCGCGTGGGCGCTCGGATGGCGCGGGCCGAGCGACCGCTGCCAGGTCAGCGTGTAGGCGGGTCGCAGGAGTCCACCGGAGATGCGGACCGGTCGCGTCGCGGCGATGGAGCGCCGGTCGCGCCGCAGGTGGGCGAGCGGCGACGGCTGGTCGCGCAGGAGCACCGTCAGCCGGGTCGGCGCCGGGCTGAAGGCGCCCGCCGGCGTGAGCCCCAGCCGGCGGCGTCGGCTGCCGCTCGCGGCCCTGGGGAATCGCGCCGCGGGACGGGCCGCGTAGCGCGCTGTGATGCTGTGCTCCATCGCGGGCAATGGTACCCAATCACACCGGCATCGCAAGCAAACGACGCATCGATTCGGCGGCATGTGGAGCCAGCGAGCCACGCGATTCGGCGAGCTCGATCTCCCGTTCCGCGGCCGCCCGATAGAGGGGCAGGACGCCCGGCGCGAATCGGGCGAGCGCGTCGAGGTGGCGCTCCAGCGTGCCCACGTCGCCGCGGGTCATCGGGCCGGTCAGCGCGGCCCGGATCCCGAGCGCCCTGGCGTTGTCGAGGGTCTGCTCGATCAGCCCACCGTAGACGGCGAGAGCGCCCGCCTCGTCGAGGCCGGCCGCGGCGCCGAGCTCGGCGATCGCGTCGAGCAGGGCGACGAAACCGCCCGCCGCGAGCACCGCGGCGGCGTGGTACGCGGCCTTGCTCCCGGGGGCGAGGCGGACCGCGGTCGCGCCGAGGGCGTCGGCCATGTCCGCGAGCAGCGCAGCGAGCTGGTCATCGCCCTCGATGGCGACGGTCGCGCCGTGGAGCGCGGCGACCGCCCGCTCGGTGTCGGCGAACGCGACCAGCGGGTGGAACGCTCCGACCTGGGTGCCTGCCGCCCGGGCCGGCTCGAGCACCTCGGCGCCGAGCACGCCGGACGTGTGGACCAGGGCCTGGCCGCTGTACAGCCGGAGCTCGCCGGCCAGCCCGGCGATCGCGTCGTCGGGCACGGCCAGGATGATGAGCTCGGCCTCGTCGAGCACGGGCGTCCCCTCCGCGAAGGCGCGCGCGGTCGGGACGAGCGCGCGGAACCGCTCGCGCCGGGCCGCGTCGCGCGAGCCCACGGCCACGACCGGCCAGCCGGCACGATGCAGGGCCGTTCCCAGGGCGGTCCCCACGGCCCCGGCGCCGATGATCCCGATGAGGGGCGGCTCGCCCGGCTCCGAGCGTCCATGCGGATGGCTGTGCCCGGGCTCCTCGGTCCCGCCGTGGTCATGGCCCGTCGGGTCGAGGTCGATGCCCCGCCTGCGCAGGTCGTCGAGGGTCGCCGGGTCGGGCGCGCCGGCCGAGCGGCGCCGGGCTTCGTCGCGCCAGGCTTTCATGCCGTTCGGGCGTACCCTTCCACGTGTCGAGTCTACCCAGCGGAGGGGTTCGCGAGCGTGGCACGCCCTGATCCATTCGGCGCTCGCGCCAGCCTCGGTGCGGGCCTCCCGGATTACTGGCGTCTCGCCACGCTCGGCTCGCGAATCGATCTCGGGCGAGCCCCCATCACCGTCAAGATCCTGCTCGAGAACACGCTGCGCAATGCCGGCGGCGGCCTGGTCAACCAGGGCGACGTCGAGACCCTCGCCTCGTGGCGGCCCGGGACGACGACCGAGGCCGAGGTCCCGTTCATGCCCTCGCGCGTGCTGCTGCAGGACTTCACCGGCGTGCCGGCCATCGTCGACCTGGCGGCGATGCGGGACGCCATGGCCGACCTCGGGGGCGATCCCGCGCGCGTGAATCCGCTCGTGCCCGCGGACCTCGTCATCGATCACTCGGTCCAGGTGGACATGTTCGGCACGCCCGGCTCGTTCGCCTTCAACGTGGCCCGCGAGTACGAGCGCAACGGCGAGCGCTACCAGCTCCTCCGCTGGGCGCAGACGGCGTTCCGCGACCTCCGGGTGGTCCCGCCCGGGACGGGCATCGTCCACCAGGTCAACCTCGAGTACCTCGCGACCGTCGTCGCGGATCGTCCGGATCCAGCCGGTGGCGACGGGCGGATCGCCCTTCCCGACACGGTCGTCGGCACGGACTCGCACACGACGATGGTCAACGGTCTGGGCGTCCTCGCCTGGGGCGTCGGTGGCATCGAAGCCGAGGCGGCACTGCTCGGCCAGCCCATCTACATGGCCATGCCCCGGGTCGTCGGGGTCCGCCTGTCCGGCGAGCTGCCCCGCGGCTCGACCGCCACCGATCTCGTCCTCGTCGTGACCCAGATGCTCCGCGCCTTCGGCGTCGTCGGCGCGTTCGTCGAGTTCGCGGGGGACGGGCTCGCCGCGCTGTCGCTCGCCGACCGGGCGACGATCGCGAACATGAGCCCCGAGTTCGGCGCGACGTCGACGCTGTTCCCGATCGACGACGAGACCATCGCCTATCTTCGGCTGACCGGGCGCACCGAGGAGCGGATCCGGCTCGTCGAGGCGTACGCGAAGGCCCAGGGCCTGTGGCGCCAGCCCGGCCACACGCCGGACTTCGACGACCTGCTCACGCTCGACCTTGCCAGCGTCGAGCCATCCGTGGCGGGGCCGCGGCGACCCCAGGACCGCGTGCCGCTCACCGCGCTGCGCGAGAACTTCCGGACGAACTTCCCGGACGGGCTGCGGGCGCTCACCGAGGAGGGCGCGGAGTCGATCCGGCCCGAAGGCGGCCAGGTCGAGGAGTCCTCGGCGGAGTCCTTCCCGGCGAGCGACCCGCCGAGCTACACGAGCGCCGCCTCGACCCAGGAGGCGCCGCCCGCCGTCGCCGTCGCCACCGCGGCGGACGCGGCGCCCGCCACGGCGGCGGGCTACCCGAAGGTCGAGCTCGAGCTCCACGGCGAGCGTGCCTCGATCCGGACGGGCTCGGTCGCGATCGCGGCCATCACCTCGTGCACGAACACCTCGAATCCGACGGTCATGGTCGGTGCCGGCCTCCTCGCCCGGAACGCGGTCGAGCGCGGCCTGCGGGTCCCGCCGACCGTGAAGACCTCGCTCGCTCCCGGCTCGAAGGCGGTCACCGCATACCTCGAGAACGCGGGGCTGATGGCGCCGCTCGAGACGCTGGGCTTTGCCCTCGCCGGCTACGGCTGCACGACCTGCATCGGCAACTCGGGTCCCCTCGACGAGCCGATCGCCCAGGCGATCGAGAAGAACGACCTCGTGACCGCCGCGGTCCTCTCGGGCAACCGCAACTTCGAGGGCCGGATCCACCCCCTCGCCCGGGCGAGCTATCTCGCCTCGCCGCCCCTGGTGGTTGCCTTCGCACTCGCCGGCCGGGTCGACATCGACCTCACGACGGAGCCGCTCGGCAGGGACGCGAAGGGCAAGCCGGTCTACCTCGGCGAGATCTGGCCCGCCCCCGACGAGATCAAGTCGGTCATCCGCGACGCGATCGACCCGGAGCTCTTCCGGCGGACGTACGCGTCGGTCTTCGAGGGCGACGATCGGTGGCGCGCGCTGCCGATCCCCGACGGCGATCGCTACGACTGGGACCCCGCCTCGACCTACGTCGCCCGGCCGCCGTTCTTCGAAGGCATGACCATGACCCCCGCGGCGCCGTCGGACATCGTGGGTGCCCGCGCCCTCGCCGTCCTCGGCGACTCCGTGACCACCGACCACATCTCGCCCGCCGGCTCGATCGTGCCCTGGGCTCCGGCGGGCCAGTGGCTCCAGGAGCACGGCGTCGGGCCCCTCGAGTTCAACTCGTACGGCTCCCGCCGGGGCCACCACGAGGTGCTGATCCGCGGCACGTTCGGCAACATCCGCCTGCGCAACGCGCTCGCGAGCGAGGGTGAGGGCCCGTACACCGTCCACCTCCCCGACGGCGAGGAGGGCTTCATCTTCGACGTCGCGGGGCGGTACGCGGACGAGGGCGTGCCGCTCATCGTCCTCGCGGGCAAGGAGTACGGGACGGGGTCCTCGCGCGACTGGGCGGCCAAGGGCCCGCTCCTCCTCGGCGTGCGCGCGGTGATCGCCGAGAGCTTCGAGCGGATCCACCGCACGAACCTTGTCGGCATGGGCATCCTCCCGCTCGAGTTCCGCGCCGGCGAGAGCGCGGTCTCGCTCGGGCTCACCGGGCGCGAGTCGTTCACGGTTCGCGGCGTCGAGACGCTCGCGCCGCGCGCTCGACTCCGGGTCACGGCGCGGAGTGACGACGGGGCGTCGAAGACGTTCGAGGTGACCTGCCGCGTCGACGGCCCGATCGAGCTCGACTACTACCGCAATGGCGGCATCCTGCCGGCGGTGCTGCGCCGGCTGGCGCGCGAGCGATCGTAGGCCGCCGAGCCCCGCCTCCGCCCTACTCCGCAGCCTCGGGCATGCCCCGCAACGCGAGGATCGGCGAGCGATACAGCCACAGCACCCCTGACAGCTGCAGTGCGATCACCACGAACAGCGTGGGCTGGACGCCGAGCACGCCACCGAGGACCCCGCCGATCGTCGCGCCGATCGGCCGGATGCCCATGTTGATGAACCGGAAGGCGCCCATCGCCCGGCCCCGGATCCGATCCGGCGTGCGCGCCTGGATCATCGCTCCCGCGTTGATGTCGAGGATCATCACCCCGACGCCCTGGCCGAACTCCGAGAGGAACAGCAGCGCCAGGATCGCGGTCTGCGGCAAGCCGCCGGCGAGTGGGATGAGGAAGACCGAGGCCGGGAACAGGATGAGCCCGACCACATAGGCGCGGCCGATCCCAAGAACACGTCCGATGCGGGATGCCGTCAGCGCACCCAGAACGCCGCCGACCGCCCCCATGCCCAGCGCGACGCCGAGGATGCCCGGCTCGACGCCAAGGTAGTCGGGCGATGTCGCGTACAGGATGAACAGGCCCTGGAAGCAGAAGTTGAACAGGTTCAACGTCGCCGCCGCCAGGATCGTCGGGCGCATGATCGGGTCGCTGAAGATGAACGCCAGGCCCGAGGCGAGCTGCTGGCGGATGGTCCCCGGCTCATGCTCGACCGCCGGCTCGGGCGCGGTGATTCGGCGCAGGAAGAAGACCGAGCCAAGGAATGACGCCGCGTCCGCCAGGAGCGCCACCGGCGCCGTGAACAGCTGGATCAGCACGCCGCTGATCGCCGGCCCGGCGACGCTCGACAGCGAACGGCTGCCGTTGAGGAGCGCGGTCGCCTCGACGAACTGCTCCCGCCGGGCAACCGCGACGAACAGCGTGTTCCAGGCGATGTCGAACACAACGCTCAGCGAGCCGACGACAAAGGCAATCAGGAAGAGCAGCTCCAGCCGCTGGAAGCCGAGGACGAACGCGACTGGAATTGCGGCGATGGCGAATGCCCGCCCGAAGTCGCACAGGATCATCAGCCGGCGGCGGCTGTGGACCCGGTCGAGCCACACCCCGGCGGGCAGCGAGAACAGCAGATGCGGCAGGAGGCCCACCGCAGTGAGCAGGCCCATCTGCGTCGGATCGGCGTGCAGGATGAGCACGGCCACGACCGGCAGCGCGAGCTGCGTCACCTGGTCGCCGAAGACCGAGATCGTCTGCCCGAGCCAGAACCGCCGGAACTGCGTCTCGCGCAACAGCGGCGGCACGAACCGGCCGAGGCCGCTGGGCGGCGCGGCGCCCTCGCTCACGGACCGGCTCGAGGGGGAGTGGTGGGCGATACTGGATTCGAACCAGTGACCCCGCGGATGTGAACCGCGTGCTCTAACCGCTGAGCCAATCGCCCATGTGCGCGGCCGACGAGGAGCCGGCGGCAGGCGGCGATCATACATCGACCCCCGGCCAGCGCGACCTGATGGCGGCCGCGTCGAGGCCGCCAATCTCGACCACTTTGACGCGCGCCGTGGCGCCCCGGACGATCGTGATCCGCCCTCGCGCGACGCCCAGCTCGGCGGCGAGCAGCCGCATGAGCGCCTCGTTGGCGGCCCCATCCACGGGCCGGGCGGTAACCCGGGCACGGAGCTGGCCGTCGACCACGCCGTCGACCCGCTCGTCACCTGCGCCCGGCGTCAGTCGGAGGGAGAGGCGGACCCGCGAGAGGTTGGCGGTCCGCCGGCTGGAGCGGGTCAGGCGACGGCTCGCAGCAGCGCCCCGATGACCAGGCACACGATGAGCGGCGAGAAGTCGAACATGCCGCTCCGGGGCAGGACCTTGCGAACCGGCGCGAGCAGCGGCTCGGTCGTCGAGATGATGTAGCCGGCGATCGCTCCGCGGCCGGCGGGGTTCACGAACGACAGCACGACCCGGGCGAACACGGCCAGCTCCAGTCCGATCAGGATGAACCGGACCATGTTGAGCAGGAGCAGCGTGCCCACGGCCGGAGTCTAGCCCAGGGCCGGGCGTGCCCCGAAGATCGCCCGCCCGATGCGCACGAGCGTGGCGCCCTCCTCGACGGCGACCTCGAAGTCGTCGGTCATGCCCATCGACAGCGCGGCGCCCAGCCTGGGTTCGCGAGCTCGCAGCCGCTCCGACAGCTCGCGCAGCGCGACGAACGTCGGCCGTGCGAGCTCGGGCTCCGGGACGACGCGCCCGACGGTCATGAGGCCCTCCACCGACAGCGCCGGCAGGGCCACGATCTCGCCGATCTCGCGCGCGAGGCTCGCCGGGTCGAAGCCGGCCTTGGCCTCGTCGGCGTCGACGTTGACCTGCAGCAGGACCGGCAGCGGGCCCGCCGGCCGAAGCTCCGCGCTGATGCGGTCGAGGCGCTGCGCGAGCGCGAGCGAGTCGACTGTCTCGATCACGTCGAACAGCTCGACCGCCCGGCGGGCCTTGTTGGACTGCAGCGGCCCGATGAGGTGCCAGCGCGGCTGCTCCCCGACGGGCCAGGTTGACACGGCGTCGATCTCGGCGACCTTGGCCTGGCGCTCCTGGACGCGGTTCTCGCCGAGGGTCGTGAACCCCGCGCCGATGGCCGCGAGGATCCGCTCGGGCGGCACGGTCTTGGTGACTGCCACGACCTGCACCATCCCGGGGTCGCGCCCTGCTCGCTCGGCTGCCCGGGCGATGCGCGACACGATGAACTCTCGCGCCTTGCCCAACGCTGCCGCGCCACCTGACGTCACGGCCGGGATGCTATCGATTGGGTACGACGGGCGCGCTGTGTCAGCCGTTCACCACCCGACCACACGTCACGCTGGCTCGAGCAAGCGAGTTGGCGCCGAACGGGGATTCCCGCTCGGGCACGGTCCTCGTGTGTCAGAACGCTCGCGCGGTGACCGAATGACAGGAACGGGCTCACGATTGCCAATGACGTGCGCAAGTGGCAAGAGCTGCCCGACCGCGAAGCGTTTCTGAGCGACATCGCGACGGTGTTGACGCGCCGCTTCGGCGGCGAAGCTGGCGCGACCGACGGCGCCAACGCCGCCAGGCGGCCCGATCAGCGACTGCGCCGGAGGAAGGAGGGGATCTCCAGATCGTCCGCGTCGTAGGCAGGGCGGCGAATGCCGACCGGCTCGACCGCGCGCACGCTGCCGACGTTGCCGTTCGTCGCCTCGTCCGACCGTGCCGCGGGCGCGTCGGGAACGCCGACGTCGCTCATCTGGCTCCGCTGTCGCTCGAGCTCCTCGAGGAAGTCGCGCGGTGCGCGGGCCCCGGCATCGGTCGAGGCGCCGGCGCCGGCGCGGCTCGCGGCGCTCGGCCGCTTGCCGTCGAAGCCCGTGGCGATGACCGTGATCGCGACCTCGTCGCCGAGCCGCTCGTTGAAGCTCGTGCCGAAGATGATGTTCGCCTCGGGATCCGCCGCGGAGCGGATCTCCTCGGCCGCCTCGGTGACCTCGAACAGCGACAGGTTCGACGACCCGCTGACGTTGAACAGGATGCCCTGCGCGCCGGCGATGTCGACCTCGAGGAGCGGGCTGGCGATCGCCTGCCGGGCCGCCTCGATGGCCCGGTTCTCGCCGGAGGCCCGGCCGATGCCCATCAGCGCCGAGCCGGCGTCCTTCATGATCGCCCGCACGTCGGCGAAGTCCAGGTTGATGAGCCCGGGGACGGTGATGATGTCGCTGATGCCCTGGACGCCCTGGCGCAGGACATCGTCGACGACCTTGAACGCGTCGAGGATCGACGTGTTCTTCTGGACGACGTCGCGCAGCCGGTCGTTGGGGATCGTGATGAGCGTGTCCACCTTGGCCTTGAGCGACTCGCCCGACTTCTCCGCCGTGAGCTTGCGCTTCGCGCCCTCGAACGTGAACGGCTTGGTCACGACGGCGATCGTCAGGGCCCCCTGCTCCTTGGCGATCTCGGCCACGATCGGCGCGGCGCCCGAGCCCGTGCCGCCACCGAGGCCGGAGGTGATGAACACCATGTCCGAGCCTTCGAGGGCCTGGGCGATCTTCTCGCTGTCCTCCTCGGCCGCACGCTCGCCGATCGACGGATCGCCGCCGGCGCCGAGGCCGCGGGTGATCTTGTCGCCGATGCGCAGCTTGTGCGGCGCGTCGGACTGGAGGAGTGCCTGGGCATCGGTGTTGAGGGCGATGAACTCGACCCCCATCATCTCCGCCCGGATCATCCTGTTGACGGCGTTGCTGCCGCCGCCGCCGACCCCGATGACCCTGATCAGGGCGAAGTTCTCCGAGTCCGAGCGCAGGCCCATGGCTTCTCCTCCGACCGGCCTCACGGGGCCGCGTTATGGGGGCTGAAGGAACCGGGCACCGGCGCGCTCGCTCGCCGCTTTCATCCCTCCCGCAGGTTGCCGCCGAGTCTACCATCGGGCCCCCGGCGAGCGCGCATCGAAATCGAACATTCCGGGTTGCCTTTGGGTCGCCGACGTGCCTGCCCTGATCGTGATCGCGATCCGACTGCTCGTCCCGTTGACCATCCTGCGCTGGCCGCTCGCGGGTGGGTTGCTGTCCCTCGTCGTCGACGCCGTCGACGTCGTGCTGGTCGATGCGATCGCGAGCGTCCTGGGGCAGCCGCCCGAGTTCGGGCCGATCTACGCGCAGCTCGACAAGTGGCTCGATCTGTACTACCTGGCATTCGAGCTCGTCGTCGCCCGGCGCTGGCAGGAACTGGTGCCTCGGCGCACCGCGTACGTCCTCTTCGGCTGGCGGCTCCTCGGCGTGATCCTGTTCGAGATCACGGTGTCCCGGCCGCTGCTGGTCGTGTTCCCGAACCTGTTCGAGAACTACTTCCTGTTCATCCTGGTCGCGCGGCGCTGGTTCCCACGCTTCGTGCCGCGGACGGTCACCCACTCGGTCATCGCGTGCCTGCTCCTGCTCATCCCCAAGGAGATCCAGGAGTTCGCGCTCCATTACGAGGAGCTGCACCCGTGGCAGTGGCTGCGCGAGACGTTCATCAGGCCGCTGCTGGGCGGTCCATGACCCGGGGGCCCGCTCTCTCCTCGTGCGGCTCCGTGACGCCGGCTGACTGCTGCGTCGAATTCGAGTCACTCGTCGCGCGAACGGCGGCGACGACATCCGGAGCAGGCCTGGCGAGCCGGCTCGGGCCACGAAACGGAGCGCTGCCGCGTCAATCGTCGCCTGGACGTCGGCGGCGCATCGACGCGGGGCCTTCCTCCGACGAGTGGCACGCAGACGAGTCACATCGGCGCCTCGGGGCGTCGGGCACCCGGAGCGACCCGGCCGCGCCCCCGGCGGCCCGTCGGAGATCTCGCGCTAGGGCAGCATGCTCTTGACGGCGCTCCGGAGACGCCCGAGCACGCCGTTCGCGGGCGCGGACTCGTAGCGCGTCGGCTCGCCATCGTCGAGCAGTGACGCGCCCCACTGCAGCAGGCCGATGCTCGTGGCGTAGGCCGGGGTCAGGATCGAGTCCGTCAGGCCGCCGACGCCGGTCGGGCCGACCACGCGCACCGGCATCTGGAGCACCTCTCGGCCGAGCTCCGCCACGCCGGCCAGCTGCGCGCCACCGCCGGTCAGGATCAGGCCCGCCGGGAGCATCCCCGCGCCGCCGGCCTGGATCTCCGAGCCGATGAGCTCGAACGTCTCGCGCATGCGCGATTCGATGATCCGGCACAGCTCGGCGCGGCTGATCGTCCGGCCGGCCTCGTCGCCCAGGACCGAGACCGCGATCTCCTCGTCGTCCTCGATCCCGCGCAGGTCGCAGGTGCCGTGCTTGACCTTCAGCTCCTCCGCCGCGGGCAGCGAGGTCTTGATGCCGATCGCGATGTCGTTGGTCACGAAGTTGCCGCCGACCGGCAGCACGCTCGTCCGGAACGGCGAGCCCTCGTTGAACATGGCCAGGTCGATCGTGCCCGCGCCGACGTCGGCGACCGCTACCCCCAGCTCCTTCTCCGTCTCGTTGGCGACTGCCTCCGAGGACGCGAGGGCGTTGACCACGAGCTCGTCGATCTTGACGCCCGCCTGGGCCACGCACTTCATCAGGTTCTGCACCGCGGTCTGGGGCGCGGTGACGATGTGGGCCTCGACCTCGAGGCGCAGGGCACTCATGCCCAGGGGATCCTTGACGCCCTCCTGCCCGTCGACGGTGAAACCCCGGCGCTCGACGTGCAGGACCTCCCGGTTCGACGGGATCGGGATCGTCCGGGCCTGCTCGACCGCGCGCCGGATGTCGTCCCGGCTGATCTCCTTGCTGGCCGACGACACGGAGACCTGACCGGTCGAGTTGAAGCTCTCGACCTGCGCTCCGCCGACACCGACGAAGGCCTTGTCGATCTTCCAGCCCGACAGGCGCTCGGCTCGTTCGACCGCGTCGCGGATGGAGCGCACCGTCTGCTCGATGTTGACGACCGCGCCGCGCTTCAGGCCGGACGACGGCACCGTGCCGTGGCCGATGACGGTCAGCCGACCGTCGCGACCGATCTCGCCGATGAGCGCGCACACCTTGCTGGTGCCGACATCGAGCGCAACGAGGACTCCTTCGACCACTCCCTACCTCAGATGAAGTGCCGCCGGATCAGGGCGACGTTGTTGAAGATCCGCAACCCGAACGTAATCAGGGCCACCAGGTACAGGTCCAGGCCCAGCCGGTCGCCGATGAACGTCAGGATCACCGCGACGACCGCGTTGGTCACGAACCCGGAGATGAAGATTCGATTGTCGTAGACGCCGTCGAGCTCCGCGCGCACCGCCCCCAGCACCGAATCGAGCGCGGCGAGGATCGCCACGGCCGAGTATCGGCTGAGCTCGAAGCCGACGTTGACGTTGAGAACGAGCCCGAGCAGAACGCCCACCAGCAGGCCTGCCAGGGGGAGGAGCAACGGGTTCGTCCTCGCTGCGGTACGTTCCGGCGAAGGCTATCACCGCGTACTCGGCCTCGGCGTCTCGCGCGAGATGTACGTGCCGTCCGTGTCCGAGGCCAGGATGACCCGGCGGACGCTGTCCTCGCGACCGGCGAGCAGGCTGCGCAGCAGGCGCACCTGGCCCGGGACCATGTCCGTGCTGCGCGTCGACGGACTGTAGAAGCCGAACACGGCGAGCCAGCCGCCGGCCGCGACGAGCTCGAAGCCATCGTCGTCGGTGACGACGACGCGCAGCCGCGGCGCGGCGCTGCCGACGTCGGCGGGCGTGAGGCTGCCGAGACGGGTCGCCACGTCGAGGTCGACCGAGTCGAGATGGGCGCCGATCCACAGCGCCGCGTCGGCGTCCTGGCGGCGGTCGTCGACGACGGCTACGCCGGCAGGGAGGTCCACCCCCGCGTCGACGATCGCGAAGATCGCGCCCGAGGCGTCGGCGATGAAGCGCCGCGTACCGACCTGCCACGCCAGGACCGGCACCCGCTCGTCGATGCGCACGATCAGCGCCGCGTCCGGGAGCGTGACGGACACGCCGGCGTCGGCGACGCCCGGAAGGGTCCGGATGGCGGCTTCGAGCGGGGCCGTGTCGAGCCGGAAGATGTTGCTGCCCGCCGGCACGTCGAGCTTCGCGGCGACGGCTGCCTCGTCCGTCCAGGTGAGGTTCGGGAGCTCGGTCCGGGTCAGGCCGAAGGCGGTCGGGCCGGTCACGAGCGTGTACAGGAAGCCCGAGGCGAGCATGCCCAGCAGCCCGGCGGCGCGGGCGGGCGCGAAGATCCGGATGCGGCCGCGACGCGCCGGCCGGGCCACGGCTCCGCCGGTCCGCCTGGCGGCGGACGGGACCGGCAGCTGCCGCCCCGAGCCCACGGTCCGCCGGCCGTCGTCCTTCGCCGGGTCGACGAGGCCGCGCATCGCCCGACCCAGCACCGCGTCCGGAGACCGCTCCGGAACCGGGACGCGGGGCCGCTTCATCGGCCGGGCGCCATTCGCGCGCTGCCGCCGCGACCCGAAGCCCCTCATCGCCGGCTCATCGCGGCAGGTCCCCGGGCCGGAGCCGGTGCTGCACCCGACCCGCGTGCCGCTCGATCGCGAGCTCCAGGATGCGCAGGCAGACCGCGGTGAAGTCGAGCCCGGCCTCGGCCGGCATCGTCGGGAACAGGCTGATCGGCGTGAACCCCGGGATGGTGTTGATCTCCGAGACGTAGACCGCGTCGTCCCGGACGAGGAAGTCCACGCGCGCGAAGCCCTCGGCGCCGATCGCCCGGTACGCGTCCCGGGCGAGCTTCTTCATCAGCTCCCGCTGGCCGTCGGGGATCTCCGCGCGCGTCGCCGTCTCGGACAACCCCGGTGTGTACTTGGCCGCGTAGTCGTAGAACTCGTGGCCGGCCACGATCTCACCCGGCCCGTACACGCCGAGCGGCGCCTCGGAGCCGATCACCGAGACCTCGAGGTCGCGCGCGTGGGCGAGGTACCGCTCGACGATGGCCAGGTCGTCGTAGCGGAACGCCAGGTCGAGCGCCGCGGCGCGCTCCGCGGCATCGTGGGCGAGCGTGATCCCGACCGACGAGCCGAGCCGCGCCGGCTTGACCATCAGCCGGGCGTCTGGCGGGTTCGCGCCGGCAGCGAACGCCTCGAGCTGGCCGAGCACCAGCGCACGATTCGCGTTCCAGGTCGCGGCGCGGACCTCCACCGAGTCGATCACCGGCAGCCCGAGGCCGCGCCAGATGCGCTTCTGGGCGACCTTGTCCATGCCCAGCGCCGAGGCCAGCACGCCCGCGCCGGTGTACGCGAGTCCCGCCGCCTCGAGCAGCGCCTGGACCGTGCCGTCCTCCCCGAATGGCCCGTGCAGGCCGATGAACACCACCGGCGCGGGGTCGCCGGCCGCGAGCCGATCGAGGGCCGCCCCGACCGCCATCGGTCCGTCCGCGCCGAGCGTTCGCGGATCGTCGTAGTCGCGCGCCAGCCGCCCTTCGCGGCGATGGCCCGCCGGCAGCCACCACCAGCGCCCCTCGAGGTCGATGAGGACGGCACGGACGTCCAGGCCGGCGTCGCGCAGGGCATCGGCGATCGCGGTGCCGGACACGATCGAGACGTCATGCT
Source organism: Patescibacteria group bacterium (assembly GCA_035495215.1). Taxonomy (GTDB): domain Bacteria; phylum Chloroflexota; class Limnocylindria; order Limnocylindrales; family CSP1-4; genus UBA5189. The sequence continues at coordinate 44,749 of DATJGH010000061.1, forward strand.
CGGCGGAGGGCCCACCGAGGAGCACCACCACGGGCGGCCACGTGCCGGTGGCCGGCGCCTGGGTCACGACCGATCCGCCCCGACTCGCCGGCTCACGCCCGATCCTCCGCGGCCGGCCAGGGCCAACCGGCCCAGTCGCCGACGAACACGATCTCCGGGACGAGGTCCACGCCGGACGATTCGAGCACCGCGGCGCGGACGCGGTCCATCAGCCGCCGGACGTCCGACGCCGTGCCCTTGCGGTCGTTGACGACGAAGTTGGCGTGCTTCTCGGAGACGGTCGCCCCGCCCTCCTGGAGGCCCTTGAGCCCGGCCTTGTCGATGAGCGCGCCCGCCGAGACGTCCGGGCTCGGGTTGCGGAAGGAGCTGCCGGCCGAGGGCAGCCCGAGGGGCTGGTGCGCCTGGCGCCAGTGGCGGATGTCATCGAGGCGGGCCTTGATCTCGTCGGCCGAGGCCGGCTCGAGCCGGAACCGGGCGCCGAGCACCACCTCCCCGGCATCGCCGGCCGGCGGATGCTTGAACCGGCTCTCGCGATAGCCGAGGCCCAGCTCGTCCACCGGCAGCCGGACCTCCGAGCCGTCGCCGAGGAGCACGTCCGCGGACTCCAGCACGGAGCGGACGTCCGAGCCGTGGGCGCCGGCGTTGGCCCACACGGCCCCACCCGCGCTGCCCGGGATCGCCAGGCCGAACTCGAGACCCGTCAGGCCGGCGCGCTGCGTCTCCGTGGCGGCGCGCGCCATGGGCACGCCTGCCTCCGCGACGTAGGCAGTGCCGTCGACGCGGCTGCCCTCGGCCCGGACATGGACCACCAGGCCGCGGACGCCGCGATCGGAGATCAGCGTGTTGCTCCCCCGTCCGAGCACCGTCAGCGGCAGGCCGCGCGACCGGGCGAAGCGGACGAGCGCCCGGAGCTCGAACGTGTTGTGGGCCGTCGCGAGCAGGTCCGCCGGTCCACCGAGCCGCATCGTGGTGAGCTTCGCGAGGGGCGCGTTGCGTTCCGCCTTGACGCCGACGCGCCGGGCGATGTCGCCGGACAGCGCCACGAGATCGAGCGGCTCGGCGGGCGGGCGCAACGGTCCCGTCGTCGCTCCCGGGCTCACCGCGCGCCTCCCGCGGCGAGCGCCGCCACGGCAGCGGCCGGCGGCAGCGGCCGACGCTCGGCCAGGGCCATGGTGAGCTCCGCGACGGCATCCGCCGCATGGGGCTTCGCCAGCCGACGAGCCGCCGCGGCCATGTTCGCGTGCCGCGCCGGGTCGTCGAGGATCGCGACCGCGTCGAGGAGGGCCGCGCTGTCGAACGCGTCGTCCTCGACGTACACGGCAGCGCCCCCGTCGACGAGCTCCGCGGCATTGGCCTTCTGGTGCGCACCTGCGTAGGGGTACGGCACGACCACGATCGGCAGGCCGAACGCCGCGCTTTCGGCGAGGGTCGAGGAGCCCGCCCGGCCGACCACGAGATCCGCGGCGGCGAGGGCGTCGAGCAGGCCCTCGCCCAGGAAGGCCGCGGGCTGGTAGCGCGCCCGCAGCGGCTCGGGCAGCTCCCGGCGAGCTGCTTCCGCCGCGGCGAGGCCATCCTCACCGGTGAGGTGGATCACGTGGAGCTTCTCGACCAGCTGCCCCACCGCGCCGGTCACCGCCCCATTGAGCCGGCGCGCCGCCTGGGAGCCGCCGAACACGACGACGACGCGAGCGTACGACGGCAGGCCGAGACGGTCGCGCGCGGCAAGCCGGTCGATGGCGGTCACGTCACGGATCGGGGTGCCGGTCGCGAAGCACTGCCGCTTCGCCTTGAGCGCGGCACAGGTCGCACCGAACGAGACGGCAATCGCCGAGGCGAGCGGGGCGGTCGCACGGACGCTGCGACCCGGGATGACGTTGCCCTCCCACAGCAGCGCCGGGATGCCGAGGAGACGGGCGGCGATGAGCACCGGGATCGCCACGTAGCCGCCGGTCGTGAACACCGCGGCCGGGCGACGGCGGAGCAGCCACCACAGGGCCTGGGGCACCGAGGCCGCGAGCCGGATCGGGTCCAGGACCAGGTGGACGTTGGCTTCAACCGACCGGAGCGAGCGCAACGGCAACCGGCGCAGCCGGAAGCCCGCCGGCGGGACGAGCTGCGACTCGAGCCCGCGGTGGCCGCCGACCCAGTCGAGCTCAGGCGCGTCGGGACGGCGACGGATCGACGTCGCGACGGCGAGGGCCGGGTAGATGTGTCCCCCGGTTCCCCCGGCCGCGATCAGCAGCCGCATCTGACCTCCGGGCTCCGGTTGCGGAACGTGCCTCGTCGCGAGCGGCCCGCCCTTGCTCGCCCTTGCCTGCCACCGCGGCAGCAGGTCGGCGGTCGAGCGTCTCGCGCGAGATGGACAGCAGGATGCCCGCGGCCGCGAAGCTCACCAGGAGCGACGATCCGCCGGCACTGATGAACGGGAGCGTGATCCCCGTGACGGGCAGCAGGGCGACCACGACCGCGATGTTGATGAACGCCTGGAAGCACAGCCAGGCGGTGATGCCGGCGGCGAGCAGCGCGCCGAACGTGTCCGGGGCCCGCAGCGCGGTCCGGAACCCGGCATACGCCAGGAGCACGAACAGGGCGATCACCAGGGCCGCCCCGACGAACCCGAACTCCTCGCCGATGATCGCGAAGATGAAGTCGTTCCAGGCATTGGGCAGGTACAGGCCACCGGCCAGCTTCGACTCGCCCAGGCCCTGCCCGAAGATCCCGCCCAGACCGAGCGCGAGCAGTCCCTGGATGGTGTGGAAGCCCGTCCCCAGCGGGTCCCGCCAGGGGTCCAGGAAGGTCCGGATCCGCTCGACCTGGTAGTCGCGCAGGCCGACGAGCAGGACCCCGACGAAGCCGATCGCCCCCATCGCGCCCAGCTGGACGAGGCTCGCGCCGGCGACGAAGAACATGGTGAACGCGGCAACCGCAATGACCACGGTGGTCCCGAGGTCCGGCTCCTTGAACACGAGCGCGATGACCGGGAGCGCGATCAGCAGGAACGGCACCGTGCCCGACCAGAAGCCGCCGATCCGCCGGCCCTTGTTGGCCATCCAGTGGGCGAGGTAGACGACCAGCGCCAGCTTCGCGATCTCGGCCGGGTGAACGGCCGGCAGCGGCCCGATGACGAGCCACCTGGCCGAGCCGCCGACGACGCGATTGAGCGACGGGACGAACACGAGGGCGAGCAGCACGAGGGCGAAGACGTAGCCGGGCACGGAGGCAATGCGCAGCCAGCGGTAGTCGATGCGCATCACCAGGAGCATCGCGAGGAGACCGAGGGCGCCCCAGAAGATCTGCGGCCCGACGATGGCGAGCGTGTCGTCGCTGGCGATGTAGGCGTGCATCGCCGACGACGAGTAGACCATCAGGATGCCGATCGCGGCGAGGGCGACGACCGCCAGCAGGATCGAGTAGTCGGGCTGGTGGCGCTCGCGACGCAGGACGTCCGAGCCGGCCCGCGCAGCCGGCCGTGCCGTCGCGGCGGCGGCCGCCCGCCGTTCGGGCCGAGCCTCGGTGGCCGGCCCGGCCCCGAGGCCATGATCCCAGCGCCGCATCGCACCTGCGCGGGTGCGCCCGGCGCGACCCGCGGCAGCCGGACGCGGGCCGAACGGCAACCGCCCGACGAAGTCCATCAGCGCGCTTCCCCGGCCAGCCGCGCCACCGCGGCCTTGAAGGCGCGGCCGCGGGCCTCGTAGTCGGCGAACATGTCGAAGCTGGCGGCTGCCGGGCTGAGCAGGACGGTGGCCGTTCCCCCGTCCGCGCGGCCGGCGGCGGACCGCGCGAGCGCATCCGCGGCCTCGACGGCATCCTCGAGCGTGGCTGCCCGCTCCGTCGTCGCGAGGCCGGCGCCGCGGAACAGCCGCTCCAGGGCAGGCCCACTCTCGCCGATCAGGACCGCCGCGGCGGCGCGCTGTGCGACGACGGTCGCGAGCTCGGCCAGGTCGACGCCCTTGTCACGGCCGCCGGCGATCAGCACGATCGGCGGCTCGAAGGCGCGAAGCGCCGCGATCACGGCGTCGGGCTGCGTGCCCTGCGAGTCGTTGATGAAGCGAACCCCGTCGAGCTCGGCGACCCGCTCGAGGCGGTGCTCGACGCCGCTGAACGCGGCCGCGGCGCGGCGGATCGCAGCCGGTGCGATCCCGAAGAGCAGCGCCACGGCCGTCGCCGCGAGCGCGTTCGAGACGTTGTGGGCACCGGGAATGCCAAGCTCGTCGATCGGCATGATCCGGCCGCCTGCCCCCCCGGCCGCGGTCGCGCCCTGCCCGGCGAGCGGCCGGATGGCATCGGCGACGATCCAGCCGTGGGCGACGCCGAGTCCGCCAGGCGGCAGCTCGCCGCGCCTGTAGCGCACGACGCGCGCTTCCGTGGCTGTGCCATAGCCCGCCACGACCGGGTCGTCGGCATTGAGCACGAGCGCGCCCGCCGGGTCCACGAGCTCGGCGAGGCGGCGCTTGACGGCGCGATAGGCCTCGAGCGTGCCGTGCCGGTCGAGGTGGTCGGCGGTCACGTTCGTGTACGCGGCCACGGTCGTGCCCCGCGAGAGCGTCGGCAGCTGCAGCTCCGACAGCTCCAGCACGACCCGGTGGCGCGGGGTCAGCTCGGGCAGCCGCTCGACGAGCGGCACGCCGATGTTCCCGCCCAGGACCGCCGGGTGCGCGGCATCGGTCGCGAGCAGGGCGTGGGCCAGCGCCGACGTCGTCGTCTTGCCCTTCGTGCCCGTGATCCCGATCGTGGGCGCCGGGCACAGGCGCAGGAACAGGTCCACCTCGGACACGACGGCGGGCGCAGCAGCGTCGCCGGCCGCGCGGCGGGCGACGAGCTCGACGAGGGCACCCCGGAGTCGAGGCTCGGTCGTCGGAAAGGCCGGGTTGATCGACGGCGACGTGGCCACCAGGGCCGCCCCGGCCAGGGCTTCGCCCGGATCGACGTCCGGACCGAGCAGCAACCGGGCCTGCCGGCCCTGGAGCGACGCGATCGCCCGCTCCAGGTCCGCGGCGGGCCGGGCGTCGTACACCGTGACCGCGGCCCCGGTGTCGGCCAGGAACCGGGCCAGGGCGATGCCCGAACGGGCAAAGCCGAGGACGCTCACCGGCCGGCCACGGAAGAGGCCCGCGTCGAGCGCGCCGGGGGTCAGGGTCGCCGGGTCGATGATCGAGACGCGGTCAGCGGTCATCACGATCAGCTCAGCCGGTTGATCGACGCGAGGAACAGGGTCACGCCGATCAACCCGGCGATGATCCCGATGATCCAGAAGCGAAGCGTGATCTTCTCCTCGTCCCAGCCGAGGAGCTCGTAGTGGTAGTGCAGCGGGCTCATCCGGAAGATCCGCTTGCCGCCGGTCAGCTTGAAGTACGAGACCTGCGCGATGACCGACAGCGTCTCGATCACGAACACCAGGCCGACGAGCGGCAGGATCAGGATCTGGCCGGTGATCAGGGCCGTGACCGCGAGGGTCGCGCCCAGCGCCAGCGAGCCCGAGTCGCCCATGAAGATCTGCGCCGGGTGCACGTTGAACCACAGGAAGCCGAGCAGCGCGCCGACGATCAGGGCGCACAGCAGGGCCAGGTTCGGCTGGGTCGGAACGTTCAGGAGCGAGACGAACACGAACGCCACGAAGGCGAAGACCAGCGTGCCGCCGGCGAGCCCATCGAGCCCGTCGGTGATGTTGACGCCATTGGCCGCCGCGATGATGGCGAACGCGCCGAACACGATGAACACCGAGGGATGGATCATCACCGTTCCGACGAACGGCACCGCGATCGAGTCGATCGCGTAGGTCGTCTGGATCTGGTACGCCGCGAACGCGGCGACGACGACCAGCCAGAGCATCTTCTGTCGGGCGGTGATGCCTTCGCCGGTCCTGGCGTTCAGCCAGTCGTCGAATGCCCCCAGGATGCCGACGAGCAGGAGCGTGGCCAGCGGGGCGATGATGCCGCCCGGGGGCAGGCCACCGGCGAGCAGGAAGAACAGGCCGAGCACCGTCGCGATGATCAGCAGGCCGCCCATCGTCGGCGTGCCGCGCTTGACCTGGTGCGTCTCGGGTCCCTCTTCGAGGATCTGCTTGCCCATCCCGAAGAAGCGCAGGGCGCGGATGTACGCCGGCATGGTGATGACGACCACGGCGAACGCCAGCAGGACGCCCTGGATGATCGAGATCGTGCCCGGGTTCATCGCCCCAGCTCTTCCCTGAGCCCGTCGACGAGGGCGTCGAGCTCGACGCCCCGCGATGCCTTGACCAGGACCACGTCACCGTCCCGCAGGCGTGCCCGGAGCATGTCCAGGGCGGCGTCACGGTCGCGCGCCTCGAGGATCCGCGACGGGTCGAGCCCCGCCGCCCGCGCCCCGGCCGCGATGCCCGACGCGCCCGCACCGACCACCACCAGGAGGTCGACCGTGGCGGCGGCTGCGGTCCCGACCTCGCGATGACCGCTGACGGCGCCCTTGCCGAGCTCGAACATCTCACCGAGCACGGCGATGCGCCGGCCGGGCAGGCCGGCAAGCATGTCCAGCGCTGCGGTGACCGAGGGCGGTGACGCGTTGTAGGCGTCGTCGATGAGCGTGATCCGGCCGACCTTGAGCACCTGTCCCCGGTGCGCCGCCGACCAGCCGGCGGCGAGGGCGTGGACGGTGACGACCGGCTCGATTCCCGCCGCGTGGCCGACGGCCGCGCCGGCGAGGGCGTTGTGCACGGACAGCTTGCCGAGGCCGGGAATTCGCGCGGCGAGGCGCACGCGCCGGCCGCCGCGGCCGGGCAGGGTGAGCGTGAAGCGCATGCCCTCGAAGCCGGCCGAGACGACTTCGTCGGCGCTCACGTCGGCGTCGCTGCTGAGGCCGTACGTGAGGACGCGAGCAGCGGTCCGATCGGCCATCCGCCGCACGCGGCGGTCGTCCTGGTTGAGGACCGCCACGCCGTCGGAGGGCAGCGCCTCGACCAGTTCGCCCTTGGCCCGCTCGATCGCGGCGAGGGAGCCCATCCGGCTGAGGTGCACGCCGTGCACGGCCGTCACCACCCCGATCTTCGGCCTGGCCATCCGCGCGAGGTCGGCGATCTCGCCGCCGGCGTACATGCCCATCTCGAGGACCGCCGCGCGATGGTCGGGGCCGAGGCGCAGGAGCGTCAGCGGCAGGCCGATCTCGTTGTTCTGGTTGCCCTCGTTCCGGAGCGTTCGGAAGGTCGTGCCGAGGACGGCGGCGATCGCCTCCTTGGTCGAGGTCTTGGCGATGCTGCCGGTCACGCCGACCACCAGCGGGTCGAAGCGCGCGCGCCAGCCCGCAGCCAGGGCGCCGAGGGCGGTGAGCCCGTCGGGCACGGCGAGGACCGTGACGTCGCCGAGGGCATCCAGCACGGTGTCCGGCACCGGCCGCGAGATGACGAGCGCGGCGGCGCCGGCGTCCGCGGCTTCGGCGAGGAAACGATGGCCGTCGGTCCGCTCGCCGGCCAGCGCAACGAAGAGCTGACCCCTGCCGATCAGCCGTGAATCGACCGCCGCGCCCCGGATCGGGCGCCGGCTCGTGCGCAGGAGCCGCCCGCCGGTGAGGCGACGAAGGTCGTCGGCGGTGAGGGCCGGGGCGTCGGATCCCCGGGAGCGGGCGCCCGCGCTGGGCGGCTGCGGGCCCTCGACGGTCACGCCGGAAAGTGTGGCACAGGGCCCGGCGGCGGCCGCCGGAGGCAAGGTCGTGGCCGTCGCCCGCGAAGCTGCCGGCGCACCCGCGATCACCCGCCGGCCTGCGCGGTCGTCGTGTCCGTCGGGGTCAGCGGCGACAGGAGCCCGGGCGTGGTGATGGCGTCTGTCGCGACCCGGCGGAACAGCTCCACGGAGCTGACCGGCAGCAGGATCGTGCCCCGTGAGTCACGGTTCGGGCTGGTGTCCGCGATGCGCACGGCGACCACGAGGTCTGGATGGCCCGGCTGCCGGCCGATAAAGCCGACGCACGAGAAGTTGTACGTGTTGAACTCCCACTTCTGGTGCCTGGCATCCCAGACCTGGGCCGTGCCCGTCTTGCCGCCGATCCAGTAGCCCGGCACCCGCGACTGGTCGGCATACCACGGGCTCTTGAGGACGTGCTCCATGAGGCCGGCGAGCCTGGGGCTGAGGCTCGGATCGAGGACCGGCGGCTCGTTGGTGTAGGTCACGGGCTCGGTGCCCACGCCCGCGACGACGTGGGGATGGACGATGACCCCGCCGTTGACCAGGGCCGCATATTCCGAGGCGAGCTGGAGCTGCGTGACCGCGACGCCCTGCCCGAACGAGCCGTTTGCGAGGTCGATCTGGCTCCAGGGCGTCATCGCCGGGTCGTTGACCAGGCCGCGCGCCTCGCCCGCCACGTCGATGCCCGTCGCGCGCCCGACGCCGAGGCGGGTCCAGACATCGTGGAGGATCGTGGCGGCCTGGCTCGTCGTCGGGGCGAGGCCGAGGGCGACCTTGGCGGCCACCACGTTGCGCGAGTAGGCGATCGCGTCCTCGAGCTTGAGCCTGCCCATCGCCACCCGATCGGCGTCCTTGATCAGCGTCTCGCCGCCATCGAGGCGCATCCGGCCGGTGTCGTCGTAGACCTTGTCGAACGAGGTCGTGCCCTGCTCGAGCCCGGCGAGGACCGTGAGCATCTTGAAGACCGAGCCAGGCTCATAGACGTGAGACACCACCGGGTCCACGAACAGGCCCGGGTCGTCGCTCGCGACGGCGGCGTAGCTGTTCGCGTTGTAGGACGGGTAGGTCGCCTCGGCGTAGATCTCGCCGGACCAGGGGTCCATGACGACGGCAGAGACGGCCCCGGCGTTGTTCGCGATTCGGACGGACATGACCTCCTGCTCGAGCGCGAGCTGGAGACCGGCGTCGATCGTCAGCCGGATGTCCCGCCCCGGCACGCCTGGCTCGACCGTGCGCTCCGTCTCGAGCAGGGGCTGTCCGTTCGCGTCCCGGTCCGCCTCGACGACCTTGGGCTGACCGGCCAGCACGTCCTGGTAGTACTGCTCGACGCCGTACTGCCCGGCGCCGTCCCGGTTCACGAACCCGATCAGCTGCGCGGCGAGGGAGCTGTCGGGGCTGCCGCCCGCCTGCGGGTAGGTCCGCGCCGAGTCCGACTCGAACGAGATGCCGTCGATGCCGGCCGCTGCGGCCGCGGCGGCGATCGCCGTCGACTTCTCGGGCTGCAGGTCCTTCGCGATGACGAGGTACGGCTTGCCGGTGTCGATCTTGGCCGCGAGCGCGTCGCTCGCCGCCTGGTCCAGCCCGAGCTGCGCGGTCAGCAGGTCGACCAGGTCGGCACGCTGCTGCGGGGAGAGCTTGTCGGCGGCGACGATGAGCCGGTCCCGGACGACGCTCGCGGCCAGCAGGATCGTGCCGCTCCGGTCGTAGATCTGGCCGCGCTGGCTCGGGACGTCGGCCCGGTAGTAGATCTGCCGGTGTGCGCTCTCGACGAGGTCGTCGTGGCGGCCCAGCTGCCAGTAACCGAGGCGGACAACCAGCGTGCTCGCGCCGAGGGCGAGCACGACCAGGATGAACAGCAGGCGGCGGCCCGAATCGGTTCGTCCGGCCATGGCTCGTTTCGCTCGCTAGCGGGCTTGCACAACGAGCGGCGCGCCGAGCTGGCCCAGGCCGGCATCGAGCGCCTGCTTCCGAATCGCCGGCTCGCTGCCGAGCCGCTCCACGTCGGCCTGGAGGTCCTGGCGGATGGCCTGCATTCGGTCGTGCTCCGAGACCAGGCGCACGATGTCGTAGCCGTTGGCCGCGACGCGAACGCTCTGGCTCAGCGACAGGAACGCGGCAGTGAACACGAGGACGATGCCGGCGAGGGCGACGCCAACGGTGGAGGGACGGCGTGCCGCGAGCGCGCGAGCCGCCCGGCGACCGCCGGCGGCGCGAGCGCGTTCCGTGGCACCCCGTGCGGAGCCGGCGCGCCGGTTGGCAGTCCGTTCCGCTCGAGGTCGTGCGGCGCTCGCGCCCGGGGTGGCGCGGTCCCTGGTCAGACCGTCGAGGCCGAGGGGCAGCGGCGCCCGGCGCCGGGCGCCCTGGTAGACCGCCATCAGTCGATGTAGCCGAAGGGCTGGCCGGCTCCGGGTGCGTCGGCATAGCCGAGCGGATCGAGGGCGAGGTCGTGGCTCGCGCGCCACGCGCGCTCGCCTCGTCGGCGTTCGGTGATGCGATCGATGCGCTCGTGGAGCTCGTGCTGGCGCCGGCCGTAGGTCCTGCGCCGGCTGGAGGTATGGCGCTTGCTCATGGGGGCTCCTCCTTCCTCGGGGTCGATTGCCCGGGTCTCCAATCTCCGGGCGGCGGGGCGCGCGGCAGGGCGACTAGGCGGCGATCCGTTCCGCGGCGCGCAACCGGGCACTCCGGGCGCGCGGATTGGCGG
>DATJGH010000062.1:0-3040 GCA_035495215.1 Patescibacteria group bacterium
TGGCAATGGTCCGGAGGGCGGCCTCGACCGCATGGTCGGGAGCCTGCGTCGGGCCGAGCTCGAGCCAATCCCGAGCGCTGCGCTCGATGGTTCGGTCGTCGCTCATGCCAAACGGCCCTCCGTGACTGGGATCGCCGCGCCGGCCTCGATGGCCACGCGCAGCGAGCGAGTTGCGTAGTGAAGGCGGGATCGGACCGTGCCGGCGGGGATGCCGAGGAGCTCGGCAACCTCCACCAGCGGCAGTCCGAGGTAGTGATGCAGGACGAACACCGCCCGCTGTTCGATGGTCAGCCAGCGGAAGGCGCGCTCGAGCTCATCGCGGTCGGCGATCTGCGACGTTTCGTCGGTCACGCCGGCGAGCTCGATCGGGAGCACGGTGACCGAACCACGCCATGAGCGAGTCCGCTGCGACTCGTCATAGCAGGCATGCACCAGGATTCGATGGATCCAGGCCTCGAAGCGGTCCAGATCCCGGAGCTTCGGGAGCCGGCGCCAGGCGAGCACGAGCGCGTTCTGCAGAACGTCCTCGGCGAGGCCGGTGTCACGCAGGATCCGGTACGCGACCGAGTAGAGCGAGTCGCTGACCTGGTGCACCAGGACCGCGAACGCTTCCCGATCGCCTTTCCGAGCCTGCTCGACGAGGTCTCGATCCACCTGGACCTCCGGATCGCCGCAGGCAAGGGCGCTGCGACTACCGACTATGACGGCAGGCGCATGACCAAACGTTCACATCACGCCGTGGGCGCCGGATGATCGTTCAGCTCGTGGGCGGCGGCGGCGCGCTCGGCGCTGCCCCGACGCCCGCCCTGGAGAGGACGAAGTCCGCGCCGCCGCAGTCGTCGGGCATGTCGAAGAGCTTGAGCGTGTCGTCATCGATCCCCGTCCCGAAGCTCGTTCGATCCCCGGCGCAGTAGCCGCGGACCCAGCGGATGCGCAGCACGCGCCCGTCCATCGTGGCGGCACCCACGTACGCGGGCTGGCCGACGAGCTGGTAGGCGACACAGTCGAGGTCGGTCCGGGCGACCGTGACGCACGTCGGCGACCCGGCCCGGAGGAGCCACCAGAACGCTCCCGACGGGTGGGACCAGGCCCCGATGAGCGCGTCCGGAATGGGCTCCGCCGGCCCGGCGGTGGGCCTCGCCTGCGCCGGCGGCTTCGTCGGCGCGACGGGGACTGAGGGCGTCGTCGTCGGGATCGGCGCGATCGCCGTCGAAAGGCTCGCGATGGCAGCCGGCGCTGCGCCTCCCGCGGTGCAGCCCGCGGCGGTGATCACCGCGACGAGGATCGCGATCTGGAATCTGCGCATCTTTGGATGCCTCCCAGCGAGCTTGCGTTCACTGGGATGGAACCGGCCGAGGCCAGCACGTTCAGCGCGCGGCGCGAATGGGCCTTACGGCGTCGGCGGCGGTGGGGCCGTCGGCGCGGAGCCGGTGCCGGCGCGGGTCAGCGCGAAGTTGCCGCCCTCGCAGCCGCCGCCGATGTCGACGAGATTGAGCGAATCGCCCTGGAGCGCGACCGAGTACAGCGACGTGATCCGGGTGCAGAAGCCGCTGCGCCACGCGACCTGGAGATCACCGTCGACGATGGACGCGCTCCCGATCTCCCTTGGCGTCGTGCCCCGCTGCCAGACAACGCAATCGAGGTCCGTCCGCACGGCCTGTACGCAGGCTGGATCGCCGGCGCGCACGAACCACCACCAGCCAGGAGCGGCGTGATACCAGGCGCCGATCACGCTGTCTGGAAGCGCCGTCCCCGCCTGGGGCGAGGGCGAGGCGACGGGAATGGATGGTGACGCAGCCGGCGTGAACGTCCGCGCGGGCGCCGTCAGCGACGGTTCCGGCGACTGGCTCGGTGCGACCGTTGGCGGGTACAGAGCCGTGAGGCCCAGGAGGCCGAGCACGACGATCAGGGCCGCCGCTGCGGCGAGCTGCCACCAGCGCGGCAGCGCTGCGGGCCGCCAAGCCTGGCCGGCACGTCGCTGCGGGACGGAGGGCATCGCGGCCAGGACGGTTTCGAGGAGCTGCGCGGGTGCCCGATCCGGGTCCTCCTCCAGCCACTCGGCGATGCGGTCGTCGAAGAGCTCGCTCGTCCGATTCATGCCATCCGCTCCCCGGCCGCGGCCGACTCTCCCGAATCGAGCACGGCGCGCAGCTGCTGCACCGCGTGGTGCAGCCTCGAGCGCGCGGTTCCGGCGGGGATGCCGAGCGTCTCGGCGATCTCGGTCAGCTGGTAGCCCAGGTGGTGGTGCAGGACCACGACCGCCCGATGCTCCGGCGAGAGCTGCCGGAACGCCGCTTCGAGCTCATCTCTGGCGACGACGCCACGGGCGATGTCCGAGGTCTCGGGCTCGGCGCGGAGCACCCGCACCTTGGCGGCCGACCGGCGCTCCGTCCGCGCCTCGACATAGCACGCGTTGACGACGAGCCGATGGAGCCACGCGTCGAATCGCTCGACGTCGCGCAGCGTCGGCAGGTCGCGCCAGGCGCCGAGCAGGGCCTGCTGCGCCGCGTCCTGCGCCCGATGGGGATCCCGCAGGATCCGGTAGGCGAGGGCGTAGCAGCGGTCGGCGCTGGCCGCGGCGAGGGACGCGAATGCGTCGCGATCGCCTCGCCTTGCCCGCTCGACCAGCTCGACCTGCATCGACTGCCCTCGGCCGCGCGGCTCGGACGACCGCGTCACTGAGTATGGAACCGGGCGCCGGCCAAACGTTCACGGCCTGCCGGGCGAGCTGAGATGCGGCGATGCCCCACCCGCGGCGCGGGTGGGGCGGTCTGGTTGGCCTGTCGGAATCAGCTCAGGCGGGCGTACACGGAGCATCCACCGAGACGGGGTCGGCGGCGCCCTGCGGGTACAGGCGCGTCGTGAACCACTGGACGTTGGCACTGTTCTTCGAGGTCAGGGCCTTGGCGACCAGGACCTGGCCCGCGGACTCGATGTAGGTCTGTCCCTCTCCGATGTCCCACGAGCCGCAGCTCGCGTCGTACAGGGTCAGGGTGCCGGCGGTCACGGTCACGAACACGGGACCGTTGTGGTAGTGCCA
>DATJGH010000063.1:0-9675 GCA_035495215.1 Patescibacteria group bacterium
CAGCACCGCGGCGGGCCGTCCTTCGGGCTCGGTCACCACGTTCAGGCAGTCGTACATCCCGTAGACAAGGTACACGTAGGCAATTCCGGGCGGCCCGTACATGACCGCGTTCCGGGCGGTCCTGCCGAATCGCGCGTGCGAGGCCCGATCGTCCTCGCCGATGTACGCCTCGACCTCCACGATCCGCCCTGCCCGCCGGCCCGTGGCATCGTCACGGACGAGCAGCGCCCCGAGCAGGGCGCGTGCCGCCTCGAGCGTCGGGCGCGCGAGGTCCTCGCGCGCGAGCGTGGCCGGTCCGGTCAGCGGCGGGCGAGCTGGCCCAGCGCGGTGCGGAACGCATCCCGCACGTCCTGCGGGAACAGGAAGCCGAACACCGCGAGGATCGGCGGGATCACGTTGTGGCGAAGGATGTCGGCCGTGAGTGACTTGTCGAGGAACTCGAACAGCGTCCGCAGCAGCGTGAACTCACCGATCCCGACTTCCTCGCGGACCTTGGGCTGGGTGAAGTACGGGTCGAGGATCAGGATGATCGCGACGATGATGAGGAAGCCCTCGAGCACGCCGAGCAGGCCACCCAGGATCTCGTCGAGCACTGGGTACTTCTGGAACAGCGGCGCCGGGCGATACGTGATCTGGATGCCGATGCTGAGCGCGATCCACGCGGCGAGGAACACGGCCCCGAACGCGACCATGAAGCTGTAGGTGTCGTCGATGTTCGCCCACTCGTTGGCCAGGTACCCACCGAGCGGCGCCCGGAGGTACGAGCCCAGGACGATCGCGAACACCACGGCTGCGATGCCCAGGAGCCTGCGGATGACGCCCTGCGCGTACCCGAGCACGAACATCGCGAGCAGCGCCAGAAAGATGACGAGATCGAACGCTGTGATTCGATCCATGCTCGATTTCCTCCCCGGCTGATCCGACCGCAGCGCAATGTAGCAGGCTCAGCCGCGGATTCGGGCTCCCACGTGGTGCTTCAACGCGCCGGTGATGGCCGTCACCGCGGCGTCGATCTCCGGGTCGGTGAGGGTTCGATCGCCCGCGCCGAAGCGCAGCCGGTAGGTCAGGCTGCGCTCGTCCGCGCCCAACGGGTGGCCGCGATAGGTCCCCACGAGCTCGGCCTCGCGGAGGAGCTCGCCGCCGGCCTCGCGCGCGGCACGCGCCACGTCGGCGGCCGGTACGCGGTCGTCGACATCGACGGTGAGGTCGCGCTCAACGGGCAGGACGTGGGGTAGCGGCTCCACCTTGACGATCGGCAGCGAGCCCGCGGAGAGCCCGGTGACCGACAGCTCGGCGACCACGACCCGCCGGCGCAGGTCCCATGCCTCGCCGACGCCAGGATGCAGCTCGCCGACCACGCCGCTGACCGCCGGGCTGCCGTCCGCCGCGGTGGCGGTGACGATGGCGCTCCGCCCCGGGTGCAGCAGCGGCTCGTCGGACAGGGCTCGATAGTCCGGCGCGCCTGCGCCGATCACCTGGGCGATGAGCGAGATCGCGCCCTTCGCGTCGTCGATGTCCGCCTCGCGCCGCGGCCGGTTCCAGGCCGGGCTCTCGAACGAGCCGGTCAGCGCCAGCCCGAGCCGCCACCACTCGCGAGGCTCGTCGCCCGCGCGGCCGTAGCCCTTGCCGATCTCGAAGGCAGCCACGTCCGGCTGGTCGTGGCGCAGGTTGCCGTCGACGACCTGGACGAGGCTGCCGACGATCGACTGGCGCAGGACCGAGTGGTCCATCGACAGCGGGTTGGTCACGGTGATCGGGAGGCCCTCCCGTCGAGCCTCGCCCTGCGCCGGCCTGTCCTCGAAGGACCAGCGGAAGGCCTCGAGCAGCCGCGGCGAGACGAGGGCATAGGTCACCGCCTCGGTGATACCCGCACCGACGAGCGCGTCGCGGATCGCGTCCCGCGCGGCGAGCGGCGTGGCTCGCCAGGGCGGCATCGTCGTCGTGGGCAGGCGCGCCGGCACGCGCTCGTAGCCGTGCACCCGCGCCACCTCTTCGGCGATATCCGCCTCGACCTCGATGTCGCGACGCCAGCTCGGGATCACGGCGACCACGCCCTCGCCTGCGTCGGCGCGCACGGCTGCGGGCGTCAGGCCCGCAGCGATCGGGATGTCCGTCGCCGCCTCCGCGGGGACCGTCTCGATGCCCACCCGCCGGAGCACGTCCTGCTGGACCTCGCGGCCGAACGTCGTCCCGAGCAGCCGATCGACCCGCGCGGGCCGGAAGGCGACGCGCCGCGGCTCCGGCTCCTCCGGGTGCGTGTCCACGACCCCGCGCGCCACCGTGCCGCCGGCCCACTTCGCGACCAGCTGCGTCGCGCGGTCCGCGCCAAGCCGGGCGAGGCGGAACTCCTGGCCCTTCTCGAAGCGCAGGCTCGCCTCCGACCGGAGGGCGTACCGGAAGGCCGTCCGGCGGATGCTCACCGGATCGAAGATCGCGGATTCGACGATCACGTCGCGCGTCGAGTCGGAGACCTCCGACGCGGCGCCGCCCATGACGCCGGCGATGCCCAGCGGTCCGCTGGCGTCCGCGATGAGCAGCGTCTCGGCGTCGAGCTCGCGATCGACGTGATCGAGCGTGGCCAGCCGCTCCCCTGCCCGTGCGACGCGGACGCGGATCTCCGCGGCACCCTTGGCGTCCTGCGCAACTGCCGCGGCGTCGAACGTGTGGATGGGTTTGCCCAGCTCGAGCATCACGTAGTTCGAGGCGTCGACGACGTTGCTGATCGGCCGGATGCCGGCAGCGAGCAATCGCATCTGGACGGCGTCCGGGGAGGGGCGCACCTCGACCCCCTCGATCCAGCGACCCACGAAACGCGGGCACAGCCGATCGTCGTCCACGGTGACCGCCAGGCGATCGGAGACCGCGACGTTGCCCTCGGCCACCTCAATCGCCGGCAGCCGGACCTGCCCGCCCGTCACGGCGGCGACCTCGCGGGCGATGCCGACGATCGACAGCGCGTCGCCCCGGTTCGGCTTGACGTCGACGTCGAGGACGACGTCGCCGTACAGGTCGGCGAGGCTCGCGCCGAGTGGCGTGTCGCCGGCGAGGATCAGGATGCCGTCCGCATCGGATGTCAGGCCGAGCTCGTCGCCGGAGCAGAGCATCCCGTTCGAGACCGCGCCCATCTTCTCGGTGCGCTCGATCCGCCGGCCACCGGGCAGCACGGCGCCTGGGAGCGCCACCGGCACGCGCTGGCCGGGGGCGATGTTCGTCGCGCCGCACACGATCTCGAGCGGCTCTCCCGAGCCGGTGCTGACCCGCGTGAGCGAGAGTCGATCCGCGCGCGGGTGCTTCTCGACCGCGAGCAGCTCGCCGACGACGACGTTCTGCCAGTCGCTCCCCCGCCGCTCGATGCCCTTGACCTCCATGCCGAGCAGCGTCAGACGCGCGGCGAGCTCCTCGGGCGCGAGGTCGAAGTCGACCATCTCGCGGAGCCATGACAGCGGGACTCTCATCGGAACTGGCCGAGGAAGCGCATGTCGTTCTCGAGGAACAGCCGGATGTCGTTGATCCCATGCCGGAGCATCGCGATCCGCTCCGGTCCCATGCCGAAGGCGAAGCCCTGGTACCGCTCCGGGTCCAGGCCGCAGTTGCGCAGCACGACCGGATGGACCATGCCCGCACCCAGGATCGTCATCCAGCCGCTCCGGCCGCAGGCCGGGCAGCCCGAGCCGCCGCAGACAAGGCACTCGACGTCGAACGCGACCGAGGGTTCGGTGAACGGGTAGTAGCCGGGCCGGAAGCGGGTCTTCTTGCCGGCGCCGAACATCGCGTGGGCGAACTCGTCGAGCAGGCCGCGCAGGTCGCCGAGGGTCGTGCCCTCGTCGACCATCAGGCCCTCGACCTGGAAGAACTCGGTGCCGTGCGAGGCGTCGATCGCCTCGTACCGGAAGCAGCGGCCCGGGAGGAGCGCCCGGATCGGCGGCTCGACCGTCCGCATGACATGGATCTGGCCGGGCGAGGTATGCGTTCTGAGCAGGTGCCCCGGGACGTCGACGTACAGGGTGTCCCACAGGTCGCGCGCCGGATGATCGGGCGGGATGTTCAGGAGCTGGAAGTTGGTGAGGTCGTCCTCGATCTCGGGGCTCTCGTAGACCACGAACCCGAACTGGCCGAAGATCCGCGCGATCTCGGCCATCGACTCGATGCTCGGGTGGAGCGAGCCGCGCCGGATCGGGCGGCCGGGCGTGGTGACGTCGATGGCCTCGGCCGCGAGGCGCGCCTCGAGCTCCGCCGAGCCGACCACGTCGCGGCGGGCGGCGATTGCCGTCTCGATCGTGGCACGGACACGGTTCGCGACCGCGCCGACCTTCGGCCGGTCCTCAGCCGGCAGCGCCCCGATGCCCCGCAGGACCGCGGTGAGCCGGCCCTTCTTCCCGAGCACATCGAGCTCGATCGCTTCCACGGCGGCCACGTCCGATGCGCCGGCGAGCGCGGTCGAGGTCTCGTCCGCGAGCGTCTCGAGATCGCGGGTCAGCTGGGCGAGGTCCACGGGCTCCCTTCTCGATTGCGGCCGGTCGATGGTACGGGCTCGGTCGTCCTGAAAATGATCGAGCCCTCGATCCTTCGATCGAGGGCTCGTCGGGGCTTGCGAGGGGCTGTCTAGCTGCCCTTCGCCGCCTCGACGATCTGGGTAAACGTGCCGGCGTCGCGCACCGCGAGGTCGGCGAGGATCTTGCGATCGAGCTGGATGTCGGCGCCCTTGAGGCCCTTGATGAACTTGGCGTAGGTCAGGCCGTTGGCGCGCACGGCGGCGTTGATGCGCACGATCCACAGCCCGCGCATCTGGCGCTTCCGCTGCTTCCGGTCGCGCGTGGCGTAGGCGAGGGCGTGGAGCAGCGCCTCGCGCGCCGGCTTGACCAGCCGCGAGCGAGTGCCCTTGCGGCCCTCCGCGTCCTGGAGGAGGCGCTTGTGGCGGGCGTGCGAGGTGACGCCGCGCTTGACTCGTGCCATGCCGGGCTAGAGGTACGGCAGCAGGCGCTTGACCTGCTTCGCGTGGACGGCGTTCATGGTCGACTTGCCGGCGTAGCGCCGGGTACGGCGCGACGACTTGATCTCGAGGTGGTGGCCGCGCCAGGCGTTGACCCGGATCACGGTCCCGGCGCCGGTGACGCCGATCCGCTTCTTGGCCGCCTGGTGGCTCTTCATCTTGGGCATCGTGGTCCTGTCAGTCTCCGCTCGTTCCAGCCGTCTGTGGGGCCTCCGCCCCGTTGGTCTTCGCCGTTGTCGTTGTCGCCGCCGGTACCGGTGCCGCCTGGGCTGCCGGCGCCTCGGGCGCCGGCCGTGCTGCTGGCGCCGCCGGCGCCGGTTCGGGAGCCTCGCTCGCTGCCGCGGGAGCTGCGGGTGCCGCAGCCTCTGGCAGCGCCGATGCATCCTCCGGGCGACCGGGCCGCTGGGGCGCTTCCACCACCTTCGGCTTGTGCGTCGAGGCCAGGACGATGAACATCGACTTGCCCTCGAGCACCGGCGTCCGTTCGATGACCCCGTGCTCCTCGACCTGCTTGGCGAACCGCTCCAGGAGCACGCGACCGAGCTCGGGATGGCTCAGCTCGCGGCCGCGGAAGCGGACCGTCACCTTGATTCGATCGCCGTCCTCCAGGAATTCGACCGCCCGGTGCATCTTCGTGGCGAAGTCGCCCGAGCCGATCTTCGGCGAGAGCCGCACTTCCTTGAAGGTCACCGAGCGCTGCCGGCGCTTGTTCTCTTTTTCCCGCTTCGTCAGTTCGTACTTGTACTGCCCGAAGTCGAGGAAGCGAGCGACCGGCGGAGCCGCCATCGGTGCGACCTCGACCAGGTCGAGGCCCCGCTCCTGCGCCATCTCGAGGGCTCGTGGCGTGGGCATGACGCCCAGCTGGTTCCCCTCATCGTCGATCACTCGGACCTGTGGGATCCGGATCATCTCATTGACGCGCAGGTCTCGGCTGATGGTTGCTCCCCTCTCGAACGACGCTCTGGTCGCCACCGGCGAGGCAACGGCAAAGCCGCGGCCACCCCGGTCGCCGCGGGACTATAGCACAGGCTCGGACCGCTTCCCTTCACGTCACGAGCGCCGCCGAAGGCAGGCGCCAGGACAGCCCGGGCGGCAGTCTCCGAACCTGTCAAGTGCCTGGTTGCCGACGCCGCCGCGGTGGCGTAGCGTCAACAGATCTCGAGGTCGCGCGGGCACTGCAGGTCGGCGCTTGGGGAGACGGTCCGATCTGCCAATGGAGGATGGATGCCCTTGCGCTGATGGCCGCGCCTGTTGCCACCCTCGATGAGGTGACCACCATGCGACGACTTCGAACCGCGTTCGTGATGTCTGCTCTCCTGCTGGTGCTCGCGGTCCCATCCGCTCAAGCCGGCAAGCCGGCGACTCGCGGCTTCCTGCCGCCATCGGCGCGTCCCCACGGCCACTCCCTCACGGAGCTCGCCACGGCCTGGAACGTCTGGGCGTTCGGTTCCGCGGCCGACGTCAATCCCCTGCTGGCGGTCCGCTGCGAGCAGAGCACCATCGACCCGAGGATCTGGTTCCTGCCGGTCTCGCTGGGCGGCGAGTATCAGACCACCTGCGACGTTCCCCAGGGCTCGTTCCTGCTCTTGAACCCGGGCGGCTCGGAATGCTCCAATGTCGAGCCCGAGCCGTTCTTCGGTGCGGACGAGGCGGATCTCGGTGCGTGCGTCGACGAGACGTTCCTGCTGCTCGCCAACGCCGAGGTTACGTTCAATGGCGAGACGGTGACCAATCTCGACCAGTACATCGTCACCACCCCGCTGACGATGCTCCCCGCGAACAACCTTCTCAGCACGAGCCCGGCCCTGTCCCGAGACAAGGGCATCTTCATGGTCATCGGGCCCCTCAGCCGTGGCACGCACACCCTGCATGCCTATGACGAGTTCCCGATCTTCGATTTCACGGCCGGCATCACCTACACGATCAACGTGGGCGGCTGACCGGCCCTACGCCAGCGACGGCCACCAGGACGCGCAAGCGAGCCGCAAGGCAGGCAGGGAATCCTTGCCTGCCAGTGCCCCCGACGATCTGGGGGCAGCAATCAGGAGGTGTTCCACATGCGCCGATCGGCAGCGTTCCTCTCTCGCCTTGCCGCGGGAGCGGTCCTCGTTCTTGCCCTCGCCCCCGGAGTCCAGGCGGCGGGCCCACCGGTACGCGGACTCGTCCCGGCCTCGGCGAACGTTCACGGCCACAGCCTGGGCGAGATCGCCACGGCCTGGACCCTCTGGTCAAATGAGTCTGCGGACAACAACCCGATCCTCGAGGAGCGGTGCGACCCGAGCCCGCTCGACCCACGGATCTGGTTCACGCCGGAAGTCACCTCGGTGGGTGGCGTCCCGGACGTCGAGTGCAACGTTCCCGCGGGCGCGTTCATCGTCATCGTGCCAGCGTTCTGGGAGTGCTCGTCGGTGGAGGGCGATCCGTTCCACGCCGAGAACGAGGCCGAGCTCATCGCCTGCGTCGAGGCAGGGTTCGAGTTCATCGACACCGTCGAGATCACCATTGACGGGCGTTCATCCGGCGACCTCGATGACTTCGCGCTCCGCACGCAGATGATCGAGCTGCCGGAGAACAATCTGCTCAGCCCCGATGCCGGAATCTCGATGACCAAGGGCTACTTCACGGTGCTCCACCCGCTCACCCCGGGCACGCATCACGCACGAATCGACGCGACCTACCCCGCGTTCGACTTCGAGGGCATCACCGACTACACCTTCGTGGTCGGCTGACCGTCAGGCGCCCCGGGCGGCTGCTTCCGCGGCAAGCCGCTCGGCCAGCGCGTCCCAGCCCTCGGGCGGCTGCTGCTCCCCGGCTCTCGTTCGGGGAGCAGCCGTTCTCGCCTCCACCTCCCGGTCGCCGAGCACGAGCATGTACGGCACCTTCTGCTCCTGGGCGAGCCGGATCTTGTTCTGCATCCGGCCATCGGAGGCGTCGACCTCGACCCGCAGGCCCTTCGCGCGGAGCACGCCCGCGAGCTCCTGCGCGGGCGCCACGTGCCGGTCCGCGATCGGGATCACGGCCGCCTGCACCGGCGCGACCCACAGCGGGAAGGCGCCCCCGAAGTGCTCGATCAGGATGCCGATGAACCGCTCGAGGCTGCCGTAGATCGCGCGGTGGATCGCGACCGGCCGGACCTGGTTGCCGTTCTCGTCGTCGTAGTGCAGGTCGAAGCGCTCGGGCAGCATCGTCAGGTCGATCTGGATCGTCGCCATCTGCCACTCGCGCCCGAGGGCGTCGTCGATATAGATGTCGATCTTGGGCGCGTAGAACGTGCCGTCCTTGGGCTTGAGCTGGTAGCTGATGTCGGAGGCGGCGAAGGCCTCCATGGTCAGTCGCTCGGCGCGCTCCCACAGCGCGGGGTCGCCGATCGCCTTGTCCGGCTTTGTGGCGAACGAGAAGCGCGGCTTCAGGCCGAACCAGCCGTACGCCTCGTGCACCTCGCCGAGCAGCCCCTGGATCTCCGCCATGAGCTGGTCGGGGCGGACGTAGATGTGCGCGTCGTCCTGGATGAACTGGCGCACGCGGGTCAGGCCGGACAGGGAGCCCGAACGCTCGAACCGGTGGAGCCGGCCGAACTCGCTCAGGCGCAGCGGGAAGTCGCGGTAGGACCGGCGCTTCGAGCGGTAGATGAACGTCGACTCGGGACAGTTCATCGGCTTGAGGCTGAAGGTCTCGTTGTCGGTCTCGACCAGGAACATGTTGTCCCGGTACAGGTCCCAGTGACCGGACTGGCGCCAGAGCCGCTCGCTGACGACGATCGGCGTCGAGATCTCCTGGTAGTCGCGCCGCGCCTGCAGCTCGCGCATGGCGCCCTCGAGCGTGCGCCAGATGCGCTGGCCCTTCGGGTGCCAGAAGGCCATCGCCGGGCTGACGTCGTGGAAGCTGAACAGGTCGAGCTGGACGCCGAGCCGGCGGTGGTCGCGCTTCTTCGCCTCCTCGCGCCGCCACAGGAAGTCGGCCAGCTCCTTGTCCGTCGGCCAGACCGTGCCGTAGATCCGCTGGAGCAACGGCCGCTGCTCGTCACCGCGCCAGTACGCGGCGGCGATCGAGAGCAGCTTGAACGGGCCGATCTTCCCGGTCGAGGCGACGTGGGGCCCGCGGCACAGGTCGCTGAACGGGCCGTGCTCGTAGAAGCTCACCGACGGGAGCGGCTCCCCGGCGGCCCCGGCCTTCGCGGCGAGGTCGTCGAGGATCTCGACCTTGAACGTCTGCCCGGCGCCCTCCTCCGCGGACCGAGCGTCGTCGAACGGCACTTCCTTGCGGGCGAAGCGGTGGTCGGCCGCGACGCTGTCGCGCATCCGCGCCTCGATCGCCGCCAGGTCGTCGGGGGCCAGCGGCCGCGGCAGGTCGAAGTCGTAGTAGAAGCCGTCCGCCACGGCCGGGCCGATGCCCAGCTTCGCGCCCGGGAAGAGATCGAGGACCGCCTCGGCCATGACGTGCGCGGTCGAGTGCCGCAGGACCTCGCGGCCGTCGTCGGAGTCGGGTACGACGATCTGCAGCGCGACATGGTGGTCGAGGGGCCGGGAGAGGTCGACCCATTCGCCGTCGGCCTTCGCCGCGATCGCGGCCTTGGCCAGCCCCTTGCCGATCGACGCCGCGACCTCGGCCGGCGTCGAGCCCGACGCGTACTCCCGGGTCGATCCGTCCGGGAGCCTGACCGTGATCTGCTCGCTCATGGGATCTCT
>DATJGH010000064.1:0-16505 GCA_035495215.1 Patescibacteria group bacterium
CAGGTTCAGTGCCATGCCGACGGCGCTCGGCGCGATCGGGGTCGTTTGGGGCGAACACGGGATCCTGCAGACGTGGCTGCATGCGGGTACGCCGGCGGTGGCCCGGGCGCAGATCCGCCGCACCTACCCAGGCGCGGTCGAGAGCTCGCCACCGGAGAGCGTCGCAGCGGCGCTCGCGGAGATCGCGGCCCTCCTCGAAGGGGATCCGAGCGACCTCCGCGCGGCCGAGCTGGATATGCGCTCGGTCCCCGAGTTCGACCGGCGCGTGTACGAGGTAGCGAGGACGATTCCACCGGGCAGCACGATGACCTACGGCGAGGTCGCGAGGGCGTTGGGCGAGGAGCCGATGCGCGCGCGCGATGTCGGCCAGGCGCTGGCCCGCAACCCGTTTGCGCCGATCGTGCCCTGCCACCGAATCGTGGCCGCCGGAGGGAAGCTCGGCGGCTATTCGGCTCCTGGCGGCGCCACCACCAAACGACGCCTGCTCGAGCTCGAGGGCGCGGCGATTGTCGCGACGCCGGTCCAGCCCGGACTGTTCGACGCGATCAGCTCCTGAAGCGCGGAGGAGCCCCTTCCGCCCCCGTCATCAGGCGCCCCGGCACTGGCCCGCAGGTGCGTGCCGGCGTGACATTTCTGCCGGCCGCTGTCGCCTGCTTCGCAGCGGCCGACGCCGGAGGCAGCGAGATGGAAACGCTCAAACGCCTGATGGGGAGCGGCGATCGGATCGCCCTCCTCGTCGCGCCATTCCTCGTCGTGGGCATCGTGCTCAACGTCGGCGATCCGGCGCTGTTCAGCGTCGGCGGCCCGCCGCCCTGGCTGCTCTGGCTGTCGATCGGCGTGCTGGCCGTCGGGGTCGCGATCTGGGCCTGGTCGGTGGTCCTGATCCTGGCCAACGTCCCGCGGGGTCGTCTGATCACCGGCGGGCCCTACCGCTGGATGACCCACCCGCTGTACACGGCCGTGGGGCTGCTCGTGCTGCCGTGGCTGGGGTTCGTGCTGGACACCTGGCTTGGCCTGGCGCTTGGAGTGGTCGTCTACGTCGGCACGCGGCTGTTCGGTCCGCGCGAAGAGGCTGAGCTGGCCCGGTCCTTCGGCTCCGCTTGGCGCGACTACCGTCGAAGCGTGCGGCTCGGCTGGCTGTAAACGCCTCGTCTGCCTCAGGCCCGTGCGGCCGACGCGACCCGCCGCGCGAGGTGCAGGCCGGTCAGTGAGCCCTCCGCCCCGATGAGCTCGGCCGGCGTGCCTTCGAAGATCACCTTCCCGCCGTCGTGGCCCGCGCCGGGGCCCATGTCGATGACCCAGTCCGCGCGGGCGATCACGTCGAGGTTGTGCTCGATCACGATCACGGTCCGGCCCGATTCGACCAGTCGGTCCAGGAGGCCGACGAGGTTGTCGACGTCCTGCATGTGCAGGCCCGTGGTCGGTTCGTCGAGGACATAGACCTCGGTGTCGCTCGACATCTCGATCGCGAGCTTCAGGCGCTGGCGCTCGCCGCCCGACAGCGTGTCGAGCTCCTGGCCGAGCGCGATGTAGCCCAGCCCGACGTCGGCGAGCCGGTCGAGCATCACCTTGACCGGCTTCTCGGTGAAGAACTCGCGCGCCTCCTCGACCGACATCGACAGGACCTCGACGATGTTGCGGCCGCGGAGCCGGTGCTCGAGGACCTCGTCGGTGAAGCGGCGGCCCTCGCAGACCTCGCACGCGCTCACGACCTCGGCCATGAAGCCAAGGCTCGTGTAGATCTTGCCGAGGCCGTTGCAGGCCGGGCAGGCACCCTCCGAGTTCGCGCTGAACAGGGCGGCCTTGACCCCGTTCGCCCTGGCGAAGGCCGTCCGGATCGGGTCGAGCATGCCGGTGTAGGTGGCCGGGCTCGATCGCCGGGAGCCGCGGATCGCGGACTGGTCGATCACCGTCACCGACGGGTCGATGCGCGGCAGGCAGCCGTGGATCAGCGAGCTCTTGCCCGAGCCCGCGACCCCGGTGATCGCGACGAGCACGCCGAGCGGCACGTCGACCGAGACGTCCTGCAGGTTGTGGAGCCGGGCGTTCCGGATCGGGATCGAGCCCTTTGGCCGTCGCGGCACCGGTTTCAGCTCCTGGCGAACGTCGAGGTGCCGGCCCGTCGCCGTGCCCGACTCGAGCAGGCGCTCGACGGTGCCCTCGTACACGATCGTCCCACCATGCGGACCGGCACCGGGGCCCATGTCGACGACGTGATCCGCGATGCGGATGACCTCTGGATCGTGCTCGACGACGACGACCGTGTTGCCCTTGTCGCGCAGTCGCCGCAGCAGGGCGTTCATGCGCTCGACGTCGTGGGCGTGGAGCCCGATCGTCGGCTCGTCGAAGATGTAGGTGACGTCGGTCAGCGGCGAGCCGAGGTGCCGGACCATGCGGGTGCGCTGCGCCTCGCCGCCGGACAGGCTTCCGGACGGCCGGTCGAGGCTGAGGTAGCCGAGGCCCATCTCCACGAACGAATCCAGGCTGCCGCCGAGGGCTCCGAGAAGCGGCGCTACCTTCGGCTCGTCCAGGCCCCGGATCCATTCCGCCAGGTCGCTGATCTGCATCGAGCAGGCTTCCGCGATGCTGACTCTGCCGATCTTCGAGGATCGGGCCGCCTCGTTGAGCCGCGTGCCGCCGCAGTCGGGGCAGGGCCGGAACGTGGCCACGCGCTCGACGAATGCCCGGATGTGCGGCTGGAGCGAGTCGACGTCCTTCGACAGCATCGATTTCTGGATGCGCGGGACGAGCCCTTCGTAGGTGAGGTTGATGCCGTTGATCCGGACCTTGGTGCCCTCGCGGTACAGGAAGTCCCTGCGCTCCTGTTCGGTGTAGTCCCGGATCGGCTTGTCGGGGTCCAGGAAGCCGGACTCGCTGTACAACCGGGTCGACCAGCCATCGGCCGTGTACCCCGGGACGCGGATGGCGCCCTCGTTCAGCGACTTCGTCTCGTCGTAGAGCTGACCGAGGTCGACGTCGCTGACGGTGCCCATGCCCTCACATCGGGGGCACATGCCGCCGGCGACGCTGAACGAGCGGCTGACCGTCTCGCCGCCGCCACGATCGATCCTGATCGCGCCGGCGCCGCTGACCGACGGGACGTTGAATGAGTACGCCTGTGGCCCGCCGATGTGTGGCTCGGCGATACGGCTGAAGACGACGCGCAGGAGCGCGTTCGCGTCGGTGACCGTGCCGATCGTCGAGCGGACGTTGGCGCCCATCCGCTCCTGGTCGAGGATGATCGCGGTCGTCAGCCCCTCGAGCGAGTCGACGTCCGGGCGGGCCAGCGTCGGCATGAACCCCTGGACGAAGGCGCTGTAGGTCTCGTTGATCAGCCGCTGCGACTCCGCCGCGATCGTGCCGAACACGAGCGAGCTCTTGCCCGAGCCGGAGACGCCGGTGAACACGGTCAGCCGGCGCTTCGGGATGTCGAGGCTGATGTCGCGGAGATTGTTCTCGCGGGCGCCGCGGACCTCGATCGAGCCCCAGGCGTCCATGTCGCCGGCCAGGCCTCAGCCCGCGGCTTTCTTGACGAGGTCAGCGATCTTCTTCTCGACGGCCGGGGTCAGCTTGATGACCGCGAACTCGGTCGCCCACATGTCGCCGTCGTCGAGCAGCGCGTCGGGCTGGAAGCCGACGGTCGAATAGCGGACCCGGAACTTCGACTTGGGCTTGTAGAACGCGATCGTCTTGCCGTTCTTGCCTTCGGTCGCGTAGGCCGGCATGCCGTAGTACGTCTTGGGCACGAGCGCCGGCACGGCCTTGGAGACGATCTCGTGGATCCGCTCGCCCATGGCGCGGTCATCGGCGGGCATCTTGGCGAGGGTGTCCCGAATGTCCTTCAGGCCCTCGGCGCGCTGCTCCTCGGGGCTGCGGCCCGCGGCCGCCTTTCGCTCGCGTGCGGTCGCGGCCACGGCGGCGCGCTCGGCCTCGCTGAAGACCTTGTCGTCGTTGGCACCCCGGGAGCGGGTCTTGGTCGGCATGTCGGCTATCTCCTTTGTCCTTGCATGCGCGTCGCCTGGCGGGCTCAGGCGGTTGCCTTCTGGCGCGCCTTGCCCTGCTGCAGGATCCGGATCGGGTTGCCGAACGGGTCGCGCAGGCCCATGTCCGTGCCATAGAAGTGGTCCGTCGGCTCCTGGGTGAAATCGGTGACGCCGCGCTCCCTGAGTGTCTCGTACAGGCCGCGGGCGTCGTCGGTGATGAACACCAGGCCGCCCAGCGCGCCCTTGGTGATCAGCTCGCGGAGCTGCGCCGCGGTCGCCTCGTCATGGAGCGGCGAACCGGGCTGCTCGAGTGAGACCTCGGTGGCGCCCTGCTCGCCCGGGACGCGGATCGTCAGCCAGCGGTACTCGCCCTGGCGGACGTCGTTGCCCTTCTCGAGCCCGAGCTTGTTGACGTAGAAGTCGAGTGCCTCGTCCTTGTCGAGGACGTAGATCGAGGCGACATTGAGCCTGTTGATCATGGCGGTCGGTGCTCCTGTCGGGTGTCGGAGTGGATGTCACCCACCCTACGAGGCGATCCCTGCGAGCGCTTCTCCAAAACTGCTCGATTGCACGGCGTCGTCGGCGCCCACCCGCGGCCGCATCGCTGCGAGCTGGACGCAGTGGGGCGCCACGATCGGTCCATTCCCGACGCGGTACGCCGACGGCGTCTCGCCCACGATCCTGGTGAAGGTGCGGCTGAACGTGCCGAGGCTGGTGAAGCCGACGTCGAAGCAGATGTCGGTCACGCGTCGATCCGTCTCGCGCAGCAGGAACATCGAGCGCTCGACCCGTCGCCGTTGCAGGTAGCGGTGCGGGGTCTCGCCGAAGACCGCGCGGAACGTGCGGCTGAAGTGTGCCGGCGAGATGTGCGCCACGGCGGCGACCGCGGGAACGTCCAGTGGCTCCGCGTAGGCACGATCCATCGCGTCACGAGCGCGCAGCACGCGCCGATTCTGATCCTCGGTCTCTCGGCTCACCCAGTAACGCTACGAGAAATGGCGTGATCAGTCCGCAAGGCTTCCTTCTCTTCGGCGGACGGCGGCGGCGCCCATGGCGACAATAGTTGTCGTAAGGTAATCATTAGCTGGCGGTGCGGACCGCCGCCGGCAAGGCAAGGAGCGTCGGTGCAGACGGACGAGGTCGCCGTCCTCGAGATCGAGGGTCTGGTCAAGCATTACGGCCGGGTCGAGGCAGTGCGTGGGATCGACCTGTCGGTGCGTCGGGGCGAGGTGTTCGGCTTCCTCGGCCCGAATGGCGCCGGCAAGAGCACCACGATCAGGTGTCTGCTGGGTCTGCTCACGCCGACCGCCGGTCGGATCAGCGCGTTTGGGCTCGATGCCGCGCAGTTCGGCGTCGCCTTGCGGCGCCGCATCGCCTACGTGCCCGGCGAGCTGCGCCTCCCCGAGCGGATCTCCGGCCGGGACTTCGTGGCGATGGTCGGCGCGCTCCGGGGCGGGTTCGACCGCCGACGGCGCGACCTCCTTGCCGAGCGCCTCCGGCTCGACCTGGCCCGTCCCGTCCGCGAGCTGTCCACGGGCAACCGCCGCAAGCTCGCCCTCCTCGTCGCGTTCCTCAGCGACGCTGAGCTCCTCGTCCTCGACGAGCCGACGAGCGGGCTCGACCCGCTGATGCAGCGCGAGTTCCTCGCTCTCCTGCGCGAGGCCCGCGACCGCGGCGCGACGGTGTTCCTGTCATCGCACCTCCTGAGCGAGGTTCAGCGTGCCGCCGACCGGGTGGCCATGCTCCGGGCCGGCAGGATCATCGCCGCGGGAACGGTCGAGGACCTGCGTCGGCAGGCTCGGCAGCGCCTCGAGGTGTGGTTCACCGAGGGGGCGCCGCAGGCAGATCTGTCCCTGGTGCCGGGCCTCGCCGAGCAGCGAGTGGAGGGCCGGCGCTTCACGGCAACGCTCATCGGTCCCGTCCAGCCGCTCCTCGACGTGCTCGCTCGGCACGCAGTGGCGTCTCTGCTGATCCAGGAGCCGGACCTCGAGGAGGCCTTCCTCGACCTGTATGAAGCGGCGGCCTGAGATGTCGCTGCTCGTGCTCGGCCGGATCGGCCTCGGCGCTCTCCGTCGGGCAACCTTCTGGTGGTCGGTCGGGCTCGGCGGAGTCGTCGCCGCGACCATCGCCTTCTGGCCGGCCTTCAAGGGAGCATCGGGGATCTCCGAGGCCATCGGGAATCTGCCGGCGCCCATCGTCGAGGCTTTCGGCCTGAAGGACTTCGGGAGCCCGGCGGGCTTCCTGCGGGGCAACCTGTACGAGCTTTTCGTGCCGCTGCTGTACTGCCTCGCCGGCATCACCCTGGTCAACGGCCAGACCGCGGGCGACGAAACGAGCGGGAGGCTGGAGCTCATCCTGGCGCAGCCGGTCGCCCGCCGAGCGGTCTACCTCGCCCGCATGCTCGCCTGCGTGGTGGCGCTCGGCGCGATCGTGCTGGTCACCCTCGTGGTACAGCTCGGGATGGATGCCGTCGTGGGCCTCTCGATCGACACGTCCCTCCTCACCGCCACGGTCGTGCTCTGCGGGCTGCTGGGTCTGCTGCATGCGAGCCTCGCGTACGCCATCGCCTGCCTCCGCCCACGCACCTCGTTCGTGCTCGGCATTGCCGTCGCGGCGATGTTCGCCGGCTATGTCGTCAACGCGCTGTTCCAGCTTTCGACACCGCTCAAGCCGTGGCGCGGCATCTCGCCCTGGAACTGGGCGCTGGCCGGCGAGCCCCTCGAGCGGGCCTCTGAGCCGTGGCGCTTCGCGGTCCTGATCGCCCTGTCCGCGGGATTGATCGTCCTGGGCACGCTCGTCGTCCGCCGCCGCGACGTCGCGGCCGCCTAGCTCGAGGAGGCCGCCTCGCGGCGGCTATCCCCCGTTCCGGCCGGGCGGGGGATCGCTCGTCAGGCGATCGACCAGGTCTGCGTCAGCTCCCGGCGCGACCAGGACGGTCAGCCGATCTCCCGGCGCGATGACGGTCTCCGGGGTCGACCACGAGCGCCGCCCGTTCCGGGTGATGGAGATCGGCAGTGCGAACGGCGGCCAGGGCAGGGAATCAAGCCGCCGCCCGATCACGCCCGAGCTGTCGCCGAAGGCGATGTCGACCATTCGATAGTTCTGGAGCCAGGACAGCCCCGCGACCCGCGGCGGCTGTCCCGATCCCATGGCCTCCCGTGTGCTGGATCGCCGGCCGCTCCCGGCGGTCGCGTCGACATAGGCCGAGAGGACGTCGTGATGGGTCAGCCATCCGACGACCTGGCCGTCTCCGGGTTCGACGACCGCGAGGCCCGTCGCCTCGTCGCCGACGAGCCTGTGCACGGCCCTGTCGAGCGGCTCGTCCGCCACGAGGGGGGCGGGGCTCTCGATCAGCTCCGCGACGGGCGTGTCGAGCGAGTCTCCCCGGAGCGCATCCTCGACGGCCATCGGCATGAGGATGCCGACGTAGCGGTTTCCGGGTCCGACGACGGGCAGGCCGGCGTTCCCGTCCGCGGCGAATCGATCGAGGACATTCGCAAGGGGCGCCTCGGCGGGAATCGGGAGTGGCAGGGGTCCCATCGCCTCGCGAACCGTCACGAGCTCCATCGTGCTGGCGGATCGCTGGCGTTCGATGTCGATGCCTCGCCGGCGCAGCTTCAAGGTATAGATCGTGTCGCGCGAGAGCAGCGCGGAGATGCCTGCGGAAACCGCGATCGCGAGCATCATCGGCAGGATGATCTGGTAGTCCCCGGTCAGCTCGAACAGCATGAGCACCGCCGTGATCGGCGCGCGCGCCGCGCCGGCGAACACCGCACCCATCCCGACGAGGCCGAACGCGCCCGGCGGCGCGACGGCCCCGGGGAACAGGCCATTGACCACGGCGCCGAACGCAGCTCCGAGCATCCCGCCGAGGAACAGTGATGGCGCGAACACGCCGCCCGAGCCGCCGATGCCGATGGTCAGGCTGGTCGCGACGAGCTTCCCGACAAGGAGCAGCACCAGGAGGCCCAATGCCGTCCGGCCTTCGACGGCCTGCTCGAGCGGACCGTAGCCGACGCCATAGAGCTGCGGCAGCACGAGGAGCAGGAGTCCCAGGACGAGACCGCCGACCACCGGGCGGAGCCATTCCGGGCGCGCTCCCCAGAGCCGATCGACGAGGTCTTCCGTCCCGTACAGCGTCCTGATGAAGGCGACTCCGGTGAGCGCGGCGGCGATACCGAGCAGCGCGTACAGCGGGTAGTCCCACAGGCTCTGGATCTGGAACGGCGGCAACTGCAGGAACGCGGCGGAGCCCCACGCCGCTCGGCCCACGACTGCGGACGTGACCGAGGCCAGCACGACGGCCCCGAACGAGCGCACGCCGAAGTCGCGCAGGATGAGCTCGAGGGCGAAGAAGACGCCGGCAATGGGGGCGTTGAAGGTCGCCGAGATGCCGCCCGCCGCCCCGCAGGCGACGAGCAGGCGGAGATTCGGCTCGCTCAGGCGGAGCGCCTGACCGATGCTCGAACCGAGGGCCGAACCGATCTGCACGATCGGCCCCTCCCGGCCAACGGATCCACCGGCTCCGAGGCATACGGCCGACGCGATCGACTTGACCAGCGCGACCCGGGGTCGGATGCGACCGCCGTGCTCGGACACCGCGAGCATGACCTCGGGCACGCCGTGGCCCCGCGCCTCGCGCGCGAATCGATCGATGAGCGGGCCATAGATGAGGCCCCCGACGGCCGGCACGGCAACGATGAACCAGATT
The DNA here is from genome assembly GCA_035495215.1 of Patescibacteria group bacterium. Classification (GTDB taxonomy): domain Bacteria; phylum Chloroflexota; class Limnocylindria; order Limnocylindrales; family CSP1-4; genus UBA5189. The sequence goes on from DATJGH010000064.1 coordinate 8,695, forward strand.
CCGAGCTCCGGGAAGGCCGGGTGAACCGGGTGGGCGCTCGGGCCGAAGTCCGACTGGCCGATGAACAGTGACGTCGCCCCGGAGATCAGCGCGCGGAAGATGATCGCCCCGATACCCGCACCGAGCCCCGTGAGCAACGCCAGGCCGGCAAGACCCATCGGGTGCCCGCGGAGCCACGCGCTCAGGGCCGCCAGACGGTGCCCATCCTCCCGGCCCAGCATCCGCCGCGCGACCGACAGCGGCCTGCCGATGCCGACGGTCACTTGACTGTGAGTGTCGCGATCATCAGCGTCGGATGGATCGTGCAGATCAGGGTGTACGTGCCCGCGGCCAGCGGTTGCACCTGGTAGTCGGTCGAGGCGACCCCGGTCACGACGTCGCCCAGAAAGAGCTGCTCACCATTCGCCGAACCGCGCCGGACCGCCACGTCATGCTGGACGCCGGCATCCTCGTTGTCGAAGTGGATCGTGAGAGGTTCGTTCGCGACGGCCGTCAGGTCCGTCGGCGCGAAGGCAATGTTCTTCGCCGTGATGTCGATGGCCGCCGTCGCGGCCGACGCCGCCGCCGACGGCCCGGCCGAGGCAGCGGCGCTCGAGGGCGGCCCTGATCGCACGCCGCCGGAGCTCGCCGCCGGGCCGGCAGTCGGGATCGGCACGTAGGTCCAGCCCGGCGTCGCCTGGCCCGCGCAGGCCGCCACGAGGACCGCGCTGACCGTCAGCCCGGCCCCGATGCGAGTGACTGCCAACGGAGCTCGCCTCACAGGCAGCCCACCGGCGAGCGCGGCGGGATCATGCCCGGCTGCCCGAACGGGACCGGCAGCGGACCCAGCGTGATCTTGCCCGTGTCAAGCGTCAGGACCCCATTTGCGTCGACGCTGGCGGCGAACCGGTCCAGGCTCCGGGGCGCCGGCCCGTACTGCGGGCCGGCGACCTTGATCCCGAGTCGGTCATAGCGCGAGCCGTGGCAGGGACACTCGAACCAGAAGTTCTTCGGGCAGAAGTTGGGCGTGCAGCCGAGGTGGGTGCAGCGCTGGTACAGGGTCCGCACGTTCGTGGTCGCGCCGTCGCCATGGGGATCGTCCCCGGGGATGAACTCGTATCGACCAGGATCGACGAGCATGACGAACGCTCGAGCGTCAAGGAAATGAGCGGGCGCACCGTCCTTGAGGCTCGTCCCGAGCACGTCCATGTGGCTGGCCGCGGCATCGATGTCGCCAACGGTGACCTTGCCGCCGAAGCCGCCCTTGCTGTTCGGCCACAGGAAGCCGATCGAGCCGGCGGTGACCTCGGTCAGCCAGAGCAGCACGGCGCCGCCGATCGAGCGCCGGAGCAGCGTACGCCGGGAGATGCCCTGGACCGGGTCCTGGCGCAGTGAGCGCAGGGCCTGCGGGGTCAGCGCCTGGGGCTTGTCGGCGGGCTCGAGGTGGTAGTTGCTCATCGGATGAAGGAGGCTGGACAGGCGTGGTGCGTTGACTTAACATACGACAATAGTTGTCCTAGCGCAAGCAAAGGAGGCGACGATGCTCGAGCTGACAGCAGAGGCGAGCAGGCACCTCGTGCAGGTGCGCGGCGAGCGGGGGCATGGTCCAACGGCCGGCGCGCGATTCGTCCCGACCGCTGGCGGCGTGGGGCTGACGTTCTCCAGCGCGCCAGAGCCCGGGGATCGCGTCGTCGAGGCGGACGGGATCGCCATCTACCTTGCGCCGGAGGTGGCCGACAAGCTCGACGGTGGCACGGTCGATGTCGGCGACAAGGGCGGCAAGGCAGCCCTCTACTTCCGGCTTCCCTCACGCGCCAGGGGCGTGGCCTGACGCGGCAAGGTTCATCCGATTCCATCTGCGGCTGGTACGGACCCGCCCCTGCGGGGGCTCGGACGGGCGTTCTGCACGACCGTCCACCCGTGCCGACCTGTGCCCCGGTGAGGTCGCCCGCCGGTGCACCAAAGCCGGTGGGGAGCAAGCTGTCCTGCTCCCCACCGGCGACCAACGCTCGGCGGGCCCGCCCGGGCGCGCAATGAGAGGTGCCGCGTCGCCGGTATAGTCGCCGGCGTGGCCGCCGGCGCGCACCCAGTCGAGCTCCCAGAGGGCCTCCTCGACGCGCTTGAACAGCTGATGTTCGCTGCGATCGGCTTGACCACGATCGCGCTTGAACAGGCGGCGCCAGGCGACCTGACCTTCCAGCAGTGGCGCGCCCTCGTCGTTCTCGGGCGCGCGGGCGACACTCGGGTGAGTGACGTCGCGGCACGGGTCGGCGTCTCGTTGCCGTCGGCCAGTCGCCTCATCGCCCGCCTGATGGAACGCGGCTATGTCGACAGCGCGCGCGACGATCACGATCGGCGCGAAACGAACGTCACGCTCACCAGGCGTGGGGCCCAGGTGCGAAGGGCGGTGATCAGCCGACGCCGCCAGCTGATGATGTCAGCCCTGGGCGCAGAGGCCGGGACCCTGGCCCCGGGCCTTGGGCGCGATCTCGAGAAGCTCGCCGGTGCCTTCGATGAGTACGCCTAGATCGCTCACCTGCGGCGGAAATCAACGGTGTTGAGGATCTTCCCCCCGAGGTTGAAGACGTTCTCCACCTCCTGGACCGAGGGGGTGGTCGTCCAGTCTGCGCTCACGATGGCCGTCACAGCCTGATCCGCGCCGCCGACGGCGATGAGCCTGAACAGCTCGCCCGATGCGGCGCTCCAGACCTCGCCGCCGACATCGAACAGGGACACCCCGTCGCCGGCGAGGCCACTGCACGCCGCGAGGGCGCCGTCGGCGACATGCACGTCGACCATCTCTCCGGCGAGGCCGCCAAGCTGTGTCGGCTTTCGATCCGTGAGCGTCACGTGCGGCAGGGCTGCGAGCTGGGTCAGCAGGTCCGCCGCCGTGGGCGGCGCCGAGGCGCTCTCCTCGCCTGGGCCGCACGGGCTCTCGATGACCTGGCGCACGCGAAGGAAGCTCACGCTCCCCCGCGGCGAGCTCTCGCGAACGAGGGCGAGCATGCTCGGCTGGTCGAGGCTTGCCGCCCAGCCCGGGTCGACGATACGGAAGCCGACCGCAGGCTGGAATGCGGTCGACACGTACGTCCCGATCGGCAGGGCTCCGACGAAGACGGGCTGGCGCGCCGGCGCGGTCGGCAGCGCCGCGCCTGAGGTCGCATTCGCGCCCGAACCCGGCAGCAGCCGCGATCCCACCAGCGCCGCGATGGCCACCACCGCGACCGCGGCCGCGCCTGCGGCGCCGAGGAGCAGCGGCCGCCGTACCTCGCGCGGCGCCTTCGCGTTGGGATCGCGCGTGACCGCGTACACCAGGATCGGGTCGTTGATGCCCTTCAGCCGCTTCGTTCCTCGTGGGATGAACCCCACCGGGATGCTCGCCTGGGTGATGCCCTTGACGGTGGAGCTCACCAGGACCTCGCCGGGCCGGGCCTGCGCACACAGGCGGGCCGCGATGTTCACGGCTCGGCCGATGTAGCCCTCTGCCGTCTCGACCGCCTCGCCGGCATGGACTCCCACGCCGAAGCCGACCGGGCGATCCGCCTGCCGGGCATTGACCTCCGCCGCGCCCTCGACGATCTCCAGGCCGCACAGCACGGCGCTGGACGCCGATGGGAAGACGGCGTGGATCGCGTCGCCCTCAGTCTTGATCTCGGCGCCTTCGTAGCTCGCGATTGCCCTGCGCGCGATCTCGAGGAACCGCGCAACCGCCGCTGCGGCGGCGTCGTTCCCGTACCGCTCGCCGAAGGCGGTGAAGCCGCGGATGTCGGAGAACAGGAAGCCGCGGTAGGCGGGCGCGCGGGCAGCGATGGGGGCGTCGGTCACAACGAGGGATGGTAGTGGCGGCCGACGGCGGCTCGAAGGGCCTGCCAGACCGACCGGAACCGGAAACGTAGCCTCGACGCCGAATCAGGCCCAGCGCCACGACCGTGGGAGGCCATTCCGCGCCGCATCCAACCCGTGGCCGACGTTCTCGCCGCAGCGTCGGTGCCACCACGCGATCGCGCCGACATCGCTGAAATCACCCGTCCGGGTGATCCGTCTCGATCCCGCCCTGGTCCATGGTTGCTGCTCCGAGGGCGTCGCGGCGGTGGTCCGGCCGGACCAGGCCATCGACCTCATCGACGTCCTCGGGTCCAGGCTCCCCCAGGAGGACGTGCGATGGAGATCACGGACGCAGCCATTGCGTGGATCCGCTCCAATCGGAGGCGCCATCGGATCCCGGAGAAGTTCGGTCTTCGTGTCTTCAGGCACGACGGCGGCGGTCTCGCGACGCGCTCCAGCGCCGAGCCGGACATGGGCGAGGAGACCGTCCTGCACGGCGGCCTCCGCTTCTTCGTGAGCGCGGATGCCGCTCGCGCGCTGGCGGGCCGGCGCATCGACGTCAGGGCTTCCGGTGAGTCGGACGGCCTCGTTCTCACGCGAAGCCAGCCCGAGCGCGCCACAGAAGCGCGCCGGATCACCGGGACGGCGCGTCCGGGCTCGCGGATTCCGGCGGCAAGTCGGTCTCGTTCCTGACCGGCGCGATCGCAGCCCGGCGCAGGAGCCCGAGGTCGAGGGACCGCGCCACGGCCTCGGTCCTGGTCTGGACTCCAAGCTTCGCGTAGACGTGGGTCAGGTGCGTCTTGACCGTGTTCCTGGACACGAACAATCGTTCGGCAATGGCGTCGTTCTGGAGACCCAGCGCGAGCAGGCGGACAACCTCGATCTCCCGCTCCGTGAGCTCTTCGTACAACGGTGCCTGATCATCGGACTGGAGCAGCCGCGACCGCGCGAACTCGAGGAGGAAGCGCTCGAATCGCTCGGCGCTCCGTGTGAGCATCTGTTCCCGTGCGGTGGCGCGGTGGATCAGATGACCGGCGATCGCCGCGAGGACGCCCTCCATGATGAACAGGGCCAGCCGCAGCAGATCCGCGCGTTCCTCGACTGCGAGGACCTGCGACGGAGGCAAGTAGAGGTAGACGACAGCGCCTGCGCCGAGGACCGTCGCGAGGAGTCCCGGCCCGAGCCCGCCAACGAGCGAGCTCACGAGAGCTGCGAGGACGAATGTCTGGAACGGGCTCTTGTCGCCCGCATCGGGGAGCAGTTGCTCGCGGGTGCCATAGGCAATGCCGACGAGCACGACCGCCAGCGCGAAGCGCCAGATGCTCGAAGGAGTCAGGACAGCGTGAACAGCGACGGCGAGGTCGGCGCGGCGCATGGGCGCGCCGTTTCCTTCGTCCGGAGGTCGCTTCGTCGGGTGGGGCGTCGTCTTCTCAAGCATCAGGCGAGGTCACGCCGCGTGCCCCGACGGCAACGCGCGCACGACACCCCAACGCCCAAGCTGCTCCGCAAGCGCGGTGGCCCCCGCTTCAGCCCCGGCCGCCTGCGCCTCCCACCAGCCGATCGATTGGAGGATCGCGATCAGCAGGGCGGCCAGGATCCCGCTGAGCAGGAACAGGACACCAAACAGCGCGGCGCCCACCACCGAATCGCGGAGCGCCCTCGCTTCGGCAGCGGGCCGATCGACCTGACCCCGGCTGATGGGCTCTCCGTCGTCATGCATCGCGATCACCCCAGGTAGCGCATCCAGACGTAGCCGGTCGAGATCACCAGCGAGGCGATGACGACCCCCAGCCCGTAGCGGAAGAACCGCAGGAACGGGATCGGGTGGCCGTCGCGAGCCGCCAGGTTTGCCACGACGATGTTGGCGGAGGCACCAACGATTGTCAGGTTGCCGCCGAGGCAGGCGCCCAGTGCGAGGGCCCACCAGAGCACCGCGCCATCGAGTCCGCCGGCGATGAGCCGCTCCACGATCGGGATCGCCGTTGCCGTGTACGGAATGTTGTCGACGATCGCGGATGCAACTGCGGAAAACCAGAGGATGCCCATGGTCGCGACCGTCAGGTTCCCCGCGGCGGCGGCGGCCAGCGTATCGGCGATGCCGCCGATGATGCCGACGTGGACCACGGCCTCGATGAGCATGAACAGTCCGACGAAGAAGAACAGGGTGTTCCACTCGATGGTGCGGAGCGCGTCGTGCGGATCGAGTGGCCCGACGATCATCAGGACGGTGGCGCCGAGCAAGGCGATCGTGGCCGCTTCGAGCCCGAGCACGGAATGGAACAGGAAACCGATCAGGGTCAGCACGAGCACAGCGAGAGCCCGGATCATCAACGGCCGGTCCTTGATCGCCGCCGCCGGCTCCAGGGTCGCCAGGGTGTCCAACCGGCTGGCGTCGTCCTCCATCCGCCGGCCGAAGGTGAGCCACATGATGCCGACGAAGACGACCATGATCAGGACGACGACTGGTGCGAGGTTGACGAGGAAGTCGCCGAAGTCGAGCCCGGCGGCCGAGCCGATGAGGATGTTCGGTGGATCGCCGATGAGGGTCGCCGTGCCGCCGATGTTGGAGGCGAAGATCTGGCTGATCAGGTACGGGAACGGCGACACCTTCAGGGTCCGGGCGATCGACAGCGTCACCGGCGTCAGCAGCACCACCGTGGTCACGTTGTCGAGGACCGCCGCCAGCCCGGCGGTGAGGAGCGAGAGGATGATCAGCAGCCGGAAGGGCTGACCTCGAGAGACGCGGATCGCATGCCCGGCCACGAACTCGAAGAAGCCAGTCCTGCTGAGCCCACCCGCCAGGACCATCATCCCCGCCAGCAGGAAGATGACATTGAAGTCGATCGCCGAAAAGGCCTCTTCCTGGTCGATGACGCCGAAGGCGACGACGAGCAGGCCGCCGAGCAGCGCGATGAGGGTCCGGTCGAAGCGCTCGGACGCGATGAGGGCGTAGGCGGCGACGAAGATGCCGCCGGCGAGCAGGACGTCCACGTCAGGACCGCGCGCCGGCGCGCGAAGGCCCGGTCAGCTCACTCGGTATCTCTGGGGTGCGAGGACGGGGGGGAGCGGTTCGGTCGCGCCTATCCACCAGGGCCGTCGCTGGCCGCCACCACCAGCGACGTGCGCCCGAGGCTCACGCTCATCGTCTCGCGTGCATCCATGACGACGACAAGATACATGCGAGCGTTGGCGCATACCAGTCGACGGACGGAGCCAGGACGCAAACGAGCCGGTGAGATACTTGCTGGAGTGTCGATTCGGGAGCGGCACACGCTTCACGACCATGGAAAAGGCCGTCACGTCGCGGCCGGTTCCTCGGGTGACGGCCAGCCACAGCGTCGATCAGGTGATCAAACGGTGCGCGAAGGAGGCGACCCGGACTTCCGGGAAACCCGACGTCCGGGACGGATGGGCGTGCCACCCTTCGCGCATTGGCTGACGTGGCTGCTCAGCACAGGTCTGGTCGCGTGCGTCCCGATCCAGCCGCCGACGCCGCCGTCGTCGCCTGCTGGGAGCGCCACGATCACCGTTCCGACAGACGGGCTGGCTGGGCCGTCGATCGATCCGTCCCTCGTCGGAGCGTCGTCCGGCCACGACCCTCTGCTGCCGACCCTGGGCAACGGAGGCTACGACGTGCAGACCTACGACGTGGACGTCGTGACAAACCCCGTCGACAACCAGACGACACTTCGGGTCGTCATCGAAGCCATCGCGACCCAGCGCCTCGGCCGGTTCAGTCTCGACTATTCCGGGATCATCCCGGGCACCGTCACCATCGACGCCGTCACGGCGGCATTCACCGAATCGGACGGCAAGCTGACGGTGACGTCGCCTCGGATCATCGATTCCGGTGGCGCATTCCGGACCGAGATCCACATCACCGGCCGGCCGGTCCCATTTCATGGTGACGGCTGGGTCTGGCGCGGCGCCGAGCAACTCTCGGCGTACGGCATCTACGACGTCATTCCGACGTGGCTTCCGACGAATGCCGATCCGGCGGACAAGGC
>DATJGH010000065.1:0-36706 GCA_035495215.1 Patescibacteria group bacterium
GTACAACCGCGAGGCGCTGGAGATCCACTACAAGGGCCGCTCGATCGCCGACGTGCTCGAGATGACCGTCGAGGAGGCGCTCGAGTTCTTCCGGCCGGTGCCGAACGTCGCCGGCAAGCTCCAGACCCTGTACGACGTCGGTCTCGGCTACATCCACCTCGGCCAGCCGGCGACGACGCTGTCCGGCGGCGAGGCCCAACGGGTGAAGCTGTCGACCGAGCTGTCGCGGCGGGCGACCGGCAAGACGCTGTACGTCCTCGACGAGCCGACGACCGGCCTCCATTTCGCCGATGTTGAGAAGCTCCTCCAGGTCCTGCATCGGCTCGTCGAGACCGGCAACACGGTGGTCGTGATCGAGCACAACCTCGACGTCATCAAGACCGCGGACTGGATCGTCGACCTCGGCCCGGAGGGCGGAGCGCGCGGTGGCCGGATCATTGCCGAAGGCACGCCGGAGAAGGTCGCCAGGGTCAAGGGCTCGGCAACGGGCGAGTACCTGGCGCGGGTCCTCCGGGGCGAGCCGCTGGTGCCCCTGTCCGACGTCTCCTTCGCCGAGGCCGCCGGTCGGGTCCGGGCCGTCGCCGTGCCGATGGACCACGACACGCTAGGGCCCACGCCGCGCTCAGCCGGGCGCGACCGCGACGCCGACGCCGACGCCGACACGGATGCGGGCAATGGCAGCGGCAGCAGCGCGAAGCCAGCGCGGCGGAAGGTGGCCGCGGCCCGATGACCACGGTGCGGCGGATACCGCCGCGCCACGAGCTGCCCGATGTGGATGCTGCGGCGCTGGATGCAGCGCGTGCCGCCGACGCGTTGGTCGCCGCCGCCCGCGACATGGGCAACGAGCGCTGGCTGCGCTACCTCGCGCCACTGCCGGATCGGCTGCGCGACGACGCCCTGCCCGACCTCCGCTCGGCGGCCCGCCTCGCCCGCGCCGCCTACGGCCCGAAGGACTCGATCCGGGACAGCCTCCCGTGGGGGCTCACGGAGGCCTTTCTCGAGCGCATCGACCGACTGATCAGGGCGATCAACCGCTGGGACGCGAACCGCGGCTGACGCCCGGAAGCCGGTCACGAACGAAATCGGTGCGTTGACGCACCGTTCACGCCCGCACGTTCGAATGCTCGGTGCGCATGTGCGACATCCGGCGTATGTTGCGTCGACACCCGGCCAAAGGAGTCGTCAGGGGAGGAAGGCCCGCTCCTTTTTCGTGCCCCGTCCGCAGTGCGGACCCGTCTCGCGCCAAGCATCCCGAGCAACCCGTGTCCATCGTTGTGGAGGTGCCCCGTGGCTTCGCCAGGCTTTGCCCGCGTTCGTACCCGGCTCACCGCACTCGGGGCGGCTCTCGCCCTGCTCATGACGACGCTGGTCGTCCCGGCCAGCGCAGCACCCGGCGGTGCCGCGCCGCTGACGTCAAAGGCGCTCTTCTTCTCATCGGACGGCATGCGTCCGGACCTGATGGAGAAGTACGCGGCCCAGGGTGCGATGCCCACGTACCAGACCCTGATGAACTCGGGCGCTCGCGGCGCGAACGGGATGCAGCCGGCGTTCCCCCCGAACACGGGCGTCGGCTGGTACACGATGATGACGGGCACCTGGCCGAGCGAGTTCGGCTCGACCAATAACACCTACCACCGGGCCGGCGTCACCGACTTCAACGCCTCGACCAGCTTCTCCTCGGCGAACACGCTCCAGGCCGACACCCTGGCTGAAGCGGCAGAACGGGCCGGCAAGAAGGTCGCCCAGATCGACTGGGTCGGTGGGGCCCAGGCGAGCCAGCGCGGCTTCGCCGGTCCCACCGTCGACTTCGTCAACTTCTTCTCGACCCGCGGCGTGCTTGCCGCGCCGCTCAACGCGACGGAGCAGGCCGGCGCCGCGGCGTTCGGCATCAGCTACCAGGTCGCGGCCTTCGCACCGGCCGCCGGCTGGTCGAATGTGCCCTCGGGAGACCCGGCCGCGCCGGCGCAGCAGACTGCGCTCACGGTCGCGACGAGCTTTGCGGCCCAGAACCCGACGCGTATCTACGACATCTATCTGTACGACTCGGTCATTGATGGCGTCGTCGGCTACGACCACGCGATCCTCGTGCGGTCGGCGGCAGCCAAGAACGGGAACCTGAAGGCCGTCGATCTCGCCGTCGGCGATTTCAAGGAGATCAAGCTCAGCGGTGCGGACGGCCTCATCGGGGCGCGTGCCGGCCAGACCGCGGGCTTCTACACCAAGCTGATCACGCTCGCCGGCGACCTCAGCTCGTTCAAGCTGTACTTCACGTCGGTCGAGCGCGTCATCGCCCTGTGCTCGACGGCCGCGTGCAACGCGCTTCCGGCCGGGGGCGCGGGCGAGAGCAAGCTCGAGAAGAAGCTCGCCGAGGACTTCCCGTCCTACATCTCCGCCGACTTCGCGCCGCTCGAGGCGCGGATCATCGACGAGGAGACGTACGTCCAGCAGGGTCGCGACCTCGAGCGGGAAACCGCCGACGCGTACCTGACGTACATCCTGGGCACGCTCCAGCCAGACACGGACGTGGCCTTCGTCGGCTACCCGGTAACCGACGAGTTCAGCCACCAGTTCATGGCGCTGTACACGCCGACCGACATCGACGGCCACCCGAACCCGTACTTCGACGACGTCGAAGGCGACCACGTCGCCGACGGGCGTGCCGCGATTCGCGAGGGGTACGTCAGAAGCGCCTACCACGAGGCCGACGCGAAGCTCGGACTCGCCCGGAGCCTGATGGGCGGCGATCCGACGACGTTCGCCGGTTCAGACCACGGCTTCGCGCCGCAGTGGTGGGCGGTCAATGCGCGCAAGGTGCTGTTCGATGCATCGGTGGACGGCATCTCGCTCCAGGCAAGCGGCAACAACACTGCGTCCAACTGCCGCGCGACCAACATCGTGCTCACGCCCGCGGCGCCGGAGCCACCACCGAACAATGCCTACGTCTCGGGTGACCTGACCAAGGCCTGCTGGGCCGGCGGAACCATCCAGGTGTACGTCAACCCGACACTTCCGGCCGGGACCACGTACGCCGAGGTGCGCGCTGCCATCCGGTCGGCGTTCGAGAACCTGACCGATCCGGCGAACCCGGGAGCCACGGTCGTCGCGGCGGTCCTCAACAAGGAGGACCTGCACAACGTCCAGGGCGTCGACGCGCTGCATCCGAGCCGGAGTGGCGACGTCGTGGTCGTGCTTCGGCCGCCGTACCAATCGGATGCGGCAACGCCCGGACAGCGCATCGCGTTCAGCCAGTTCTTCGGCCAGCATGGCTACCTGCCCGACCTGGTCGACCTCGCCCATAACGTCAACATGCACTCGACGTTCGTCGCCGGCGGCCCGGGCATCCGCAAGCAGGGTCCCGTGGCCGGCGTTCGCGCGATCGACCTCGCGCCGACGATCGCGTTCCTCCTCGGCATCCCCGGCCCGCAGAACGCCCGCGGCAGGATCCTGTATGGCCTGACCAAGGCGTCCGGCAAGTATCACGACTTCAAGGAGATCACGATCCTCGACATCAGCGACTATCACGGCCAGCTCGTACCGCTGGCCGAAGCCGCTGACAACCTCGGTACCACCGGTCAGCCGGCGGGCACGAACGCGAGCTTCCAGATCGGCGGCTCAGCGTTCCTCAAGACCTGGTTCGACTGGTACCGCGGCGAGGCACGGAACGGCTCGATCACCATCGCCGCCGGCGATTCCGTCGGCGCGACACCCCCCATCTCGGCGTTCTTCGGCGACACACCGACCATGGAGCTCATGAACCTCATGGGCTTCGGCATGGATGGCCTCGGCAACCACAATTTCGACAAGGGCTCCGCGTACCTGCGGAACACCCTGATCCCGCTCGCCGACTTCCCGTTCGTGTCATCGAACGTCGTCGACGCGAACAACAACACGCCAGCCGAATGGTCGAAGTCGCAGGTCGTCACCTTCGACGGGACCAAGGTTGCGTTCGTCGGCTTCACGAATGACGACGCACCGACGCTGGTCTTCCCGGGCGCATTCAACCCGTTCCACGTCTCGAACTCGCTGACTGCGACCCAGGCCGAAGTCAACAAGGTCAAGGCGAACGCCAACGTGGTCGTTGCCATGGGCCACCTCGGCGCGACGGCGGGCACCCTGACCAACCCAACCGGGCCCCTCATCGACCTGGCCGACAACCTGACGGGGGTCGACGCGATCGTCGGCGATCACACGAACCAGCAGGTCCTGACGACACGGTCCAACGGGGTCCTTGTCACCGAGAACCTGAGCAAGGGGGTGCGCTTCACGCGCATCCGGATCGTGTATGACCCGGTGACGAAGAAGGTTGTCTACAAGACCGCCGACTTCCACAAGCCGTGGGTCATCGGGACCAGCCCGGACCCCGCCATCCAGTCCGAGATCAACGACCTCAATACGGCCCTGCAGCCATTGCTCGGGATCGTCGTCGGGGAGTCGAGCGTCGACATCACCCGGGCCGACGCGTGCGGCCGAAGCGACGGCCGGCTGTGCGAATCGCTCGTGGGCGATGTCACCACGGACGCGATGCGCAGCGCGTACTCGAGCATCGGTGTCCAGTTTGCGATCACCAACTCCGGCGGCCTGCGTGACCGCCTGACCTGCGACGGACTCAGCGCCGGCACGGGCTTCTGTCCGCTGTTCACGCCACCGCCGTACAAGATCACGCGCGGCTCGGTGCTGGCGGTGCTGCCGTTCGGCAACATCGTCGTGACCCTGCAGGTCAACGGTGCCGAGCTCAAGACCATGCTCGAGAACGGGGTCTCGCTCATGCCCGGTGCGCAGGGCCGGTTCCCGCAGGTCTCCGGCCTGTGCTTCACGTATGACATCGAGGCTCCCGCCGGGAACCGCGTGACCTCGGCGGTCACGCAGGCCCCCGATGGGTCGTGCACTGGCGCAGCGATCGACCTGACGTCGAGCTCGACGTACAAGATCGCCGAGAACGACTTCATGGCCACGGGTGGCGACGGGTACCCATTCTTCGTGCCCCGCCAGACCACCCAGAACATCATGGCCCAGGTGCTCGAGGACTACATCGCGGCCAGCAGCCCGATCAGTCCGGTCATCCAGCATCGAGTTCATTGCTTCGACGCCCACCCGGGCGCAGGCACCGACTGCCCGGCCGGGTCGCCGTAGCCAGCGGATCGCCGGCCAGCGGCCGGCGCGCGATCGATCGAATGAGGGCGGGCCACCGGCCCGCCCTCATTTCGATGCCTCGGCTAGTACACGAAGGGGATGAGCGCCTTCGTCCGGGCTCGATAGGCCCGGTACCCCTCGAACCGCTCGATCAGCCACGCCTCCTCGCGCCGGCGCTTCAGGTCCAGGGCGACCACGAGGAGCAGCGCTGCGAGCGCCGCGGGACCGGACAGCCAGGCCACCGCCCAGCCGAACGCCGCGACGATCAGCCCCGCGTAGATCGGGTGGCGGACCAGCCGATACGGGCCGCGCACCACGAGCTCGCCCAGATCGCGGGGACTGGGCACGGCGGTGAGCGCACTGGCGCGCTGCAGCGCGATCACGCCGGCCATCGCCAGCGAGCCACCGAGGACGATGGCCGCGGCCCCGGCGACGAATGCCAGGGTCGTGACGGTCGCGTCGGCGTGGCCGGGCGCGAACAGGCCGGCCACGATGACCAGCCCGAGGCACACGAACTGCAGGACGACCCAGCCCTCGCCGCGCGGCCCCAGGCTCGGGACGGACGACACGCTCCCGATGGTAGGTGGCCGGAGCCTGCGGGCGAGCCGGATCCCTAGGCGCCTCGCACCGCCAGGCCGAGCTCCGAGGGCGTGAACGCCTCCAGCAGGAACCGTGAAGGGGAGCCCGGGTCGTAAACCAGGGTGAGCGACCGGCGGGCACGCGTCCAGGCCACGTAGGCGAGTCGTCGCTCCTCCTCCAGCGCCCGCTCCGGCTCGACCGCCTCCGCGACGGACCGAGCGCTGGGGAATCGGCCGTCATCGAGCCCGACAACCGCGACGTGGTCGAACTCCAGCCCCTTCGTCCCGTGGACCGTCGCGAGCAGGAGCGGCGCGTCGTCGCTGCAAAGCGCGGCGAGCTTCGCGCGCGTCGAGGCGACCCGTTCCCGGAGGCGATCGAGATCCGGGCAGCTCGCGGCCCACGCGAGCAACGACGCTGCGATCGTGTCGCGTTCGGTCTCGTCGTCCTCATCCCGGCTATCCGACGATCCTCCGTCGACGGACCGGCCTGGCTCGCGCGTGTCGCGGCGAAGACGGCCGAGCACGAGCAAGGCGTGCCCGCTCCTGCCGTATGCCCGCGCCATGTCGAGTAGCTCGTCAACGATCGGCGACTCGATCGGCAGGCGAAGATCCGGTGCGCGAAACGGGACGTCCCGTCGCAGGGCCGCCGCGACGACCGGCAGCAGCTCGCGGTTCGTCCGCGCGAGCACAGCGCGCGTCCCAGAGTCGTCGGGCCACGACAGAAGCACGGCCTCGGCGCGATCGACGTCGTCGGCTGCCGACGGGGCGAGCACCAGCCGTCCCGTGGCATTCGGGCCGGGGCGGATCACCTTCGCGAAGCGCTCGACGTTGTGTTCGACCAGCCGCACGGCGCGGTCGAGGACCGGCGCCGGGCAGCGGTAGTTGGTCTCGAGGTCGACCCGGGTCAGGCCGGGCAGTGCCTCGTCGGCGAGCCCGAGGAGCCGGCGGACGTCGGCGAGGCGCCAGCCGTAGATCGACTGGTCGTCATCCCCGACGAGGAAGATCCGATTGGCCGGCGCGGCGAGGAGCAGCGCGAGCCGCAGCTGGGCACGATCGAGGTCCTGCGCCTCGTCGACCTGGAGGTGCCGGCACCGATCACGCCACGTGGCGAGCGCGGCCGGATCGCGAGCCAGGAGCTGCAGCGCGCGCGCCACGAGGTCATCGAAGTCGAGGCCGCCTCGGCGCCGGATCTCTGCCTCGTAGGCGGCGAACGTCCGGGCAACCGGCCCGGCCTCAGGGTCCGCGTCGATCGCGGCGGGGTCGATGTCGAGGTCGAGCTTGAACCGCGACAGGATCGTGTCGAGACGTCGCCGTTCCGCAGGGGTCGCGTCCGGCCTGACCGCGCGCAGGACCTCGTCGCGGTCGAGGAGCGGCTCGACCGGTTCGCGCGCGCCGCGCAGGATCTCGAGGCCGAGCGCGTGGAAGGTTCGGATGCGGACGCGGCCGGCGATGTCCGCGCCGATGGGCTTGAGGGCAACGGTGACCCGCTCCCGGAGCTCCTCCGCTGCGCGACGGTTGAACGTGATCGCGCAGATGGTCTCCGGAACGGCGCCCGCGTCGATGAGCCAGGCGATCCGCGCAACGAGCGTTGTCGTCTTGCCCGAGCCCGCCGGAGCGATGCACAGCACCGGCCCTGGCGGCGCAGTGGCTGCGCGTCGTTGGTCTGGGGCGAGTCGTTCAAGTCGATCGGCCACCGCAGGGTGCATGACCACACTGTGATGACGGCCCGTCATCTGCCGATTGCCGCATCCATGTAGGGTCGCGAGACAGGAGCCCGGGATAGGGCAGGTGAGATCGAAGGAGGTGAGGGATGCGGCGAGAGCTGTTCTTGGTTGGGGTTGTCACGGCGACATTGGCGGCATGTGGTGCGTCGGCGACGCCGTCCGCGAACCCCACTGCCAGACCCGCCGCCAACCCAACCGCCCAGGCCGTGGCCGCGCCGTTCACCTGCGATAGTCGCACCATCGCGTGGGACGGAACGTCCGCCATCGACCTGACCGGCACCTGGGATGGCGACGACGATGGGGTCTACTACCTCCGACAGCTCGGGGATGAGATCTGGTGGCTGGGCATGAGCGGCCTTGGAGGGCCCCTCGTGGCCCGGGGAACTGACTGGACGAACGTCTACCACGGCACGCTCGCCGGCGGCACGGTCACGGGAACGTACGCCGACGTGCCTGGGGGCAAGATTCAGGACAGCGGCCCGGTCGTGTTGAAGTTGACATCGACGTCGGGCGGCGGGATCTCGCTTGTCCGTACGGATCCCCTCTTGTCAACTGGGTTCGGCGGCACGCTCCTGACCCCTTGCACGCTTGGATGAGCAGACTCGTGCGCCGATAGGTCGAGGCCGCCGCGTTCGGCGAGGCCCGCTCACTGTCGAGGAACACCTGGGCGGTCGGCCGCCTCGGATGTCTCGCACTCGGGCAGGTGTCGGCACCCAACAGGCGCACGCATGGGAGGAGGCCCCCTCGGCCTAACGACGGGTGTGGTTGTTTGGTAACCGGGGATCCCGCTGGCGCCACGCACAGGACCGGGCCCGGTGGCGCGGTCGCGGCACGTCGCTGGTCGGCCTGCAACTTCGCCAATCGCTCCGCGACGAGGGTGATGTGGCAGGCCAGGCTCGGTGAACATCGGAGCAGTCTGCAGAGGGGCGCTCATCCGCCGGCAACCAGCGTCTGGCGGGGACTGCTTGCGGTGCCAATGCGCACCGGCACGCACGTGGCCGCGACCCCTCTCGTCAACCACTTCGGCGCGAGCCGGGTATCGTGGCATGGACGCACCGGGCTGGGGGCCCGGCCGGCCCGGGTCCGCCGCGACGCAGCCAAGGCACGTCGTCGGCGCCCCGATCCTCGATCTCACGAAGGAGGACTCGGATCGTGAGAGCCATACCGTTCATCGGCAACCGCCGCCTGCTCACGTTCGCGGCGGCCCTGGCCATCGCGCTCCCGGCACCCGTCCTTGCGGCGGCGGGCAGCGGTGGCGCGACGCCGCCTGGGAGCCCCTCGTACGTGACGGCCAGCCCGGCGTACGTGGCCTCGAGCGGCGTCATCGCCGGGGTTGAGATCAAGGCGCTGGTCAACTCGGGCGAGACCGCCTTCGGCACCCTGTTCGAGGGCATCCCGGACGGGATCGGCGTGGTCCCCGGGCCGGGCCCGCTCGGCTACGTGGACCTGTACGTCAACCACGAGCAGTCTCGAGTGCCCTTCGGTGGGTTCGCCGATTTCAACGATTCGTCGGTGTCGAAGGTGCGACTCGACCTCGCGTCGAAGTCGATCATCGACATGGACGTCGCCCTCTCGTCAGACGAGGGCTTCATCCGCTTCTGCTCGAACTTCATGGCCGGGCCCGAGCAGGGATTCCCGGTGTACACCCTGCTGACAAACGAGGAATCGAACGATCCGCTTGCGGTGCCCGCCGGGGCGGTCTACGGGCCTGATCCCGCGTACGGCGGCCAGAACGTCCGCCAGGCCGGCTACACGGTCACGCTGGACACCGCCACCGGCAAGGTTCGCGTCCTCGCGGGCGCCGGTCGCCACAACCACGAGAACCAGGTGGTCGTCCCGGGCGGCTGGAACGGCATCGTGTCCCTCTCCGGCGACGACACGTTCACCTTCCCCTCGACGCCGGCCCGGCCCAACCTGAGCCAGCTCTACGCCTTCAGCAGCAAGAACTGGAAGTCCTTCCAGAAGGATGACGGGACGTTGTGGGCGTTCCGGGTGACTGGTACGCAGGATGGCCCGGTTGACCCGGCTGACCCGTTCAATGGCGCCAACGATTATCTCGACATCAACGTCGGCGATAACTTCACCGGCGAGTTCATCCCGGTCGATCCCGCGGTCGCACGCGGCGATACGGCCGATCTCCCGCAGGATGCGCTGGAGGATTGGTCGAACGCGCACAACGTCTTCCAGTTCGTCCGGGTCGAGGACCTCGCCTACGACCCCGACGACCCGCGGACGGTGTACATCGCCGACACGGGCAACTCGCGCCTGACGGACGCGGGCAACGGCCGGCTGTACAGGGCATCGAGCGGCGGCACGACCTCGCTCGGCCGGATCTTCAAGCTCGTGCTCAACGCCGCGGATCCGACGAAGGTCGACTCCTTCTCCGTGGTCACGAACGCCGAGACGATCGGCATGCGCAACCCGGACAACGTCGCGGTGAGCCACGACAGCCTGATGGTCCAGGAAGACACCTCGAACTTCAGCAAGATCTGGCGCTACTCGCTGGCTGCCGGCACGTGGACGCACGTCGCGACGGCGACCCAGCAACCGGCCGAGACGAGCGGCATCGTCGACGTTTCGCGCTGGCTCGGCGCAGGCTGGTGGGCGCTGGTCGTCCAGTCGCACATCAACCTGCCGGGTGAGATGCCCAACCAGGTCTACGGCGGCCCGGGTCCTAACAACGGCGTCGTCTACACGGCACGCCGCGAAGATGGCCAGCTGCTCCTCATGCGAGTCCCTGGCAGCTGACCTCCCGATCCACGGAAGACGCAAGAGGCCGGGCGCAGCGCGCCCGGCCTCTTCAGTTGCCGGCGGGCCAAACGGTCGGCTCGTTCTACGATTCGGGGTCGCATGACCCCACAGCTCCAGGCGACCCTCGCCAAGCTCCCGACCCGCCCGGGCGTGTACCTGATGAAGGACGCCCGGGGCCAGGTGCTGTACGTCGGCAAGGCCCAGAACCTGCGCAACCGGGTCCGGAGCTACTGGCAGAAGGAGGACACGCCGGGGATCGGGCAGCACCTCATCCGGTCGGTCATCGACCGCGTCGTCGACGTCGACTACACGCTCACGGATTCGGTCGGTGAGGCGCTCCTGCTCGAGGGCAACCTCGTCAAGCGCTTTCAGCCGCAGTTCAACGTCCGGCTGAAGGACGACAAGAGCTACCCGTACATCAAGATCACGCTCAACGACGACTTCCCGCGCATCGAGCGCACGCGCAAGCTGCCCAACGACGGGTCACGCTATTTCGGCCCGTATGCGTCGGCGTCGAGCGTCGACGAGGCGATGAACCTCGTCCGCCGGCTGTTCCCGTTCCGGACGTGCACGATCGACATCCGGGAGGGGGAGCGAGCGCTCCAGCGGCCGTGCCTGCTCTATCACATCAAGCGCTGCCAGGGCCCGTGCATCGAGGCCATCTCGAAGGCCGAGTACCGGGCCGACATCGAGCAGGTGGAGCTGTTCCTGGAGGGGCGGCAGGAGTCGCTCGTGCGTGCCCTCCGGGACGACATGAAGCGCGCCTCCGACCGCCAGGACTACGAGCACGCGGGCATCACCCGGGACAAGATCAAGGCGATCGAGCGGACGATGGAGAGCCAGAAGATGGCCGCGTTCGCCCGGACCGACCTCGATCTGCTTGGCCTGGCGCGGCGTGACAACCAGGCGGCCGTCCAGCTCTTCGTCATCCGGGGCGGCAAGGCGCTGGGACGCGACGTGTACCTGCTCGACACCCCGCGCGGCACGACCGACGCCGAGGTCGTCTCGGGCTTCCTGCTCCAGTACTACGCCCGGGCCTCGAACATCCCGCGCGAGGTCGCGATCCCGCTCGAGCTGCCCGACCAGGCGGACCTCGAGCGGTTCCTCGGCGAACGGCGCGCGGAAGCGTCGGACGGGGTGGGGGAGTCGCCGGCAGAGCGGTCGCTGTCGCGGACCGAGAACCTCAGCGTCCCGCGCCCCGATGCGGTGCGCGTGGCTCGTCGCCGCGCCAAGGCGGCGGGCGAGGCCTCACCGGTCCGGCTGGTCGTGCCCCAGCGTGGCGACCGGCGACAGCTGATGCAGCTGGCGACGCGGAACGCCGAGGAGATGCTCGCGCGCGAGCAGGCACGCTGGCTCGCCGACCAGGGCAAGACGGTCGCCGCGCTCGAGGAGCTCAGCGAGGCGCTGTCCCTGCCGGGGCTACCCGGCCGGATCGAGTGCTACGACGTCTCGAACTTCCAGGGCAGCGAGACCGTGGCGAGCATGGTCGTGTTCGAGGACGGCAAGCCGCGGACCGGTGAATACCGACGCTTCCGGGTGCGCGCCGTCGACGGCCCGAACGACGTCGCCTCGCACCGCGAGGTCCTGCGGCGACGGTTCCGGGGGGCGAGACCCGGCGACGAGGGCTCCGCCGAGGAGCGCCGCTGGGCGATGCCCGACCTGGTCCTCATCGACGGTGGCAAGCCGCAGGTCGGCGCGGCGAAGGGCGTCCTCGACGAGCTCGGGCTGCACGACATGCCGCTTGCGGGCATCGCCAAGGAGCGCGAGGAGCTCTTCCAGCCGGACAAACCGGAACCGATCGTGCTGCCGGCGACCTCGCAGGCGCTGTACCTCGTCCAGCGCATCCGCGACGAGGCCCACCGCTTCGCGATCACCTACCACCGCGACCTGCGGCGCAAGGCCTCCGTGCGCTCGAAGTTCGACGACCTCCCGGGCGTGGGCCCGCGCCGGCGCGGCGCGCTGCTCCGCGTCTTCGGCTCGCTGAAGCGCGTCCGCGAGGCTCCGGTCGAACAGATCGCCGCCGTCCCGGGCATCGGCCCGAAGCTGGCCGCCCAGATCAAATCCACGCTGGGGGACTAACGGCCCAGGCAGGCGCCGAACGGCCTGGCGGCGGTGGGATGGCCGCGCCTGTATCATCCGCGCTCGTGCGCAGAGCCGGACCGATCCTCATCGCCGTCATCGGCATCCTTGCGCTGCTCGTCGACTTCCTGCCGAACCTGTCCCTGCCCGCGCTGAGCGGCGAAGCGGGGTCACGCAAGATCGAGACCAAGCTCGGCCTCGACCTGCAGGGCGGGCTGAAGGTCGAGTACCGCGTCGACCCCAACGGCGCCAACCAGCCGACCCTCGGCGACGTCGAGGTCGTCAAGGGGATCATCGAGCGCCGGGTGAACGCGACCGGTGTGTCGGAGCCGGTCGTCGTGACCTCGGGCACGGACCGGATCGTGGTCGAGGTTCCCGGGATCAGCGACACGGACGCCATCCGCCGGCTCGTCGGCCAGACCGGCAAGCTCGATTTCGTGCCGATTCCGCAGGCGATGACGCCGCCCGCCGGCCAGTCGCCGCTCGACATGACGAACTCGCCGGCGTGTCCGCAGACCGGCCAGCCCCCTGCGCCGTGCGTGCTCTTCGGCGGCGAGGAGATCGCCAGCGCGAACGTCGGCTCCGACCAGCAGGGCCGGCGCACGGTCGACTTCGTCCTCAAGGAGAACGGCAAGAACCTGTTCAGCGCGTGGACCGCCGCGCACGTCAACGAGTACTTCGCGATCGTGCTCGACAACGTCGTCATCTCGGCCCCGGTCATCCAGGGGGCGATCCCCGGCGGCAACGTGCAGATCTCTTCGGGCTCCCTGTCCGGCTTCGCCAAGCAGGAGGCGGATGACCTCGTCAACGTGCTCCGCTTCGGCTCACTGCCGTTCCCGGTCGAGGAGCTGGCCAGCGACACGATCGACCCGACGCTCGGCAAGGAGTTCCTCGACAGCAGCCTGCTCGCCGGCGGGATCGCGATCCTGCTCGTGATCTTCTTCATGCTCCTGCACTACCGGCTGCCCGGGGCCGTGGCGAGTTTCGCCCTGATCTACTACGCCATCCTCGTCTACGCCCTATTCCGGCTGATCCCGGTGACCCTGACCCTCGCCGGCATCGCGGGCTTCGTGCTGTCGGTGGGCATGGCGGTTGACGCCAACATCCTGATCTTCGAGCGCTCGAAGGAGGAGCTGCGCCTGGGCAAGTCGCTGCCCCAGGCGATCGAGGCGGGCTTCGCCCGGGCCTGGAACTCGATCCTTGACTCGAACGTGTCGAGCCTCATCACCGCGATGATCCTGTACCTGTTCGGCTCGTCGGTGATCCAGGGCTTCGCCCTCGTCCTGATCGTCGGCGTCCTCGCCTCGATGTTCACGGCGATCACCGTGACCCGCTCGATCCTGCGGATCGTGGTCAACCGCGACTGGGCACGGAAGGCGTGGCTCTACGGCGTCACCGACGCCGAGTTCGTCGCCCGCCCGACGACCCGCGGGCTGCGCCGCGAGGCCAGCAGTGTTTGACATCATCGGCAAGAAGCGCTGGTTCTTCCTGGTCTCGCTGCTGATCACGATCCCCGGGCTGATCTTCATCCTGCTCACGCCGATCACGAACGGGGCGGAGGGCCTCAAGTTCTCCATCGACTACACCGGCGGCACCGAGTGGTCCATCAAGTTCAAGGACCCGGCCGTGACCGCCGAGCAGGTCCGCACCGAGCTCGTCGGGCTCGGTCAGGACGACGCCTCGGTCACGCGCACGGGCGCGGGCTTCATCGACATCCGCATGAGCAAGCTGGACCTGCGCGAGATCCCGTCGCCATCGCCGGTCCCGACCGCGGTGTCGAGCGGCAGCCCGGGCGCGAGCGGAAGCCCGGGCGCGAGCGCGAGCCCCGCCGCCAGCGCCGCGGCCACCTCTGCGCCGAGCCCCTCACCTTCGCCCTCGGCGGCGCCAAGCGCCTCCCCGGCGCCTAGCGCGGCGCCCGGGCCCTCCGCGAGCTCCGCGCCTGCACCTACTGCCGTTCCTGGACCGACGCAGTTCCCGGGCTCGGCCAACACCGTGCCGACCCAGGGCGAGATCGGCGGCATCGCCTTCACGCTGCAGGAGAAGTTCGGCCCGATCGAGGAGCAGGCCAAGCTGAGCTCGATCGGCGCGGTTGTCAGCTCGGACCTGATCCAGCAGGCGGTGATCCTGATCCTCGTCGGCTCGCTCGGGATCCTCGGCTGGATCACGCTGCGCTTCCGGGACGTGAAGTTCGGCGTGACGGCGCTCGTCGCGCTGCTCCACGACGTGATCGTCGTCGTCGGAATCTTCGCGATCCTGGGCACGCTCTTCGGGGTCAAGATCGACGGCCTGTTCGTGACCGCGATGCTGACCGTCATCGGCTTCAGCGTGCACGACACGATCGTGGTCTTCGACCGGATCCGCGAGAACCGTGCCCGCCACGCTGGCGAGCCGTTCGCCGAGGTCGTGAACCACTCGATCCTGCAGACCTTCGGCCGATCGATCACGACCAGCTTCACGGTCGTGCTGACGTTGACCACGCTGCTGCTCTTCGGTGGCTCGGCGACGCAGGAGTTCGTCCTGGCGCTGCTGATCGGGATCATCTCGGGGACGTACTCGTCGATCTTCAACGCGGCACCCTTGCTCGTCGTGTGGCAGGAGTGGGAGGACCGGCGCCGTGGCCGGCTCGCCTCGCCCGGCGCGCGGCGAGCGACCGCCTGACGGCCTCGGCGCGTACCTGACGAGCGCGAGCGCACGCCACGAAAGCGGCGGTGCAGCGCGTCGTGACATCCTGACGACGTGCTCGTCCCGCGCTCTCGCTGGCGCTTCCCGGTTCCGACCACTGTCCCCCCGACGTTGATCGCGGTCGGGCACGAGCTTGGTCTCGGCCCTCGCGCCCTGGCGATCCTGGCCGCGCGCGGCGTGACCTCGGACGACGACGTCCGCCGGTTCCTCGGCGACGCTGCCGGTTCGCTCCACGATCCTGCCCGGCTCCCGGATGCCGCCGTCGTCGCTGACCGGATCGCGCGCGCGCGGGAGCGCGGCGAGGCCGTCCTCGTCTTCGGCGACTTCGACGCGGACGGCATCACGGGCCTCACGATCCTGACATTGGCCCTGCGCCGGCTCGGGATCGAGACGATCCCGTACGTGCCGTCCCGGCTCGACGAGGGCCACGGGCTGTCGCTCGCCGCGGTCGAGGCGGCGCGAGCCGCCCGTGCGGCGCTGATCGTGACCGTCGACACGGGGTCGTCCAGCGTGGCCGAGGTCGCGGCGGCCAACGACGCCGGCATCGACGTGATCATCACGGACCACCACCGCCTTCCCGGGCAGCTGCCGCCCGCGCTCGCGATCGTCAACCCGCAGCGCGTGGATTCGACCTACCCGGAGCAGCGCCTCGCCGGCAGCGGCGTCGCGTTCACCGTGGCCCGGCTCCTGATCGGCGACGCCGCGCTGGCCTGCGCGGATCTCGCGGCGATCGGCACCGTCGCGGATCTCGCGCCGATCCTGGGCGAGAACCGGGCGATCGTGCGACTCGGGCTCGAGCTGCTGCGCGACGAGCCGCGGCCCGGCCTCGCGGCGCTGTTCGCCGCGGCGCACCTTGACCCTGCGGCAATCGACCTCGAGGCGCTAGCGTTCACCGTCGCGCCGCGCCTGAACGCGGCCGGGCGGGTGGGGGAGGCCTTCGACGCAGCCCGGCTCCTGCTCGCCGAGGATCCGGAGGAGGCGGCGAACCTCGCGGCCACGCTCGACGCCGCAAACGCGACGCGCCGCGACCTCCTGCGGACCGCCATCGCCGAGGCGCGGACGTCGCCGGACGCCGTCGACGACGCGCCGGCGACGATCGTTCGCGGGCCGTGGCCGGTGGGCATCGTCGGCCTGGTCGCAGGGCGCCTCGCGGAGGAGCGGCGGCGGCCGGCGATCGTGGGCGCGGACCTCGGGCCGATCGTCCGGGCGTCCTGCCGCAGCGGCGGCGAGCTCCACCTTGCCGACACCCTGGCCGCCTGCGGCGACCTGCTGCTCCGCCACGGCGGCCATGCCGGCGCGGCCGGCTTCGAGCTCCGGACCGAGGACTGGTCGGCGTTCCGCGAGCGGTTCCTCGCCCTCGCCGCGGCGGCGCCCGCGCCCGACCCGGTGCCCGGCCAGCCGATCGACCTCGCTGTCCGGGCGCGCGACGTGGACTACGCGCTGCTCCGCGACCTGACGCGCCTGGCGCCGTATGGGATCGGCAACCCCGAGCCGATGGTCGCCGTCCTCGGGCTCACCGTGACCCGTGCTCGCGAGGCGGATGGCGGCCATAGCCAGCTGGTGCTCAAGCGCCGGCTCGATGTCCTCGACGGCATCGCCTTCGGCTGGCCGGAGCTGTCACGTGAGGTCGTCGAGGGCGATTCGATCGACGTCGTGGCCCGACTCATGAGTCGCCGCTTCGGCGGCATCGAGTCGCTGCAGCTGGACATCCGCGACGCCGCGCCGTCGGGCATGCACCCGGAGGCGCGGACGATCCTCGACGCCGAGCCTGTGCCGGTCGGGCCGGGCCCGGGCGTCGAGCTGGCGCCGGCGAGCTGACCCGAATGGCAGGGGCGAAACCACGCGTCCAGGGTGGTGCCGAGCAGGCCCCGCCGCCCGCCGGGGGGCGGCGACTGCCGATGGCGACCGCGCCAGCGCTGTCGGCAGCCGGCCTGGTTGCTGTGGCCGCGGTGAGCTGGCTGCTCCTGGGTGGCTCCCTGCCGTCGCTCCCGGGCGGACCGGGTGGACCGGGCGGCGACGGGGGCGGTCCCGTGCGCACGCCCACGCCCTCGAACGTGGTCATCGTCGATCCCCGCACGAAAGTGCCGGGCACGCTCCTGTACGCGAAGGACGGCAACATCTGGGTGCAGTCCGGCGAGCAGGCCCACCAGCTGACCGTCAGCGGGCATGACTACATGCCCGCCTGGTCGGCGGACGGATCGAGCGTCTACTACATCCGCAACACGCCGGCCCAGGGCAACCCGAAGTGGATCACCAATGGGGAGGTCCGCTTCTACAACCTGTCGTATCCGAGCCTGCTCCAGATCCCGGCGACGGGTGGCGATTTCAAGCAGCTGCTGAAGGGGCAGATCCACGACGGCTCGTACACCTGGTCGTACTTCATTCGGGAGCCCGCCATCTCTCCGGATGGAAAGACGGCCGCGCTGATCTCCGATGGGCCGGATCCGAGGCGCAGCGACATCACCCTCAAGCTGCTGAACCTGGGGACCTCGAAGCTGACCGATCCGGAGCTCCCCGAGATCCAGGGCCTTGGCCACCAGGATCCGGCCTGGTCACCCGACGGCAGGATCCTGCTCTACGTCCGGAACAGCCGCGAGGGCACGCGCGGCACGCCCACGATCATGCGCTACAACGTCGCGACCGGCCGCACGAGTGCGATGACGACCGGCGGCTACGCCGCACCCTCGTGGTCGCGCGACGGCCGGTACGTGGCAGCGACGAAGACGTCGAGCTTCGGGACGGACGTGGTGATCCTCGATGCCCGCAACGGCACCGAGCTGCTCAAGCTGACCAACGACGAGCTGTCGTTCAGCCCGGTCTGGTCGCCACTCATGGACTCGGTCGCGTTCTTCAAGCTCGACCACGGCGTCGTCGACCTGTGGCTGATCCCGCTGACCGGCACGGCGCCGAGCTGGACCGTGGGGCAGCCGATCGAGCTGACGATCTCCGCGGGTCTCGATGCCCCGTCGCGGCCCCAGTGGTTCATCCCGCCGGACCAGCTGCCGCCACTGCCGACGCCGACGCCGGCGCCGACCGACGCCGCGCCCGGGGCCAGCCCCTCGGGCACGCCGTGAGCGCGACGGCGGGCGCGACCTACCTCGATCGCCTCGCCGCCAGGAGCGCGGCCACCGGAACCGTCCTGTGCCTCGGCCTCGACCCGGACCCGACCGCCCTGCCAAGCGGCTTCTCACACGACGTCAAGGGCATCGAGCGCTTCGTCGAGCTCGTCCTCGAGGCGGCGCTGCCGTACGCCGCCGCGGTCAAGCCGAACCTGTCGTTCTACGAGGCCTTCGGGCCGGCCGGTTTCGCCGCCCTGGAGCGGATCCGGAGCAGGATCCCGGCGGAGGTGCCCGTCGTTGCCGACGGCAAGCGCGGTGACATCGACACCACCTCGGCCCGCCAATCGGTCGCGTACTTCGATGCGCTGGGCTTCGACGCGGTCACGATCAACCCGTACGTCGGCGAGCAGGGCCTGCTGGCCTACCTCGACCGGCCGGATCGCTTCGCCTACGTGCTCTGCCGGACGTCCAACCCGGGGTCGACGGAGCTCCAGTCGCTGCGCGTCGCCTCGCACCAGGAGGAGGAAGGCGTCCTGACCGCGCCGTCGGAGCCGCTCTGGGCGCGGGTTGCCCGCCAGGCGACCGGCTGGGGGCCCGGCGGGACGGTCGGGCTGGTGGTGGGAGCGACCGCGCCGGAGGAGCTCCGGGCGGTCCGGGCCATCGCGCCGCGGCTGCCCTTCCTCGTCCCGGGCGTCGGAGCCCAGGGCGGGACCATCGAGCCGGTGCTGGTCCACGGACCGGTCGCGGGGAGGTCCGTGGACCGTCCCGGCGGCAGCCTCATCGTGAACGTGTCGAGGGGCATCGCATCGGCGGCCCTCGAGGCGGGTGGAAACGGGGTCCCGGCCGACCTCCAGGAGCGCGTCGCGGCAGCTGCTCGAACCTGGTCCGAACGGCTCCCTGTGCTACCGTAAATCGACTGCAATGCCATTCCCCAACATCGGCCCCGGCGAGCTGATCCTGATCCTGATCATCGCACTCGTCGTGCTCGGGCCGGGCAAGCTCCCAGACGTCGCCGCATCGTTGGGCAAGAGCGTGCGCGAGTTCCGGAAGGCAGCGACCGACGTCACCGACGCGGCCAAGCTGGACGCCCCCGCGCCTGCTCCGGCTGCGCCGACTGCGCCACAGGCCGAGGCCGCTCCGCCGCCTGCCGCCGCAGCGCCGCTGCCCCCGCCCGCCGGCGAGCCGGCCGCGCCGGCCGAGCCGGCCAGCGATCCAGACCGCACGTAGACCGCGCCGCGGCGAGCCCGCCGGGCGCGTGACCCGCGACCGCGTGCCCTCGAGCGGGCGCCCGTGACAGAGGTCGTCCGGGACGAGCAGCCAACCGCGCTGGGCTCGATGCCGCTCACCGGCCACCTCACCGAGCTCCGCAATCGGATCCTGTGGTCCGCGCTCGCCATCGGCGTCGGCGCCTCGGTGGGCTTTGCCTGGGGCGGACCGATCATCGAGCTGCTGCGAGGGCAGCTGCCGGCCGACGTCAAGCTCATCCAGATCGAGCTCGGCGACGGATTCGCGATCCGTATCCAGATCGCCCTCGTCGTCGGGGTGATCCTCGCGATGCCCGTCCTGCTGTGGCACGTGTGGCGGTTCATCGCGCCCGGCCTGACCGGCGCGGAGCGCCGCGCGGTCCTGCCCTGGATCCCAACGGCGCTGGTGTTCTTCGTCCTCGGCGTCTCGATCGCCTACGTGATCCTGCCGTTCGCCGCGGCGTTCCTGCTCAGCTTCGTGCCCGAGGGCGTCGATCGAACGATCAACATCCGGAGCTACTTCGACTTCATGTCGACGCTGTTCCTGGCGTTCGGCGTGCTGATGGAGTTCCCGATCCTGCTGGTCGGGCTGTCGCGGGTCGGGATCGTCACCTCGGAGCGGCTGCGACGGGCGCGACGGCTCGTGATCCTGGGCATCGCGATCTTCGCGGCGGTGGTCACCCCCGGCGGCGACCTCGTCAGTCCCGCGGTCCTCGGCCTGACGCTGTACATCCTGTTCGAGGGCACGATCCTGTTCATCCGCCGGACCGGTCGATAGCGCGAGGCCAGCCGCTATTCTGCCCACGATGACCGAGGCGACGCCCGAGCTCGACGGGCCGAACGGCCCGCACGTCGTCCTGCTCAGCGGCCTGTCGGGCGGTGGCAAGACCGCGGCGGCGAAGCTGTTCGAGGACCTCGCCTACATCGTCGTCGACAACCTGCCCAGCGAGCTGCTGCCCAACCTGGCCGAGCTCGTGCTCCACGACGCCAGCCGCTTCGCCCGGGTCGCGATCGTGCTCGACGTCCGCGCCGGCGACGCGGAGACCGCCTACCGGGCGATGCGCGGCGCGCTCGAGGGGCGCGGCATCCGGCCGCAGGTGATCTTCCTCGAGGCGAGCGATGAGGCACTGATCCGCCGCTTCTCCGAGACGCGTCACCGGCACCCGCTGGCCAACGGCCGGAGCACGCAGGCTGCGATCACGCTCGAGCGGCGGCTGCTCGATCCGATCCGTGCCGAGGCGGACGTCGTCGTCGACACGACCGACCTCCCGCTGCGCGAGCTCCGCGAGCGCCTCTTCGCCCGGATCGCCGACCTCCAGCCGGACACGATGACGATCCAGCTGATCAGCTTCGGCTACAAGTTCGGCATCCCACTCGAGGCCGACCTCGTCTTCGACACGCGGTTCATCCAGAACCCGTACTACGTTCCCGAGCTGCGCGAGCTGTCCGGGCTCACCGAACCCGTGCGCGACTTCGTGCTCGCCCAACCGGGCGCTGCCGAGTACCTCGACCTGATCGGCCGGCTTCTCGAGTTCAGCATCCCGGCCTTCGGCGACGAGGGCAAGAGCCGCCTCACGGTCGCGATCGGCTGCACCGGCGGCCGCCATCGGTCGATCGTGTTCGCCGAGGAGCTGGCGCGCCGGCTGCGCGAGGAGGGGCACGGGCCGGTCGAGGTCTTCCACCGCGAGCTCGAGCGCAAGTGAGGGTCGCGAGGCGGACCACATGAGGCTCCGGCGCTGGCTCCAGCCGGGCATCGGCGTGAAGCGCTGGCTCCTGCTCATGTTCGCCGGCTTGCTCGTGCTCGCCCTCGGCGTCGCGCACGTGCTCCGGCAGCTCTCGGTGGGCCTCCAGCCGGGTGGCCTGGCGCAGCTCATCGACCTGCTGACGCTGCAGTTCCTGCCATTCCCCATTCGCGGGGCAGTCTTCGCCGTCGCCGGCGTCGGCCTGTTCCTCGCCGGCGCCTGGCGCCTCGCCCAGGCGCTGACCGAGCCGCTCCGGCCGGACGAGGAGACGCCGATCGCGGACGTCATCTACCAGAAGCGCTTCCTCGCCCGCGGCCCGCGCATCGTCGCCATCGGCGGCGGCACGGGCCTGTCGACCCTGCTTCGTGGCCTCAAGGAGCACACCAGCAACCTCACGGCGATCGTGACCGTGGCCGACGACGGCGGGTCGTCCGGCGCCTTGCGCGACGAGCTCGGCATCCCGCCCGTGGGCGACATCCGCAACTGCGTCGCCGCGCTCGCGGACGCCGAGCCGCTGATGAGCGAGCTGCTGGGCTACCGCTTCCCGGGTGGTCGCCGGGTCGAGGGCGGGCCGGTCGAGATGGAGCCCGGAACCCTCGGCGGACACGCGCTGGGCAACCTGCTGCTCGCCGCGATGACCGCACTCGAGCACGGCGACTTCGAGGAGGGCGTTCGCCGGATGAACCGGGTGCTCGCCGTCCGCGGCAATGTCGTGCCGGCGTCCGGGACGCCGATCAACCTCGTCGCCCGGACGCGCGACGGGATCACGGTCAGCGGCCAGTCCACGATCACGCACACGGTCGGCATCGAACGTGTCTGGATCGAGCCGCGCGACGTCGAGGCCGCCGAGGACGCGATTGCCGCGATCGCCGACGCCGAGATCGTCGTCCTCGGACCGGGCAGCCTGTTCACCAGCGTCCTGCCCGTGCTGCTGATCCCGGCCATCCGGCGTGCCGTAGCCGAAGCGCCCGGCATCCGCGTCTACGCCTGCAACGTCGCCACCCAGGTCGGCGAGACCGAGGGCTTCGACCTGGCCGACCACGTCGAGGCGCTCGTCGCGCACACCCAGCCCGACATCGTCGACCTCGTCATCGCCAACGACCGGTTCAACGGCGAGGACGCGCCGTGGCCCGCCGACGCGGTCCAGCCGCGGTGGCCACCGGCGGTGGACCCGGCTCCACATCTCGCGACCGACGGCGTGGCCAGCCGCGACGACCCGCACCACCACGACCCAGACCGGCTCGCGAGCGCCATCCTCCGCGCGATCGAGCGCGAGGGCCCGGCGGTGCGCCGGGAGCGGGTCGAGCGGACCGCCTGAGTGTCGGGCTCCGAGCGCGACCTGGTCCTCGCCCTCCGCGCCGAGCTCGCCGGCATCGACCCGGCACGTGATTGCGACCGCGAGGCCGAGCGGGCCGGCCTCGACCTCGGCGAGCGCTGGCGGGATGCGACCCTCGCCCGCCTGGCCGTCCGGCTGGCACGCCACTCGAGCGGGGCCACGCCACCGCCCGCGACGTTCGATTGGGCCACCCGGCCGGAGCACTGCCGGATGGCGTGGCTGCGGGGTCGGTTCCTCGCCCGCGGCTCGCTGAGCCTGGTGAACGGGCGAACCCACCTCGAGCTCGTCCTGCCACCGGACGAAGCGCCGCAGGTCCAGCGCTGGCTCCGGGAGTCGGGGATCTCGAGTGGCTGGCGCCTCCGGCGCGGTCGCGGCGTGGTGACCCTCAAGAGCGCGGAGCAGGTCCAGATCCTGCTGCGGCGCCTGGGCGCGGGCGCGAGCCTGCTCGAGATCGAGACCCGCCAGGTTGCCCGCACGCTCCGGGGCGACCTGAACCGCGTCATCAACGCTGAGTCGGCCAACCTGGCACGGACGGTCCGGGCCTCCGGGCGGCAGCTCGAGGCGATCGAGGCGCTGAGCGGCGACGGCCGTCTCGCCGAGGAGTCGGCGACCGTCCGCGCCGTTGCGTCGGCGCGGCGCGAGACGCCGGAAGCGACGCTCGGCGAGCTCGCCGACCGGCTCGCGATCCACCGCTCCGCCGTGCAGCGCGCCCTCGACCGGATCGAGCGGCTCGCGCTGGCATGATTCCCGGGATGCGGCACGTCATCGTTGCGGGCAACTGGAAGATGCACACGACCCCGGCGGACGCCGGCGAGCTGGCGCGCACGATCGGCGCCCGGACGCGCGTCGACGGCGTCGTCCGGGTCCTGTGCCCGCCGTTCGTCTGCCTCGCCGCGGTCCGCGACGCGCTCGCGACGGCGGAGGTGGCGGCACCAGATGGCACCGGCGTCGAGGTCGGCGCGCAGGACGTGCACCACGAGCCCGCCGGCGCCTTCACCGGCTCGATCTCCGCGCCGATGCTGGCCGGCCTGGCCAGGTGGACGATCGTGGGTCACTCCGAGCGGCGGCGCGACGCGTGCGAGACCGACGAGCTGATCGGCCGCAAGCTGCTTGCCGCGCGGGCAGCCGGGCTGCGCACGATCCTGTGCGTGGGAGAGCAGCTGGAGGACCGGGATGCGGGCCACGCGCGCGAGGTCGTCGAGCGCCAGATCCGGGGCTGCCTGGCCGCGGCGGACCCGGGCGGCCTGACGGGCGGCGATCCGCTCGGGTTCACGATCGCGTACGAGCCGGTCTGGGCCATCGGCACGGGGCGCAACGCCCGCGGCGCAGACGCCGCCGAGATGGCGTCGGCAATCCGATCGGCGCTCGCCGCGCTCGGGTTCGCCGACGCGGGTGAGCGCGTACCGATCCTGTACGGCGGCAGCGTCGCGTCATCGAACATCGACGAGTTCATGGCCGAGCCATCGATCGACGGCGCCCTCGTCGGCGGCGCCTCGCTCAAGCCCGACGAGATGGCGGCGATCGTCGCACGTGCCGGGCTGACCGCGGCCGCCCGCGCGGCGAGCGCGGCGTCTGCCGGCTGAGGTGGCGGGCGCCGGTCGAGCCAGGCCCATCATCCTCCTCGTCATCGACGGCTTCGGCATCGGCGGCGACCCGAAGACCGACGCGATCGCGGCTGCGGACATGCCCGTCTGGCGCGCGCTGCTCGCCCGCTGGCCGCACGCCCGGCTCGAGGCGTCCGGCGAGGCGGTCGGCCTGCCGCCCGGACAGATGGGCAACTCCGAGGTCGGGCACCTGAACATCGGCGCGGGCCGGCCGGTGCTCCAGGACCTGCCACGCATCGACGCGGCAATCGCCGATGGCTCGTTCTTCGAGCGACCGGCACTCCTCGAGGCGTGCCGGCGCGCGCGGGAGGGGCAGGGTCGCCTGAGCGTCGTGGGTCTGGTCGGGCCGGGCGGCGTCCACGCCCACGACCGGCACATCGTGGCGCTGGCCGAGCTGGCCCGGCGCGAACGCGTCCCGGCGTTCCGGCTGCACGCCCTGCTCGACGGCCGCGACACGCCGCCGCGCTCCGCCGACGAGTTCGTGCCCGCGCTGGAGGCCCGCCTGCGCACGGCGCACCCGGACGCGCGGATCGCCACGGTCGGCGGTCGCTACTACGCGATGGACCGCGACAAGCGCTGGGATCGGACGGAGGCCGGCTACGACGCGATCGTCCACGGGGCAGGGGAGCACGCCCCGACCCCGCTCGCGGCGATCGAGCGCTCGTACGCCGCGAATGTCTCGGACGAGTTCGTTCGCCCCACGGTCATCGACCCGCCGTCGCCCGATGCTGGGACGCACGACGCCGGGGCGCACGACGCCGGGCCGCACGACGGCCCCCTCGCCGACGGCGAGCCGATCATCCACGCCAACTTCCGGGCCGATCGAGCGCGACAACTGACCCACGCCCTCGCGGACCCGGCGTTCGCCGGTTTCGACCGCGGCGCCCCGGATGGCCGCGCAGGGCCGCGCGACCTGCTCGTCGTGACGATGACCGAGTACGAGGCCGGCTTGCCGGTGCTCGTGGCCTTTCCGGCGGAGGTCGTGCCCTGCCTCGCCGGCGCCTTCGCCGCGGGCGGCTGGCGGCAGCTGCACGTTGCCGAGACCGAGAAGTACGCCCACGTCACCTACTTCCTCAACGGGGGTCGCGAGGCACCGTTCGAGGGCGAGGATCGCGTCCTGGTGCCCAGCCCCAAGGTGGCGACCTACGACCTGCAGCCGGCGATGAGCGCGTCGGGCGTGACCGACGCGGTCGTCCGGGGCATCGAATCGGGCGAGTACGACGTGATCGTCGCGAACTTCGCGAACCCGGACATGGTCGGCCACACGGGCGCCTGGCCGGCGACGATCCGGGCGGTCGAAACCGTCGACGCGTGCCTCGGGCGCATCGAAGGTGCGCTGGCCATCGACGACCCCGGGTCGACGGCGCTGCTCATCGTCACCGCCGATCACGGCAACGCCGACGCGCTCCGAGGCCCGGACGGCAGCCCGATCACCGCGCACTCGCTCAACCCGGTTCCGATCGTGATCGCCGGCGCGGGCATGACGGGCCGGGCGCTCGCCGATGGCGTCCTCGCCGACGTCGCCCCCACGCTGCTCGAGCTCGCGGGCCTCCAGCCATGGCCCGGGATCACCGGCCGCTCGCTCCTGCGCTAACATCCGCGCGCTGTCACGCAGGAGGACCCGAACCCCGTGAATCCCGTCCTGGCCGCCGGCCAGCTCATCGTCAGCGTCGCCCTGACCTTCGCCGTGCTGCTGCAATCGCGCGGCTCCGGCCTGGGCGGCACGTTCGGCGGTGACTCGACCGTGTACCGCAGCCGCCGCGGGATCGAGCGCCGGCTGTGGCAGTTCACGATCGCACTGATCGCGTTGTTCGTGGCTTTCTCGATCGCGGCGTTCATCTTCGCGCCGTCCGTTTCCGCCTGACCCGCCTCCGCGTCGGCGGAGGCGCAGCCCGAGGGCTCGCCCGTGAAGCTCCGTGACCGCGCCCTGATCGGCGCGCTCACCGTCGCCCTGATCGCCTTCTCGGTGGCGGCCCTCGCGCCAACGCTGAAGACCACGGGCGGCGCCTCGGAGCCGACGGAGCCCGCCGGGGCGGGTCGCCCGTACGTCGAGGGCGTCCTCGGGCGGGCAACCAACGCGAGCCCATTCGGCGCCCGCTCGGCAGCCGACCGCGCGCTGGTCGCGCTGCTCTTCCGCGGCCTGGTCAAGCTCGGTCCGGGGACCTCGATCGTCGGCGACCTCGCCACGAGCTGGCAGGTCGACGACGCGGGCCGGACCTGGACCTTCCACCTTCGACCGGACCAGCACTGGCAGGACGGCGAGCCGATCACCGCCGAGGATGTCGCGTTCACGATCGATGTCCTGAGCAGTCCCGCGTACACGGGCCCCGGCGGCGAGTCCTGGCGGGACGTCAGCGCGACGGTCATCGACTCGACGACGGTCGAGCTGCACCTGACCACGCCCCTCGGCGGCTTCCTCCAGGCGGCGACGCAGCCGATCGCGCCTGCCCACGTGCTCGAGCAGATCCCGCCGGACCAGCTCCCCGAGGACGCGTTCGGCGAACAGCCGATTGCATCGGGCCCGTACCGGCTCGTCTTCCTCGACACGCAGCGCGCCGTGCTCTCGGCGCTGGCGCCCGCGGATGTCAGCCCGGGCGTGCCCGGCGGACCGAACTTCGCGACGCCGCGCCCGACCGACTCGCTCGCCAGTGCCCGACCGACCCCTCGCGCCGACTTCCCGATGCCGTACCTGTCGAATATCGAGATCCGCTACTACGACGACCTCGACACGCTGCGTGCCGACTGGGCCGCCGGCCAGCTCGATGCCGCCTGGGGCCTCCAGCCGGAGGATGCACAGGACCTCGCGGCGACGCCCGGCGCCCGGCTCCTCCGCTACCCGGGCACGACCCTGCTCGCCGCGACCCTGGACCTGCGCCCCCGCGACAAGGCCTTCCAGGACCCGGAGGTCCGCCGTGCGCTGCTCGAGGGAATCGACCGTGACGCCATCGTGGGCGGCGTCCTGCGGGGGCTGGGCTCGCGTGCGGACTCGCTGATCCCGCCCTCCTCGGCGATGTTCGACCCGGACGCGAGCAAGCCGGTCCCGTTCGATCCGACCGATGCGCGCGCGCGGCTCGCGTCGGCCGGCTGGAAGGAGTCCGGCGGGAGCTGGCTGCCCAAGGGCGCCACGGACCCGCTGGTCATCGAGCTCCTGTGCCCCGAGGAGACGGCGAACCCCGTCGCATACGGCGTCGCGTCGGCGGTGGTCGACGCCTGGCACGCCATCGGGCTCGCGGTCCGGCTGGTGCCGCTGCCCTCGTCGGAGCTGCTCGGCGAGCGCCTCGCGCACGGCAACTTCCAGGTCGCGATCCTGCCCCTGGCCATCGGGCTGGATCCGGACCTGTACCCGCTGCTCGCCGCGTCGCAGACGCGCTCGGGCGGATCGAACGTCGCGGGGCTGCAGGATCCGGATCTCGACAGGCTGCTCGAGGCGGCGCGAACGCCGGTCGACGAGGAGGAGCGCGCGGCCGCATACAGCCAGCTCCAGCAGCGCCTGTCGACGCGGTTGTACGTGCTTCCGCTGGCCTTCCGCGACGACGACGTCGTGTTCAGGGACACGGTTTCAGGACCATCGTCGCGCCCGATCGGGGGTCCCGGGGACCGCTATTGGGACGTGCTAACATGGCGGCTCGCCGACGGCACCTGAACCCGATTCAGTGCGCCGTGGATCTCACGCCGAGGTGGCGAAATTGGCAGACGCGCTAGCTTCAGGAGCTAGTGCCCGCAAGGGCGTATGGGTTCAAGTCCCGTCCTCGGTACCAACACCCTCGACCCCTTGAAGAGATCCACGCGAGCGAGCCGGCAGCGAACCTGATGCCCAGGTGGCGGAATTGGTATACGCGTACGTTTGAGGGGCGTATGAGGCAACTCATCCGGGTTCAAGTCCCGGCCTGGGCACCACTCCTCTCCTGAGCGGCGGACGGCGCTCGTCGCGGATGGCCAGATTCCGGGGCCCGCGCTTTCGCCTCATACGCGCTTCCCGGGCACGCAATACCACCACCCGGTGGCCCGCCGGCCATCGCCGCGCATCGTTTCGCCTCATACGTGCACTCCGCGGCGCGCAGGGTGCGCCGGAGCGTCCCAATCGGAGCATCTGAGCCCCATCGGCCCGCCCGGAACCCCGGCGCGGCAGCGAACGACGCTCGAGCGTGCCCCGGGCGAACGTCTGAGACAGAACGCAGCGCGCGAACCTCGGCACGCGCGCGCCGGCATGTAGGATCAACCCGGGCGGTTAGCTCAGCCCGGTCAGAGCACCTCGTTTACACCGAGGCCGTCGGGGGTTCGAATCCCTCACCGCCCACCATGACGGGTAGACTGGAGGGGTCGGCATCGCGCGCGAGGCGCGTGAGCCGTCGTGGAGGGCTAATTCGTTGGAACTGATCGTCCTGCTCGTTGTCGTCGGCGTCATCGCGCTGTTCGTCATCGGCATCTACAACGGCCTGATCGGCCGGCGCAACCGGATCGACGAGGCGCTGGCCCAGATCCAGGTCCAGCTGAAGCGTCGACATGACCTGATCCCGAACCTCGTGAACGCGGTCAAGGGCTACATGCAGTTCGAGCAGAAGGTCCTGACCGACGTCACCAACGCGCGCGCCGCAGCGGTTACCGCCGGCGCACAGGGCGTCGCCGCGCAGGCACAGGCCGAGAACGCGCTGACCTCGACCCTGCGCTCGCTGTTCGCCGTCGTCGAGAACTACCCGGAGCTGAAGGCCAACCAGAACGTCCTTTCGCTGCAGGAAGAGATCACGACGACCGAGAACCAGATCTCGTTCAGCCGGCAGCACTACAACGCGAGCGTCCTCGACTACAACAACGCGATCCAGGTGTTCCCGAACGTGCTCCTCGCCGGGATGTTCGGTTTCACCAAGCGCGAGTTCTTCGAGGCCGAGCCGGAGGCCGCGGCTGTCCCCAACGTCGATCTCAGCCTGAGCTGAGCCGGCCGAGCCGCAGAACCGCCAGCGCGCCGTTTCGGCGCGCGCACCGATGCTGAACCGCCAGACCTTCGCCGCGCAGCAGGCGAACAACCGCCGGAACTCGATCGTGCTCATCGTCCTGGTGACGCTGATCCTGGCCGCGCTCGGCTTCGCCATCGGCTACGGCACGACGGGCGCCGTCGAGGGCGCGGTCGGCGTGACCACCGGCGCCATCGTGCTCGCGATGCTGCTCTCGGTCGGCTCGTACTTCGCGGGCGACCAGCTCGTGCTCGCGACGTCCGGCGCGCGCGAGGTGACCCAGCAGTCGGCGCCGCAGCTCATGAACGTCGTCCAGGAGATGGCGCTCTCGGCCGGCGTGCCGATGCCGCGGGTCTACATCATTGACGACACCGCCCCGAACGCGTTTGCGACCGGCCGCGACCCGCAGCACGCCTCGGTGGCGATCACGACCGGCCTCCTGCAGAAGCTCGACCGCGAGGAGCTCCAGGGGGTGATGGGCCACGAGCTGTCCCATGTCCGCAACTTCGACATCCGGTTCGCGCTGCTGGTGGCCGTGCTGGTCGGGTCGATCGCGCTGCTCGCCGACTTCTTCCTGCGGTTCACGTTCTGGGGCGGCGGCCGCAGGGGCGGGGGTGACCGAGACAAGGGCGGCGCGCTGGTCGCGATCGTGTACGTGATCGCGATCGTCCTGGCCATCCTCGCCCCGTTCATCGCCCGCCTCGTCCAGCTGGCGGTCAGCCGGCAGCGCGAGTACCTCGCCGACGCGTCGTCGGTCGAGCTGACCCGCAACCCGCACGGGCTCGAGCAGGCGCTCGCCAAGATCGCCAGCGACAAGGAGGTCCTCGAGGTCGCCAACCGGGCGACGCAGCACCTCTACTTCACCAACCCGATCAAGAAGTTCGAAGAGCGCTCCAGCGCGATGTTTTCCACCCACCCGGCGATCGTCGACCGGATCAACCGGCTGCGGCAGCTGACCGGGGATCCACCGCTCGACCAGGCGGACGTACAGGCGTTGAAGGGCCTCGACTGAGCTGACCTCCGACTCGATCGCCATCCGACGGCTCGCGGCGCAGCGGCTCGTCGGGCGACCGTTCGAGAAGCCGGTCGATGCCGTCCGGCACCTGCTTGCGGTGCAGTCCCAGGACTACCCGAACGCGAAGTGGGCGCTCGGCCAGCGGCTGGACGGGGCGGTCGACGCGGACGTCGATCGTGCGTTCGACGCGGGTGAGCTCGTCCGCCTCCACGTCCTGCGCCCGACGTGGCACTTCGTCGCACCCGAGGACCTGCGCTGGCTCGTGACCCTCACCGCACCGCGCGTCCGCCAGGCGAGCGCCTACCAGTACCGCCTGCTGGAGATCGACGCGGCGCTGCTGGCGCGGTGTCGGGCGGTGATCGAAGGCGCGCTCGAGGGTGGCCTGGCCCTGACCCGCGAGGAGCTCGGGGCGCGCCTCGAAGCTGCCGGCATCCAAGCTACCGGCCCGCGCCTCGCCTACCTCATCAGTGATCACGAGCTCGAGGCGGTCGTGTGCAGCGGGCCTCGCCGCGGGAAGCGGCAGACCTATGCGCTGGTCGAGGAGCGCATCCCGCCGGCGCGGCCACGATCGCGGGACGAGGCGCTCGCCGAGCTGGGCCGGAGATACGTCGAAGGCCACGGCCCGGCACAGGTCGCGGACCTCGCCTGGTGGTCGGGCTTGACCGTGGGGGACGCGCGGACCGCCCTCGAAGCGGCAACGCCACCGCTCGTGCGCGAGACCGCCGGCGACCGAACCTTCTGGACCTCGCCGGCCGAGCCGATGGCGCGGTTCAGGTCACCGGCCGTCCAGCTGCTGCCCAACTACGACGAGCTGCTCGTCGCGTTCCGTGACCGGACCGACGCCTTCGATCCTGGCCTGCCCGCGAGCTCACGGGTCGCGCAGGTCATCCTGGGCCACGTGATCATCCGCGACGGGCTCGTGGTTGGACGGTACCGACGCCGGGAGGACCGCTCGGTCACCATGCTTGACCTCGACCTTCAGGTGGAGCTCCGGCCGGCCGGCCGGCGGGCGCTCGAAACGGCTGTCCAACGCCTCGCGGCCTTCCTCGGCCACGCCGTCGAAACGCCGGGGCTCGATTGAGGGTGCCGAGGGGCCCGTGCTATCCTCCGCCACGCCGTCGGGCCGGTATTTCGACCCGGTGGACTCGCCGGGCCGAGATAGCTCAGTTGGTAGAGCACGCGACTGAAAATCGCGGTGTCGCCAGTTCGACTCTGGCTCTCGGCACCAACAATCCCGGCGCGCGCAGCCTCCGAGCGGAAGTGGCTCAGTTGGTAGAGCATCACCTTGCCAAGGTGAGGGTCGCGGGTTCGAGTCCCGTCTTCCGCTCCATTCTTTTGCCCGCGTATCGCTGAGGCCGGCTCGCCTCCGTATGGGGACCCTTGACAGCGGACTGGCCCCGGCTTGATGCCGGGGCCAGTTGCTCAGACGCTGCGGGTTGTCAGCGCTCGCCGGTGCCGCCGCGGCACAGGCCCAGCTTGCCGGGGGCTCCCTTTGGCAGGCCGTAGTACTTCCAGGAGTCCGCGGCGGTCTGGACCTGCGACACGGTCTGGCCAGCCGTCTGGTCCATGTCGTTCAGGCCGCTCGCGGCGCAGGCCGAGTTGGCGTGATCCAACGCGCCCGTCGTGTTGGTGTTGTTGATCTGATTGGGCGGCCCCTTCACCTCGCCTGCG
The DNA here is from genome assembly GCA_035495215.1 of Patescibacteria group bacterium. Classification (GTDB taxonomy): domain Bacteria; phylum Chloroflexota; class Limnocylindria; order Limnocylindrales; family CSP1-4; genus UBA5189. The sequence goes on from DATJGH010000065.1 coordinate 31,565, forward strand.
AGCACGGTGCCCGCACCGAGAGCGACCACGAGCAGGGCCGCGCAGACCGCGCTGAACAACCGACGAAACATCGGCAGACCTCCATGCGCACACGGGTCGGTCTCGCCATTGGCATCCAGCACCGTGTCGAAGGCGACCGCTCTACCGAGACACGTGCCGCGGGACGCCCCCGAATACCCTGCCACCCCTGCGCGGTTCGGGAGACGATACGACCCTTTCGTGGGGCGTGCACAGGGGGCACGGCATACCTCGGTGCGTCGGGGCACCGCTCGCCTGCCGTCCCTGAATTACCGATATCCTGCCCGCGCTCGTTGCCCCTTCGTCTAGTGGTAGGACAGCGGACTTTGAATCCGTTAGGCGAGGTTCGAATCCTCGAGGGGCAACCACCTCACCATCGCTCTCTCCGGATCGGCGCGCCTCGTATGGCACAATCCGACGGCTCCCGAGGCGACGTGGTGAAGTGGTTCAACACGGAGGTCTGCAAAACCTCTATTCAGCGGTTCGAATCCGCTCGTCGCCTCCACTCCCACGCCAGGAGCTGCCGACGCGGTTGACTCCCGATTCCGCCCTGACCGCGGCGGATGCGAGGACCCGGACGGCGTAGGCTCGATCCATGTGCGCACGGCAGCTCCCCCAGCCACTGGACCGCCTCGACCAGGGCTCGATCGTCGACGTCCACACCCACATGTACACGCGGCGCTGGCTCGAGCTTCTGCGCGCATCGGGCGGCCCGTACAGCGTGGTTGTCCGGCCCGACGGCCGCGACGAGATCTATCGCGGCGCGACGCCGGTCGTGTTCCCGCAGCCCGGCCATTTCGATTACGAGGAACGGATCCGGAACATGGACGGGGCCGGGATCGACGTCTCGATCGTGTCGCTGACCTGCCCGAACGTGTACTGGGGCGGGGAAGCGGTGAGCGTCGAGGCCGCCCGCGACGCCAACGACTCGATGGCCGTGGCGGAACGGTCATACCCCGGCCGGATCAAGTGGTTCACCTCGCTCCCGTGGCAGTACCCGGAGCGTGCGGTCGAGGAGCTCCGCCGGTCGGCGGACCTCGGCGCGGTGGGCGTGATGGTCCTCGCCAACGTCGCCGGCCGGAGCCTGACCGAGGAAGCGTTCGGGCCGATCTGGTCCGAGATCGACCGCCGGGCGCTGCCCGTGCTCGTCCACCCCGGGGAGCCTCCGGGTGCCGACCTGATGGACCTGGGCACGTACGACCTGTCCTGGGCGGTGGGCTTCATCTTCGACACCACCCTGGCCGTGACGCGGATGGTGTTCGACGGCTTCCTGGACCGGTATCCGAACCTGAAGCTGATCGTCGCCCACGGCGGCGCCGCGATGCCCTACCTCATCGGCCGGTTCGAGAAAGGTGACGAAGTGGAGCTGGCCAGCCGCCGGCGGATGACCGCGCACCCGACCGACTACCTGCGGCGCATGTACTACGACTGCATCACCTACGACCTCGGCGCGCTGCGCTACCTCATCTCGGTGGTCGGGGCGGACCGCGTCCTGTTCGGGACCGACTGGCCGCACCAGGTCCACGACGTGGCCGGCTCCCTCGCCAACACAGCCGCCCTGCCGGCGGATCAGCGCGACGCGATCCGCGGGGTCAACGCGATCAGCCTCTTCGGGCTGTGACGTACCCTGCCCGGGCCGGAGTGGCGGAAGGGCAGACGCGGCCGACTTAAACTCGGCTGCCCGCGAGGGCGTGCGGGTTCGAATCCCGCCTCCGGCACGAGGCGCGCACGCTCGGTGCCGCGGCGCACCAGAAGCGATTCCAGCGATGGAACCGCGCGCCCATCCTGCGTAGCATCCGCGCCAAGAGTTCAGCCATCGAACGGAAGTGGGGGAGTCCTGCCGTGCGTCGTCGCGATTCGCTTGCCATCGGCACCGTGCTCGCGTTGCTCATCGTCCCGCTCGTCGTCGCGCCTGCCAGCGCGAAGCCGGGCGCCCAGTCGGAGCGTGACCAGGTCATCGCCTATTGGACTCCGGCGCGCATGGCCGCCGCCCAGCCGCGCGACTTCGTGAAGGAGAACGGGAAGTTCGTGCCTCGCGCCCGACCGGGTGGGGGCGGTGGGAGCAACATCGTCACCGGCAAGTCCTTCGCGGGCAACGGCGAGGTCCGCGACCGGGTCGGCAAGGTCTACTTCCATATGGGCGGCGGGGACTGGCAGTGCTCCGGCTCGGTCGTCTCCGACCAGGGCAGGGCAGGCTTCTCCATGGTGCTCACCGCCGGCCACTGCGCGATCGACGAGTCGACGGGCGAGTTCGCCACGAACTGGCTGTTCATGCCCTCGTGGGATCGCCAGCCCGCGACCTTCACGACGGCCTGCTCGGGCAGCCTGTACGGCTGCTGGACGACCGCGGGTGGCGGGGGCCTCTACGTCGACAACGACTTCGCGAGCGCGGGCTCGTTCAACGATCAGGCCGTGACCCACGACTGGGCCTTCGCCGTCGTCGGACCCGGTGGCAAGACCAACTCGCAGCTGGACGCCAACGCAGCCATCGGCGACGGCTACACGCTTGGGATCGGCACCGTGAGCGCAGGTGACCGACTCGCGGCGTTCGGCTTCCCGGCAGCCGGCAAGTACCACGGCAACGACCTGACGTACTGCGCCGGCCCGGTCGGGCAGGATCCCGGCACCGGCAACGCCACCTGGGCGCTCGCCTGCGACATGACGGGCGGCTCGTCCGGCGGCGGCTGGCTGGAGGGCGTCAACGAATCCAGCGGCAACGGCGGCGTCCTGAGCTCGCTGAACTCGTACGGCTACTCCGGCGTGCGAAACATGTACGGGCCGAAGTTCAACGCCGAGACTCAGGCCACGTACGACGCCGCCAGGACGGACTCGACGGTGGGAAACACCCGGGTCTAAGCAACCCGGTCAGCAACGGAGGGAGCGCGCCGGCCTCGCCGGCGCGCTCTTCGATTCCCGACGGTCCTGGCGCCCTTCGCGTCGAATCTCGCGCCGAATCGGCGCCGTCGATGCGATTGCAACGCACCCGCAAGATCAGGGCCTTGGGCCGGCCGCGCGTGCCTGTCAAACTGGCGGGCGAGCGGCCGGCGGCGGTCGCGCGATCGCAGGCTCGCGGGGCCCGGCGGGGCGAGCGATCGCACCGGGGCAACGTTGGAGCACAGAGCGTGATCGTTCGCGTCCTACGAGCACGGGTGAGCGCGGCACGCGTCGGCGCGTTCAACGCCGTCTTCCGCCGACAGGTCGCGCTGCTCCGCGCCCAGCCCGGGCTCCTCTACGTCAAGCTCGCGCGCCGGCTGCAGGCCGACGGCGGCGAGGAGGCCGTCCTCTTCGAGGAGTGGCAGGACGCCGCCTCGCTGTACGCGTGGGTCGGGCCGAACCTGCTCGAGCCCCGGCTCGTCCCCGGGGCACGCGAGCTCATCGAGGACATCGTCGTCGCGCACTACGAGGCGCTGGCGGAGGACGACCAGGAGTCGTTCGCCATCCCGCCCGCCTCTGGCGCGAGTCACTGAGGGAGCGCCTCCGCGGAGGCGGGTCCCGGCAGGCCTAGCCCCTGCCCCCGAAGATCCCGGCAAGGCCCCGGCGACGCTGCTCCGGCGCGGCGATCGGCGCGTCCTCGCCCATGAGGATGGCGGCCAGCTGGTCGAAGCGGCGGGCGGGCTGTGAGGTCGGCGCCGCCGCGAAGACCGGCGTGCCCTGGTTCGCGGCGCGCAGGTACAGGAGCGGGTCGTACGGGATGCGCATCGCGACGCGCCGGGCGAGGGCGTTCTCGATGTCGCCCGGTGTCAGGGTCTGGAGGGCATAGATCTCGTTGACCACGACCGTCGGCTCGGCCACCTTGCTGCCCGCTTCCCCGAGGTACTCGAAGAAGGCATGCGTCGCCTTGAGCGACGGGAAGTCGGGGGTCACGACCACGACCACGTCGTCGGCGGCCTCGAGCGAGGCGAGGACGCGCTCATCGAGGTGGGAGCCGAGATCGGCCACGACGTTCGGGACCGCGGCGAGCAGCCCCTCGAGGATCCGCGTCGCGTCGTCAGCCGACATCAGCTGCGTGGTCGACGGGTTTGGCGACCCGGCCAGCACCTGGAGGCCGCGCTCGTGGCGGGTCAGGTAGGTCGTGCGCAGGATCTCCGGGCTGATCAGGCCCTGGCTGTCACGGATGAGGTCGGCGATGGTGAGCTTCGGGCGGATGTCCAGATGGGTCGCAACGTGCCCACCCATCGGCGTCAGGTCGACGATGGCCGACGCGTCCGGCATGCGGGCACCGATCGCCAGGGCCAGGTTCACGGCGACGGTCGTCGTGCCGACGCCGCCCTTGGGCGAGTAGACGACGATGAGCCTTCGACCCGGACGCCGGGTCGGCGCCACGAAGGTGCTCGGCCGAAGCTCCTTCGAGCGCCGATGGCGGAGATCGAGGGCCTCGACCCGGGCATCGAGCTCGCGCTCGTCGATCGGCCGGATCATGACGTCGTCCGCGCCGGCCTCGAGCAGCCTGATCCGCTCCTCGACGTCGTCGGTCGCGGTGATCGCCAGGATCGGCACGTCGGCGAGGTCTGCGCTCGCGCGCAGCTCGCGCGTCACGTCCGTGACTGTCCGGGGCGGCGGCACGCTGTCGAGGACGACGACGTCGTGGTCGGCCGCGGCAGCGGCGAGCTTCGCGGGATCCTCGATCCGGGTCATCACGCGGCCGGACTTGCCGAGGACCTTCTCGAGCGTCTCGCTCGCGGCGGTCCCCAGGAGCAGGATTCGGGTGTCGGTCAACGGGCACTCCCTGGACGTTGTGGGCTGCGACGCCAGAGGATACAACCGGGTTCGCAGTGCGCCCGGCCCCGGTTCGACGGGGATCGCCACCGGTGTCGCGAGCAGGCCAGATCGGCGGAGGCGGAGGCCCGTGGTAGACTCCGCGCTCACCTTTCTGCTCCCGCCGATCTGATCGTGCGCGGGGCAAACCCACGGGAAGGAGTGCTTTCGGCCGTGCGCCGTTACGAGCTCATGCTGGTCTTCCGTCCGGACGCGCCGGACGAGCGAATCTCCGCGATCATCGATCGCACCACCCGCCAGATCACCGCCGATGGCGGCCAGATCATCAAGGTCGCCCCATGGGGCCGCCGGCGACTCGCCTACGCCATCGACCGCCATCGCGAGGGCGCCTACCACATCGTCGTGTTC